>CACZCT010000049.1 GCA_902779745.1 uncultured Prevotellaceae bacterium
GAAGCTCCGGCATCCACCGGGAGGAAGACACCATTCACGTAACTGCCGGCAGGTGATGACAAATAGAGGGCGGCATAGCCGATGTCTTCGGGTTGTCCGAAGGTCTTCATCGGGATGCGGCGCAGGATATTGGCCTTGCGCTGTGGGTCGTTGTCTGTTGCCTTGTGGAACATGGGCGTGTCTATCCATCCTGGAGCGATGGTGTTGATACGGATACCTTTGGGTGACAGTTCTGCCACTAAACTACGTTGTAGTCCGAGGATAGCCGTCTTTGCTGTTGTGTAGGCAACAATCTGCTCTAAACCCATGAGGGCAGCCATGGAACTGATCATGATGATATTGCCTTTGCCGCGTTCCACCATCCCTTTGGCAAACTCACGACTGAGTGCAAAGACGCTCATTACATGGACGTTCATCACATCCAGAAACTCGGTGTCGCTGACATCTAATGCCCATTTCTTGAGGTGCGTACCGGCACAGTTCACGAGGATATCCACAGCCCCGATTTCCTGTACCAAGGTAGGAATCTGGTCTGTCTGCGTCACGTCAAAGGCGCGGTAACTGCATTGTTTGCCCAGTTGTTGCTGGGCTTTCTGCAGTTTCTCTTCGTTACGTCCGATGATAACCACTTCGGCACCCGCCTCTATAAATACTTTGGCGATACCCAGTCCCAGTCCACTGCTACCGCCTGTCACCACGGCTCGCTGGCCGTCAATTCTGAAAGGATTTATCATATTATTTTTTTCGTTATTCCGTTATACCGATATTCCGGTATTCCGTTATTCCGATGTTTTCTTTCGCTCCTCCAGGTAGCCCCAGATGGTTAGTTCCTTGTCCGCAAGCGGTGTCTTGAAGAGGAAACTGGCGGCATAGCCTACCACGAGGACGATGAGGTGAGAGTAGACACCTAACATATATTTATGGTGTGAGAAGTTCCAGTCACCCAGGTCGAGTAATGTCTCCTTGACACCCGTGCCGTGAATATCAACCCTCGTACTGGTCAGTACGGCGTATGCCGTGAAGATCACAGCGGCGGCAATACCGATATACAGTCCCTGTTTGTTGGCACGACGACTGAACAGACCGAGGATGAAGATGCCCACGATACCTGCCGAGAAGATAGCATAGAGCGAGAACAAGGCTCCTAAGATACCCTCACCGCCCCAGAAGATGTAGAGGCAGGCAACACCGATGGCTCCGATACCAGCCAGTACGACCATCCATTTGCCGAAGCGTAGCTGTTGCTGGTCGGTGGCATCCTTACGGAACCGTTTGTAGTAGTCTTGTACGGCGATGGCAGACAGACAGTTCAGGTCGCTGTCCAACGACGAGATGGCTGCTGCCGCCAATGCGGCAATGATAAGTCCGCGAATACCGACGGGCAGTTCGTGGGCGATGAAATAGGGGAATACTTCATCCGCCTTGATATCCTCTGGCAACAGCGGGGCACCCTGTGCGTGATAATAGGCAAAGAGTGCCGTACCGATAAACATAAACAATGCCCAGATGGGAACGGACAT
This sequence comes from uncultured Prevotellaceae bacterium, assembly GCA_902779745.1. Taxonomy (GTDB): domain Bacteria; phylum Bacteroidota; class Bacteroidia; order Bacteroidales; family Bacteroidaceae; genus Prevotella. The sequence continues at coordinate 1,521 of CACZCT010000049.1, forward strand.
CAATACACCGATATACGCTGCCTTCTTGGCTTCTTTGTCGTTCTTCGCAGCGAGGTAACGCTGTACGATGGTCTGGTCTGTACCGTATTTCTGCAGGGCATAGAAGATACCATTGAGTACCATCACTAGGAAGCATAGTTCCGAGAGGCTCCAGTCGTAGGGACCGAAACTGATCTTGTTGTATTCCGAGGCTATGCGGAATGTCTCGGCAGGGCCGCCCTCGATGCCGAACATCAGGATGGCGATACAGATGATACCGCCGCCGATGAGCAGGAACCCCTGTGCCACATCCATCCATACAATCGCCTCCATGCCTCCTAAGAGTGTCAGGATGATGATGGTGATACCTAAAACGAGGACGATGATATAAATGTTGATGTTCAGGAAGGTCGCCAGTGCCATCGATACGAGGAAGAATACCGTTCCTGCTTTTGAGAAATGACCTAACGTAAAGGCAAATGACGAGTACAGACGGGCAAACAGTCCGAAGCGTCGTTCGAAATACTCGTAGGTGGAGAGACGGATGACCTTACGGAACAACGGTACGATGATACCGATGAGTGCCACGAGGACGATGGGTACCATCAGCCCCTGCACCAGCAATATCCAGTTGTCGGCATAGGCGGCACCCGGGTAGGCGAGGAAGGTCACACTTGATATCAGTGTGGCAAAGATGGAGATGCCCACCGCCCACGCAGGAATCTTACCGCCACCAGCAAAGTACTGGGAGGTGTCTTTCTGTCTGTGGGCGAAATACATACCCATGCCGATGGCAGTAGCAATCGAGATGAGTACGATAATGTAGTCAATCCAATGCATCTCTTATGGCTTTTTCCTCTTCCTCAGTGAGTCTTGTCAGTGGCATGAGCATCCAGGGCTCACAGAGTCCCTTCGTCTGCATCATCACTTTCAGTGCCGTCAACGACTGTCCCAACATACGGTCTTTCTGGTATATCTTAGCTATCTCGTTCGTCTCGTCTTGGAGGCGGTTGGCTGTTGTCATATCACCAGCAACGGCTGCCTCGTAGAGTTGTTGGAACATTTCTGGAACGTAGTTGCCCGTAGAGGGTACGATACCGTCGCCGCCCAGTTCCAGGGAGTGGGCCGACTGTGCCGCCCATCCGCAGAAATAACAGAAGTCCTCACGTCCTTTGGCTATCTCAATACACTGTGCCATACGCTCCAGGTCACGCTCCGAGTCTTTCAGTCCCACGATATTCGGGTGGTCGGCAAGCCGGCGGATGACATCCACGGGAATACTCATGTGTGTCGTGGCAAGGATATTGTAAAGCATCAACGGACCAGTGATAGCATCTGCCAGTCGACGGTAGTAGTTCTCCATTTGTTCCGGTGTCAGGGCATAGTAGGTGGGCAGGGTTGCCACGATGACATCAGCCCCTGCCTTGGTATATGCCTCTGCCTGTCGCAGTTGTTCACTGAAACAGTTGCCTGTCAGTCCGGCATAGATGGTGATGCGCTGCCGGGCAGCCTTTACTGCCGTCTCCACAAACAACAGTCCGTCAGCTTGGCTGACACTGTTTCCCTCACCCGTGGTACCCATCAACAGAGGGGAGACCCCTGCCTGGGCAAAGAACTCGATGATACGTACGACGGCATCCGTATCGAGTGCCCCTTCCTTTGTGACGGGTGTGACCATCGGAACGACCACACCCCTGTATTTCTTATTCATGTACATACAGATTCCAACCTAAATATGTTTCTATTGCTTCATTAAGGATATCCACGACATCGGTGCGGCACATGGCGACATGATGCTCGAAACCGTTCTTGCAGATATACTTCATCAATTGCTGCAGGTTGTCGACTTTCGTGACAGCGATGCAACCGTCCATACCGTACGGGTCGTTGGTAATCTCGCCCTTGCCGAGGTATGCCTTGATACAGCCCTTTGGGTCGTCGGTAGAGATGCGGAAGAAGGTGAACGGACCCTCGCTGACCTTGGCATAGACGGCACCGAAGGTGTTGATCTTACCGAGTGTCCTTCCGAGTACACCGAGGGGACCGAGTTTCAGATCACCATTACCCACGAACTGCTTGGGGAAGTTGCCGCAATGGGTACATACACACTTGTTGCGGTCCTCGGCGAAGTTGTTGTTCCAGTCGAGCAGGGCAGGAGCCTGACCACTGGCAAGCGATAGCGCATACATGGAGATGGCACCGGCAAGGTCTGTCTCGCAGGCGGCAGGAATCAACTTATCGGAGAGCATCGACATGGTGACGCAGGGAGCACAGCCGTAGTTCTGCTCCAGGGAGTCCCAGCACTGGATGGCGACAGCCTGTACGTCGTTCGCCTCTATCCAGTTCTCGACAGCCACACTGAACTTAGCCTGCAGTCCCAATTTCTCCTTATAGGAATCGGGTACCTTGGCATAGTTGCAGGTACGGTTGCACATCTCAATGAACTTCGGATCGTCGTCGCTGATCTTCTGGGCAGCATAGAGAATCTCCGAGAGGTCGGCAGGAACGACAGTGATACCGCTGCGTTGTAACAATTTCTCAGAGGCACGACAGGTATTGAAACCCAACGGACGCGTGCCAATCTGTCCGAGACGACAGTGACGTAAGCCATTGACGACACGGCAGATGGCGGCAAAGCGATCGATGTCCTTTGCCAAGAGGTCACTATATATAGAATAGGTGTGCAGGGTGGTGTCCGTGAAAGGAATACCATACTGGTAGAGGTTGTTGCAGACACTGATCTTTCCACAGAAAGCATCGCGGCGACTGTCAAGGTCTACCTTGTCATTCTCGTCGTCGCAGGCCTGTACCATGACGGGCACGTTCAGGTCGGCATCACTGATGGCATTGATGATACCGATCTCGAAACCGAAGTTAGGCAATGAGACGATGATACCATCAATCTCGTCACGGTGCTCACGGAACTGTTTCGATACCTTCAGTCCGTCCTCACGGGTTTCGATACTGCTGCTGCCGGTAGGGGTAGCATCCTCTGGCAGGATGATATACTCATAGCCGCCATCCTCCAGTGTCCTGAGTAACTGCTTGCGCACGTCCTTGGCAAGTTCTGAGTTAAAATAGGCGCGTGTTCCGATGATCACGCCAAAGCAAGTTTTTCCGTTTCTCATATTGTTTTTGTTTTTATTATTTTATCAATTGATTCACTGCATTGCGCCAGCCTTGGTAGAGGGTTGCTAACTGTTGACAGTTAGTTGTCGGCTGGTACACTTCCGTTACCTTACGCAACGGGCGCACCTCCTCGAAACTCTTCCACAAGCCGCGGGCGAAGCCGTTCATGATAACGGCACCGAAAGCTGAGGCATCGTCGACTTCCGTGCAGACGACAGGGGTGTTGAGCATGTCAGCCTGGAACTGCATCAGGAACTTGTTCTTCGTAGGACCGCCGTCTGCGGCAATCTCCTTCAGACGACCGCCTGTGGCACGTGCCATCACATCCACCAAGTCCTTGATTTGGTAGGCGATACTCTCCAAGGCGGCACGTAGGAAGTGAGCCTTCGTCGTGGCGAAGGTCAGTCCGAAGACAGCCCCCTTCACATTACTCTGCCACCAGGGGGCACCGAGTCCGGAGAAGGCAGGGACGATATACACGCCGCCATTGTCCTCGACACTGGTAGCCAATGCCTCCATCTCTGCAGGATGACCTACCAGTTTCAACTGGTCGGCAATCCATTTCAAGGTGGCTCCTGTGCTATAGATATTTCCCTCAAAACCATAGTAAACCTTACCGAAGGCAGAGAAGCCCACACTGGTCACCAGACCCTCGGGGGCGGCCTTCGGTTCCTCACCAATATTCACCATCACACTGCTTCCCGTACCGTAGGTCACCTTACCGGAGCCTTTGGTGAAACACATCTGTCCGACGAGGGCTCCATGACTGTCACCCAGTACACCGGCAATGGTGATGGGGGTAGGGAAGAGTCCCTCACAGGTTGTCTCGCCATAGACGGCATCGCAGGGATGTACTTCCGGCATCATCGAACGGGGGATGTCAAACAGTGCCAGCAGGTCGTCGTCCCAGTCCATGGTATGGATATTGAATAACATGGTACGCGAGGCATTGGTATAGTCTGTCGCATGTACCTTGCCCTCTGTCAGTTTCCAGATAAGCCATGTCTCTATGGTACCCATCAGCAGCTCGCCATGGTTGGCAGCCTGACGGGCTCCTTCGATATGATCCAGCAACCATTTCACACCGGATGCCGAGAAGTTGGGATCGATCAGTAGCCCGCTCTTGTCAAAGACCCGTTTGGCATAGCCCTGTGAGCGTAGCTTACGGCATAACTCTGCACCACGGGTATCCTGCCATACCACGGCATTGGCAATGGGTTTACCTGTTGCCTTGTTCCATACGACAGCCGTCTCGCGCTGGTTGGTGATGGCGAGGGAGTACTCAGAGTTCTCGGAGTTCTCAGAGATTAGTTGCCGTATGGCAACAATCATATTCTGATAGATTTCCTCCGCGTCATGCTCTACCCAACCTGTCTGGGGGTAGTACTGTTGGTGGTCTACATTAGTGCGTGCCAGCATCCTGCACTGCTCGTCAAAGAGGAGTGCCTTGGTCGACGAGGTGCTCTGGTCTATTGCGATGATGTAATTCATAAAGCGGTAGCAAATTATTCATTTTTCACTTTTCACTTACAAAATCCATCACGGACTTTGTAATGCCTTCGGCATCAAGACCGTAGTGGTGGAATATCTCGGCATTCGTGCCGTGGACGGCATTCTCGTCGGGGATGCCGAGGATGCGTACGGGAACGGGGGTCTCGCTGATGGTCTCGCAGACCATCGCACCCAAACCGCCAAACTGGCTATGCTCCTCAACGGTGACGAGACGTCCTGTCTCCTTGGCGGCTTTCAGGATCGCCTCGGTGTCGAAGGGCTTGATCCATGACATATCGAGTACACGGGCACTGATGCCCTGTTCCTTCAACTTCAGACCAGCCTGCCAGGCATGATAGACGGTCTCACCGGTAGCCACGATGGTCATATCGTTGCCGTCGAGGACGGTGATAGCCTTACCCACCTCAAACTGGAAGTCGTCGTTCTCATAGACATCAGGAACGGCAGCACGTCCCACACGGACGTAACATGGTTTGTCGTAGTTGACTAGGAACTTCACGAGTTTCTTGGTGACGCGCCAGTCAGAGGGTAGACAGACCGTCATACCCGGGAAGGTACGCAACACGGCGATGTCATGCAGAGAGTGATGGGTGGCACCTAAGGCACCGTATGCCACACCGCCTGATACACCCAAGATGGTGACGGGGTTCTCAGAATAGGCAAGGTCGACCTTCACCTGTTCCAGGCTTCGTGCCACATAGAAGCAGGCAGGACCACAGCAGAACACTTTCTTTCCTGAGTGGGCGAGTCCTGCGGAGATACCCACGGCATCCTGTTCGGCGATGCCGCACTCCACAAACTGTTCGGGCAGGGCATTGGCATAGTCGCCCAAGGTCACTGAGCCGCGGGCATCCGTGGTTACGGCAATAATATCTTTGTCTTCACGTGCCAGTTCCAGCAGCGTGTCAGTAAACTGTTTTCTACAAGCTATCATAGTTTTTTCTTTTTTTATTCAATATACCGGTATTCTGGAAAAACGGTATTACGCTTCTAATTTCTCAATCCTCTCTTCGATTTCCTTGACGGCATCGAGGCATTGCTGCTCGTTCAGTACACCGTGGTGCCATTTGGCAATGCCTTCCATGAAACTCACACCCTTGCCCTTGGTGGTATTCGATACCAGCAGGTGAGGCTTCTTGTTAGTATAGTCGATGGCATCGAAGGTCTTGATGATATCTTCCATCGAGTCACCGTTCATCTCTGTCACATCCCAGCCGAAGGCACTCCAGCGTTCCTTGATAGAGTCGATGGGCATCACATCCTCCGTGTCACCGCTGATCTGCAGGTGGTTACGGTCCAGGATGGCGACGAGGTTGTCCAACTGATACTTGTTGCCTGCCATGGCGGCCTCGTAGATAGAACCTTCACCCTGTTCACCATCGCCCATGAGGACGTAGGTCTTCCATGTCTTCTGGTCCATCTTGGCAGCGATAGCCATACCGACTCCGATGCTGAGACCGTGTCCTAAAGCTCCGCTGTTGACCTCAATGCCAGGTACCTCGATGGTGGGGTGTCCGCTGAGGATGGAGCCATACTGTCCTAAGGTGTCAAGAACTTCCGGTTTCAGGAAACCTTTTGCCTCCAGGGTTACATAGAGTGCCTCGACGCAGTGACCCTTGCTCAACACGAAACGGTCACGGCTGGGAGCCTTGGGCTCCTGAGGGTCAAGACCTTTCATGACATGGAAATAGAGTGCCGTCATCACATTCAGGCACGACAGGTCGCCGCCGATATGTCCTGCCTTGGCACGGTAAACGACCTCTATGAGTCGTTTGCGGTTTTTCTCCGCGAGTATTGTCAGTTCTTTGGTATTCATAGTGCTTTTACAAGTGTGTCGTGGTTATTCTTCATGTCTGTCCAGTCTACTTTCTTGTCAGTAGGAATGGCATTAATATACTTTTCTATATTTGTGTAACCGTCTCCGTTACAGTCTTTTACGGCATCGCTTGGGTCGTTTGGATTCAGGCCGTTCTTCTTCTCCCACTCATCCGGCATACCGTCACCGTCGCTGTCTTTCCAGGGCTTCCATTTCTTATACTCAGGATAGCCGCCCATCTGTCGTGGATCGGTAATGACACCCTGTTTGTAGGAGTCGTCAGGAAGACGGCGGTACTTGAAGGTGCCCTGTTCGTTCTTCGACTTGTCGTGGAGTCCCCACATGTCACCGTAGGGATTGTCCTTCACCTTCTTTTCATAGTCAGGCACATAGTAGGCGACTCCCGTCCTTACCTCCTCACAGATACGCTGGTCGACGATATCGCGGCAGGGGATGGTGGCACCGGCATTCGACAGCACCCAGTCGAAAGCCTCTTGGGCACTCATCATCGAGATATGCGGCATGACGAACGGCTCATTGGAGCGCATCAGTGCCAGTTCCGTGGCATCCATCTCACCATCCTTGTCGGCAGTCTGAATACCGCCGTTCCAGTTGTCCTTCGTAATCTCGGGATAGCCTTCCATGATATTACCCACGGCATAGACGCGACCGAACTGCTTGAAGGGGAAGAGACCCTGAGAACGGCTCTCGCTCTTGACAATACGGTGACCTACTGGAGAGTCTTTCGGAGTCAGCGGACCGGGTTTGTAGTAGTTATTGATGAAGTTCGACATGGTGGTGAACTCACCGCCGTCTGCCGTACGGTGTACCCAGTTATAGACGACGTTGTTGATGTAGTTGAACACACCGCCCCAGCCGATACTTGGGTTACGTCCGGTGTTGTCTGCCCAGAGGTTGCGCATGAACGTGGTGTTCTCGCCTCCGATGGTAGAGCCGAAGGCATGGTTCCACGTATCGAGTGCCTTGGCACTGATGGTATTCTGGATGGTCACGTTAACGGTCGGTTCCTTGCGGTTGGGTTTGCCGTCGTGCATGTCGAACATATGACGGTAGAAGGAGATGTTCTCGTCGAGTCCCCACTCACAGGAGCAATGGTCGATCATGATGTTGCCCACGGGGTTGCCGCCGAAGGAGTCCTCACGGTTGGTGACCTGTGTCTCACCACGACGGAAGCGCATGTGGCGCACGATGACATCGTGGGTGTCTACCTGGAACGACTCACCGGCAATGATCACGCCGTCGCCGGGAGCCGTCTGTCCGGCTATGGTGATATAGGGGGCACGGACGTAGATGGGTGACTTCAGACGGATGATACCGCTGACATTGAATACGACGATACGGGCTCCGCCCTGTTCACAAGCCCAGCGGAACGAACCGGGACCGTCGTCGTTCAGGTTAGTGACGGTCAGTACTTTTCCGCCACGACCGCCAAAGGTGAACATACCACCTCCTTCAGCACCTGGGAAGGCAGGTATCTTTGCCTGACGCAGGTCGTAGGGACGGGATGCCCAGGGTACATAGGGACGACCTGCCTTGGCTTCTTCAATTACGATGGGGAAGGCTGCCTCCCATGCAGAGTCGCTATGTGCCTTCCACTGTGCTTTCTGTTCTTCGATCATCTGCTTTGCCTCACCGGTGAGATCGGGATACTGTGCAAAAGCCGTCGTTGCTACACCAAGCAACGATACAGCCATAAAGATTAGTTTTCTCATAATTAGTTTTTAAACGCGTTTAATAATATATATATATATAAGACCCTCCTTCCCCTAAAATGTACTCATGTTTTTGGGGGAGTAATCATTCCTTTATAGATTTCCGTTAAATAATGCAAACGAACGGAGGTATTTCGTAAAAATAGCTTATCTTTGCAACGATTTATGTTCGTCTCAGTGCTTGAGGTGGGCATTTACCGTAACTACTATGTATTTTTTTATTAACATTATACTATTAACAAACTAAAACAAATTGCGTATGAAAAAAAGTTTATCTTTTTTGGTATTAGTGGCGGCTATGCTGTTTGCTATACCCGCTCAAGCACTCCAGTGGAACTGGGTTGAGCATGAGACGCCATCGTACTTCTCAGACAATGGGAATGGTCATTTCCGTAGGGTAATCACCGGCAAGACCTTGCCCGACGGAAGTTTGATGAAATCGAATGCGAAAGCTTCTAACAGGTCTCAAGAGTATCATGGTGACATCATCACGGAGGTGCCTGCCACCGCTGAGGTGAAGTATTACAGCCGTTCGGGCTTCTATCATGCTTATGATAATATTTATGCAGAGACTGCCCAAAGTGGAATGACAGCAATTGCCTTTGACGGCAATGATGTCTATATCCAGAATCCCATTGCAGGTTTTTCCAACAATAACTGGGTCAAGGGAACCAAGGATGGCAACACCATCACGGTGCCCCTGAAGCAGTTCTTGTTGTATAATAGTAGCGAGAGTTATGGTTTATATATCACCATGGCTGACGTGACAACATCAGGAACATCGGTTACAGCAACCAACGACAAGAGTGCAGAGTCGATTACTTATACTATCAGCGCTGATGGCAATACTATCACCCAGAACGGCACCAGTGCCACCCGTACACTGACAGTAGCATGGTCGGACGACGACACTGTTTATGAGTATGGTGCTCCTGGCGGTGAGTACACAACAGTATTCACGTGGGACGAGAGTTATGTTCCCACACCTACTGTCCTCGTTGAACTGCCTGCAGGTGCAGAGGTTGCACAGTGGTATGCAGAAGGTGATGGTTCTACAACACCTCCCGAGCAGGTCAATGTAGCCTTTGTGGGCGACGACGTCTATGTAGGCGGCCTCTTCGCAAACTTCCCTGATGCTTGGATTAAGGGTACTATCAGTGGTACAACCGCTACCTTCCCTGGTCTCCAGTATATTGGCGATAGTGATACTTATCACATTTGGGTGGTCGGTGCTAATCAAGATGGTGAATTAACAGATTCATTCACCATGACTTTTGATGCGACAGCCAACACACTGACACTGGATCCCAACCAGTATATTCTTGCTAATGCATCTGATACAAAAATGTATTATTTGGCTTATTATTCTGAGTTGATGCTCATGAAGGATGAGCCTGCTCCTTTACAGGTTGATGTGCTGCCATACAACAATGACTTCAGTACAAAAGCCAAGTTTAGGGAGTTCAAGGTTATCGATGCAAACAATGACAATGTTACATGGTTGTCGTATAATGGCATGGCACGTATTTCCTATGCAACTCCTAATGATGACTGGCTGGTGTCTCCGCTGATTAAGCTTCAGGCAGGAAAGTTCTATCACATCAGTTTCCTGGCTCGCTGTCAACTTTCTTCATATCCTGAGAAGATTGAAGTAAAAGCTGCCAAAGAGATAACTGCTGCCGCCTTGTCGGCGGGTTTGGAAGTACTGCCTGAAACAGATGTTACTTCCACCACGTTCACGACATTCGAGAACAACGCATTCACCGTAGCAGAGACTGGCTACTATTGTATTGGTATCCATAACATCTCGAACGATATGTTCTATTGCTACGTGGATGACTTCCTGGTGGAGGCTGTACCAGCTACAGACATTGAGATTTCTCCTGAGTCTGGTGACTTGACTGCTGCATTGGCTACTGCTTCAGAGGGTAAGAATGTTGGTAACATCACCATCAACCTGAAGGCCGACGGTGCCTATACCGTAAGTGCTCCTATCGTAGCTCCTGCCAATCTGACCATCAATGGTGCCGCTGGTGCAACAATCGATGCCAGTGGTAATAACGCTGAGGTCATTAGTCTGAATGGCTCAGACAAGTATGTTCTGTTAGGTCAGGATGGCGAAGGTCAGGATGTTTATGACGCTAGCCACTTATCCATCAATGCCGTAACTGTCAAGGACGTGAAGATGACGGGTCTGAAGGGTGCCTTGATTAAGGACAACCAGAAGACGCTGCTTGGTACGCTGACCATTGACAACTGTAACATCGAGATGCCCGCAGCTGGCAAGAATGTCATCGACTTCAACGGCAAGGGCTATGTAGGTGAGGTAATTGTCAACAAGTCTACGATTTGGGCAGCAGGTAACAATACGGGCTTCTTTGCCCAGTATGGTAGCCGTCCCAACAACTTCCCGGAGGAATACAGGGCAAACTTCTTCCAGTTGTTCAATGTTCAGAACTCAACGATTGTGAACATTGCCAAGGGCAAGAATGTCTGCGACCTGAAGCAGAATGGTACAGCCAATAACGGCTACACGCTGAAGAACAACGCCTTCGTAGACTTCGGTAAGGAAGGTCAGACAGTCGTGGGCTTCAACAAGGGTCAGACGAGTGCAAATTCTGCATGGGATGTTGACGGCAACGTCTTCAACTGGGGTGGCAAGGACAAGTCTGAGGCTGAGGTTGCAAAGGCAGGCAAGAAGGGCGAGGAGGACATTGTCAAGAACTGCATTGCAGGTATTGTCAAGTTCACCGACCTTGCAACAGGTGACCTCAATGGTACATTCGGCACATTCACCGCTCCTACGGCTGAGACAATTGTAATCGACATCGTAATCAATGCAGCAGACATCACCGAGGGTGACATTACTGCAGCGATTACAGCCAAGTCAGCAGGTCTGAAGGTTGGCGGTATAACCATCAACCTGGCAGAGAACACTGCTTATACAGTTACTGCAACCATCACCGCAGGTGGTAGTGTTGCCATCAACGGTGCCTCCGGTGCAACGATCGATGCCAGCGGATTGGATGGCAACTTCATTGCCTTGGAAGGCTCTGAGGAGTTTGCCATGAAGGCAGACGGAACGACCCCATCCGACCACTACCTGGTTGATGCCGTAACGATTAAGGACGTTACTGTCAAGGGTCTGAAGGGTGCATTGGTTAAGGACAACCAGAAGACTTATGTCAATACCTTGACGATTGACAACTCTGTTATCGAGATGCCAGCCGCCGGCAAGAACGTTATTGACTTCAGCGGCAAGGGCTATGTTGCTACGGTGACTGTCAACAAGTCAACCATCTGGGCAGCAGGTGCAAACACCGGCTTCTTCGCCCAGTACGGCAGTCGTCCCAAGAACTTGTGGACGAAGGATGCAGAGGATCAGGATGTTCCTGGAATCTATGACCACCAGACGTTCGATGTTCAGAACTCAACGATTGTGAACATTGCCAAGGGCAAGAATGTCTGCGACCTGAAGCAGAACGGTACAGCCCAGAACATCCACACGCTGAAGAATAACGTCTTCGTAGACTTCGGTAAGGAAGGTCAGACAGTCGTGGGCTTCAACAAGGGTCAGACGAGTGATAAACCTGTATGGGATGTTGACGGCAACGTCTTCAACTGGGGTGGCAAGGACAAGTCTGGGCAGGCAAGAAAGGCGAGGAAGACATCGTCAAGAACAGTTACGCTGGTGTTGCAGTATTCAATGATGCTGCCAATGGCGACTTCGGTGGTAAGTTCGTAGTGGCTCCTGGAGCAACTGGTCCTACCACAGGAATTGGTGACCCACGCTGGACATTGACCAATGTCACAGGTTATGCTGCCACCATCGGTGAGTGCACTGGCGGAACAGTGAAGGTCGACAAGGATTATGCTGCCGAAGGCGATAAGATCTATGCAACCTTTACGCCTGCTGAGGGCTATAGTTCCAGTGGTATTGTAGCAATCATCAAGAACGATGCCGGTGAAGATGTTACTTCTAGCATCACATTTGGTGAAGATGAGACAGGTTCTTACCTCATCATGCCAGGCTTTAACATTACGGTATCTGTTGTATTCCAGCCACTGCCTAAGTTCTATATCATTGGTGACATGAACAGTTGGGATCGTACGGCAATGACAGAGATGACCTACAATGCTGAGACTGAAAAGTTCGAGTTTGAGTTTGCTCCTACTACTAAAGTCTTCTTCGCATTCTCCGACAAGCAGTTTACTGAAGCGGAGGCTGCCGCTGATGCAGACTGGTCTATCTTCAACAGTACCAACCGCTATGCCCTTGGTGAAGGCGACGTAGAGGCTCCGCTGAATGAGATCAAGACACTTTCTAAGGTGAATGGTACTATCGTGCTGAATAAGGTGAAGGAAGGTACTACTTACAAGATCATCGTAGAAAAGGACTTCAATGCCGTAACCATCGAGGGTGAGGCAGCTCCAGAGCCTATTGAGGATACTTATGTGGTAGCCGGTAGCAGTGACGTACTCTTTGGAAAGACGTGGGATGGTACAGCCGAAGCCAACAAGATGACGCTGAATGCGGAGACTGGTAAGTACGAGAAGAAGTACACCAGTGTTAGCCTGACCGCTGGAAATATTGAGTACAAGATTGTGAAGAACGGCAGCGTTTGGATTCCTGACGGAATGGGTAACAACCAGATCGTTGAAATCCCAGCTGACGGTGTTTACGACGTACTCTTCACCTTCGATCCTGCTACCAATGCAATTACCGGTGTTGCCACTATTGCTACTGGCATCTACAGCATCTCTGCAGACGGTACTAATGACATCTTCAGTGACGGCAAGCCTGTATATAACCTGAGCGGACAGCGTGTCTTCAAGGGTTACAAGGGTGTCGTTATTAAGAACGGCAAGAAAGTCATGATTAAGTGAGAATAAAGCAAGAGCTCGCTCTCGCTTTATCGAGCGGGAACGAGTTCGAGCTGAAAGCTCAGTGATTGTTGTGAAGTAAAGAATGATTTGTGAGACGCGGTCTCACAACACATAACAAAGAAGTGGCGATGGTGCAAGGCTGTCGCCACTTTTTTAATTGTTGCTGTATTCGTTGCCCCCAAATTTGGCAGTTAGAAATAAAATGTGTACCTTTGCCTAATAAAAGCAAAACTACTTAAACTATGTACAAACGAAAACTGCTAATTTTTGTATGGGCATGGTGTCTGACGCTTTCTGTAGGGGCGAAGGATATCTATGTGTCGACATCTTTCCACGAGCCTGCCACAGAGGGGCTTCGCTTCATATACAGTTACGACGGTATAAAATGGGACTCCATACAAGGGGTGTTCCTGCGACCGGAAGTGGGAACGCAGAAGGTGATGCGCGACCCGAGTCTCGTCAAAGGTCCTGATGGCACCTTCCATCTGGTATGGACCAGCTCGTGGCGTGGTGACCGCGGCTTCGGCTATGCCTCATCGAAGGATTTGATTCATTGGACCACGCAGCGGTTTATCTCCACAGGGATGGAGGAATCGACGGTGAACACCTGGGCACCGGAATTGTTCTATGACGACGTGAAGAAGCAGTTTTTGATTGTCTGGGCATCGTGTGTACCGGGCAAGTTTCCTGACTATCAGGAAGATCATAAGAACAACCACCGCCTGTATTATATGACGACGAAGGACTTCAAGTGACCCAGGCTTCTCAGCGATAGATGCCACTCTCATCAAAAGAGGAACAGGTGATTATGTGATGGTCGTAAAGGATAACTCCCGTCCGATGCGTAATATCAAAGTCGCTTTCAGCAAGTCACCCTACGGTCCGTGGAGTCCTGCCTCGGAGCCTTTCACGGAGTCGTATACGGAAGGACCGTCGACGGCAAAGGTAGGTGACTGGTGGTATATCTACTATGACAGTTATCGCCATAAGATATATGGTGCCCATCGTACCAAGGACTTCAAGACCTTCCAGGACCAAACGGGGGCAGTCAACTTCCCTGTAGGTCATAAGCATGGAACGGTATTTATGGCAGACGAGCAATTGGTAGAGGGACTTATCAAGTATAATCGTGACGTGGTGCATTACAGCGGCAAGACCATTGCCCGTCCTGAACGACACGACGGTGGACTGAAACCTGTTGTCGGCGTTCATACCATCCAGACGATGCGAGGGGCGAAGCCTTGGACCTATAACCACCAGCCGATGATGGCATACTGGAACGGTAAGTTCTATATGCATTACCTGACAGACCCTCGCCATGAGCATGAGGCTCCCGGCAAGACGATGCTGCAGACCTCGGAGGACGGCTATACGTGGAGTGACCCTGTGGAACTGTTTCCGGAATATAACGTTCCAGAAGGATGGACAAAAGCAGGCAGGGACTTCCCGCCTGCCCACAACTTGAAGGCGGTGATGCACCAGCGGGTGGGGTGGTATGTCGCTCCAGACGGCAAACTACTAGCCACCGGCAATTACGGTATCTGTCTGACCATCAAGGACGACCCGAATGACGGCAACGGTATCGGCAGGGTGGTGCGAGAGATTAAGAAAGACGGAACCTTCGGTCCGATCTATTTTATCTACTATAACCACGGCTTTAGTGAGAAGAACACGGACTATCCGTATTATAAGAAATCAAAGGACAAGGGTTTCGTGGCTGCCGTCAATGCGATGCTTACCGATCCCATGCAGCGGATGCAGTGGGTGGAGGAGGCAGACCGTAACGATCCTATCATACCATTGAACAAACCCTATAAGGCATTCAGTGGCTATACACTGCCTGACGGTAGGAAGGTGGCATTGTGGAAACATGCCGTCACCAGTCTTTCGGCTGACGGTGGTAACACTTGGCGACAGGTTGATATCAATGGGAAGTTGGGTTGTGACCGTGCCCCCGGCTTCGTCAATTCTAATGCGAAGATATGGGGACAGCGCTTGTCGGACGGTACCTATGCTACCGTCTATAATCCTTCCGAGTACCGTTGGCCTCTTGCTATCTCGTTGGGTCAGGACGGACTGGACTATACGACGCTGAGTCTTGTCCATGGTGAGGTGACTCCCCTCCGTCATGGCGGTCAGTATAAGAGCTATGGTCCCCAATATGTCCGAGGCATCGAGAATAGTGAAAACTCTCAACTCCCCAAGGATCTCTGGGTCACCTATTCCAATAATAAGGAGGATATGTGGGTGAGTCGTATTCCCGTACCAGTACGGATGGAGGCAACTACTCATGTCAATGGTTCGTTCAGTATGTTTTCGACGCTATCGCAACTGACCGACTGGAACCTCTATTCCCCCCAATGGGCTCCCGTTGTCCTTCAGGGAGAGTGGCTGCAACTAAGCGACTGTGATCCCTACGACTATGCGAAAGCGGAGCGGTTGATTCCCAATACCAAGGAACTGGAGGTGGAGTTTGACCTGAAGACGGCGCAGAATACGCATGGGGAGTTGGATATCGAGTTCATGGATGATGGTGGGAATGTGTGTTCCCGTATCGTGGTCGATTCTACGGGTGTCATCCGTGTGAAGGGCGGTGCCAGATACGGTACCCTGCTCAAGCATTATGAGGCAGGGACGACCTATCATATCAAGGCGGTACTTTCCACCTCGCTGCATCGTGCCGTCTATTACCTGAACGGCAAGAAAGCCTGTGAGCGACAGTTCGACACGCCAGTAGAGAGTATTAGTCGTATCGTGTTCCGTACGGGAATGCCTTTCGACAAACCTGATATCAACACGCCTGCGGATCAGGACTTCGATATGCCTCGTGCCGACGAGAGCGATCTGGAAGCCTCTTTCGCCATTGCGAATGTGATCTCTCGTCCTGTAGACGGCAGAGTTACCGCCGTCCTTGATTATGACGCCTATGCCCACTATGCCGACGATTTCAATACAATGGAGGATGAGAATATCGTCACCACCATCCCCAATGCCCAGTCGTCGGAATGGATGAGAGAGAATATCCCGCTCTTCGACTGTCCGCAGGAAAATTTCAAGGAGATGTACTACTACCGCTGGTGGACATTGCGTAAACATATCAAGCGGACTCCTGTGGGCTATGGTATGACGGAGTTCTTGGTACAACGTTCGTATGCCGATCGTTATAACCTTATTGCCTGTGCTATCGGTCATCATGTGATGGAGAGTCGTTGGCTGAGGGATACCACTTATTTGCATCAGATCCTCCGTACGTGGTATTACGGTAATGACGGACAGGCAATGACGAAGATGAACAAGTTCTCGTCGTGGAATCCTGCTGCCGTATTGGAGATGTGGAAGGTACAGGGTGATAATGATTTCCTCTTCGGACTGAAACCCAGACTGGAAGAGGAGTATGCCCGTTGGGAGCGTACCAACCGTCTGCCGAGCGGTCTCTACTGGCAGGGCGATGTCCAGGACGGTATGGAGGAGAGTATCAGTGGAGGACGCAAGAAACAATATGCACGTCCGACCATCAACAGCTATATGTACGGCAATGCCAAGGCTCTTGCCGTCATGAACCGTATGACGGGAGAGACCGCCAAGGCGGCTGACTATGAGTTGAAAGCGGATACGTTACGGCAACTGGTAGAGACGAAACTATGGAATAAGGATCACCAGTTCTTCGAGACGTTGCGTGGCGACACCTCCGCTGCCGTCCGTGAGGCGATAGGCTATATCCCCTGGTATTTCAACCTGCCGTCATCCTCCCAGTATGATGTGGCTTGGGAACAGTTAACAGACGAGCAGGGCTTCTCGGCTCCATACGGCTTGACGACCGCTGAGCGCCGTCATCCGCTGTTCCGCAGTCATGGCGTGGGAAAGTGTGAGTGGGACGGTGCCATCTGGCCCTTTGCTACCTCGCAGACGCTGACGGCATTGGCTAACTATTTGAATGGGTCTAATGGGATTAATGTGCTTGATGGGGTGTTTTTTAAGCAGATGGAACGCTATGTGGAGTCACAGCACCACCGTGGACGCCCCTATATCGGGGAGTATCTCGATGAGACGAACGGGGCGTGGTTGATGGGAGACCGTGAGCGCAGCCGTTATTATAACCACTCGACCTTCAACGACCTGATGATTACAGGAATCGTAGGACTGCGTCCTCAAGAAGACGGCAGTATTGTGGTGAATCCCCTTATGCCTCAGGACAAATGGGACTACTTCTGTCTGGACGGTGTGAACTACCGTGGACATATACTGACCATCATCTGGGACAAGGACGGACAACGCTATTACCAGGGTAGCGGACTGACACTGATGGTGGATGGAAAAGTAGTGGCAAATCGTAAAGACATAGGAAAACTGACATACAAATGAGAAAGATATTCATGACAGCCGTGATGCTACTGGCTATGGAAGCCACGGCCCAGACTTACGAGACACAGTTCCGTCGTCCTGTGAGTGATGTGATGAAGGATGTGGGAGCGCGTTTCGGTGTGAAATTCAAGTTTGACGGGAATGTCGATACGGCAGGCGTCGTGCTGCCCTATGCCGATTTCCGTGTCCGTCCCTATTCACTGGAGCAGACCCTCGATAATATCTGTAAGTATTTCGATTGGAACTGGTGGAAACAGTCTGGCAACCTCTATAAAATCAAACGGTATGAATATCCCCGTCGTCATGAGGAGGAGGGACGACAGATGCTTGACTATCTCTCCACATTATATCATAATAAGGCAGAATGGGAGGCTCGGCGTGACAGTCTTCGTCGGGAGGTCCGTCAGCGCTTGGAACTGGATGCCTTCCTTGACTTGTGTGTGTTAGGCAAGCCCCTGTTGTCAAAAGTTCGTAAGCATGACGGCTATACCACCCAGAATATCTGTATTGAACTGACTCCTGGACAACATCTATTTGGGACGATATATACTCCGAGTTCTCGGAGTTCTCTGAAGCATGCCCTCATCATCTGTCCCGATGGTCATTGGCCTATGCGCTATCGGAAAGACGAGCAGCAGCGGTTAGGTACCTTGGCGCGGATGGGTGCCGTCTGTGTCGACTTCGATCTGTATGGTTGGGGCGAGAGTGAGAAAGAGGTAGGTGCTGAGGCACACCATACAAGCAGGGCGCATGTCTATCAAGCAGCTTGTGGCTATATCCTCCTTGACTGGATGTTGAAAAACCGCAAGGATATCGACCCGGAAAGGGTGGGGGTGATGGGAGGCTCAGGAGGAGGTACTCATACTGTCCTGCTGTCCCTGTTGGATGAACGGGTGACGGCATCGGCTCCTGTCGTCCATCTTGCCTCCCACTTCGACGGCGGCTGTCCTTGTGAGAGTGGAAAACCCGTACAACTTGCTGCTGGTGGTACCTGTGAACCGGAACTGGCTGCCGTCATGGCTCCCAAACCGATGCTGATTGTCAGCGACGGGGGCGACTGGACCTCCTCGGTCCCAACGTTGGAGTTCCCCTATCTGCAACGTATCTATGGCTTCTATGGTGCCCAAGACCAGGTGCGTAATGTCCACCTGCCCGATGAGCGTCATGACTTTGGGAAGAACAAACGTCAGGCGGTCTATGACTTTTTCATCGATGTCTTCCACCTCGACCGTTCCATGCTTGACGAGAGCAAGGTGACGATAGAACCGGACGAGCAACTCAAATCTCTGTATAAATGAAACGCATTGTCTTCACATTTCTCTTGACTACATGCTGCGTCTTTGTTGCAGCACAATACAGACAGTGGTACGACCGTCCTGCCATGACATGGACACAGGCATTGCCCGTGGGTAATGGTGTGATGGGCGGTATGGTCTTTGGTACACCTGCCGTGGAGCATATCCAATTGAATGAAGAGACCATCTGGGCAGGACAGCCTAACAATGTCATCAATCCCAATGCGAAAGCAGCACTGCCAGAGGTACGTCGGTTGATCTTCGAAGGGAAATACAAGGAGGCACAGGACTTGGCGAATGCGAAGGTGATGCCCAATACCGTGGGACAGAATATGGGAATGCCCTATCAGCCTTTTGGTGATCTGTATATAGCGATGCCTGGACATGCAGACTATACCGATTATGAGCGATTCCTCGACTTGGATAACGGGAGAACGATTGTCCACTATACGGTAGACGGGGTGCGCTATAACCGTGAGGTAATAGCCCCGTTAGGCGGTTATCACATCATTGCTATCCACTTGACAGCCAGCGAGAAAGGTAAGATTACTTTTACTGCCAGTTTAACATCACCGCATGAGAATGTACTGGTCAATATGGATGGGCAGGAGGCAACGCTACTCGGTGTTTCTGCCAAGCATGAGGGCTTGAAGGGCAAGGTGCGTTTTATGGGTCGTCTGGCTGTTCAGACGAAGGGCGGGCGGACAAGTGGCTCGAATGGTACGATCAGTGTGGTAGGTGCCGATGAGGCGACCGTCTATGTTGCCATCGGTACCAACGTGAAGAACTATAAGGATATCACAGGTGATGAGGCGGTACAGTCGAAAGAGCGTCTGCACAAGGCAATGGCTCTGGGTTATGAGGCACTGAAAGTTCAGCATGAGAAAGTTTATCACCGGTATTACGACCGTGTGAAACTCGACCTTGGTCCGGACTTCTATGCCAACGTTCCGATGGATAAACGCATCGAACGTTTTAGCCAACAGCCAACAGCTGATAATCACCTCGTTGCCACTTACTTCCAGTTCGGACGTTATCTGCTCATCAGCAGTTCACAACCAGATAACATGAATCCTGCCAACCTGCAGGGCATTTGGAATGACAAGATGTTTCCCTCCTGGGATTCGAAATACACGACCAATATCAATCTGGAGATGAACTATTGGCCGTCGGAGGTCTGTAACCTGACGGAGATGAACGAGCCGTTGTTCAAGCTCATCCGTGAAATATACGAGCAAGGCAAGGTGACTGCCCGTGAGATGTACGGTGCAGAGGGCTGGGTCTTGCATCATAACACCGACCAGTGGCGTATCACTGGTCCTGTCGACCGTGCCCAGACAGGGTTATGGCCGATGGGTGCCGCCTGGCTTTGCCGTCACCTGTGGGAGCATTACCTTTATACGCAGGACAAAACTTTCCTTCGTCAGTATTTCCCCATTATGCTGGATGCTGCTCGTTTCTTCACTCAGACACTTGTAAAACATCCAACCAAGGGCTATCTCGTCGTCTGTCCAGGTGAGTCACCAGAACATGGCGGCAAAGGTCGTCCCACACCGTTGGATGCCGGTGTGACGATGGATAACCAGATCGTGACGGAACTCTATACCAATGTCTTGGCGGCAGCAAAAATCTTAGGCGACAACAACTCCATACTCTCAACTCTCAACTCTCAACTTAACCAGTTGCCCCCCATGCAGATTGGTCGCTGGGGACAGTTGCAGGAATGGCTTGACGACCTCGACGACCCGAAGGACGACCATCGTCACTTCTCGCATCTCTATGGGCTCTATCCTTCCTATCAGATTTCTCCTATACGGACTCCTGAATTATGGGAGGCTGCCCGTAAGTCTCTTGATGCCCGTGGTGATGTGTCTACGGGTTGGAGCATGGGCTGGAAGGTCTGCTCATGGGCTCGTCTGTTGGATGGGGAACATGCCTACAAACTCATCAAGGACCAACTGACGCTCACAGCCGATACCTTCCTCATCTTTGGTACCGTCAAACAGACGGGGGGTACCTATCCCAATATGCTGGATGCCCATCCGCCTTTCCAGATTGACGGTAACTTCGGCTGTACGGCAGGCATCGCCGAGATGTTGATGCAGAGCTACGACGGTTTCATCTATCTGTTGCCTGCTCTTCCTGCTGTATGGAAAGACGGCTGCGTGAAAGGCTTAGTGGCACGTGGCGGTTATGAGATTGACATCGACTGGAAGGACGGCCGATTGACAAAAGCCGTCATCCGTTCAAGACATGGCGGAACCTGTCGTTTGCGTTCAAACACTCCCCTGAAAGGTAAGGGATTGAGAAAGACAAAGGATGCCGGCATTTATGAGTTGAAGACAACGGCGAATCAAGAATACATAATATATTGAACTATGAAGAGACTAATGATGATATGCAGCCTCGTCGTGCTGACACTGTCGGCACAGGCAGGAAAACCGTGGGAAAACGGGAAGTTGAAGGTGTCGGATAACCAGCGTTATCTGCAGTTTGAGAACGGACAGCCTTTCTTCTGGCAGGGCGAGACAGGATGGCTGTTGCCGGAACGACTCGACCGTGCCGAGGCGGAGTGGTATCTGCAACGCTGTCGGGAGGCTGGCTATAACGTGGTACAGATACAGGTCATCGACGGAGTACCTGCCTATAATATCTATGGACAGATGTCGAATATCGATGGCTGGGATTTCTCAAAAATCAACCAGAAGGGTGTCTATGGCTATTGGGACCATCTGGACTATATCATCGACCTGGCTGAGCAGAACGGTATCTACATTGGTATGGTATGTATCTGGGGTGGACTGGTCAAGGACGGCAAGTTGAGTGTGGAGGATGCCAGGAAATACGGTACCTTCCTTGCCAACCGCTATAAGAACAAGCCGAACATCATTTGGTTTATGGGCGGTGACATTCAGGGGGACATCAAACCCGAGGTATGGAATACCCTGGCGACGACCATCAAGTCGATAGACAAGAACCACCTGATGACCTATCATCCCCGTGGACGCTATACGTCGGCAAAATGGTGGTCACAGGCTCCTTGGATGGATTTCCATACCTTCCAGAGTGGTCATCGTAAGTACGGACAACGGATGGGGAATGCCGACTATCCTATTCCTGACAATACCGAGGAGGACAACTGGATGTACGTAGACTCCACATGGGCATACAAACCCATCAAGCCCGTGCTGGATGCAGAACCCAGTTACGAGGATATCCCTATGGGACTGCACGACAAGAACGAGCCCCGCTGGCAGGCATGGGACGTGCGCCGCTATGCCTACTGGAGTGTGTTTGCCGGCAGTTGTGGACATACCTACGGACATAATGCCATCATGCAGATGTTGAAACCAGGCTATCCGACGAGTTATGGTGATGCCGGTGATGTGAAGACATGGTATCAGGGACTTCATGATCCTGGCTTCAACCAGATGAAATACCTCAAGCAACTGATCTTGTCACTGCCGTATTTCGAACGAATACCCGACCAGAGCATCATCCAGGAGAACGGAACGCAGTATGACCGTCTGATCGCTACCCGTGGAACGGACTATCTGTTGGTGTATAACTATACGAGTCGGGTGATGAAACTTGACTTCACCAAGATATCGGGCGACAAGAAGAAGGTGTGGTGGATGAATGCTGGTACAGGAGAGCTGCGTTATTTGGGAGAATACGACTCCAAGGTGCTGACATTCCGTATGCATAAGAAAGGAATGGGCATCGAGGACGGTGTATTGATTGCCATTGATGCCTCGAAAGACTACCTGCAGAAAGACCAACAACAGATTTCGGACATGTCACTCTCCGGCAAGGCACGAGACTTAAATGAGTAAGAAGATGAGAAGAGGTGTTTACTGGATAGTCTTGATGCTCCTGGCATTGCCAGTATGTGCTGCCAAGAAGAAGGTGGCGATGCCTGGTGTGAGTGTCACGAACCTCACCGTGGAGAATCTGAAACGACCACTGGGTATAGATACCGCAGAGCCACGTTTCTCTTGGCAGATAACGAGTGACCAGCAGGATGTCCGTCAGACAGCCTATCAGATTATTGTATGTGACGATCAAGGAGAAGTGTGGAATACGGGCAAGGTGGATAGTGACCAACAGCTATGGCTCCCATACGCAGGCAAGCAATTGCAAAGCAATACCGCCTGTACTTGGAAGGTGAAGGTATGGACAACCGCTGGAGAATCGGAATGGAGCAGTGATGAGCGTTTTAGTATCGGTCTGTTGCATGAAGGTAAATGGAGTGGCTATTGGATCGGTCTGGAGCGTCTGATGCCAGGTGAGGAACGTGGCTTCCATACACGTATGTCTGCCCGCTATCTGCGAAAGGAATTCTCAATGAAGGACACTCCCATCAAACGTGCCACAGCTTATGTGGCAGGTATCGGACTGCATGAGTTTTATGTCAATGGACAACGTATGGGCGACGGGGTGTTACAACCAGTACCTTCTGACTATCGTAAAACCATTTATTACAATACTTATGATGTGACGTCTTGTCTCTTGTCTCACACATCAAAAATCTGTCTGGGTATTATATTGGGCAACGGGCGTCTTTTCCCTATGCAGCAACACAAGCCCTATAAGATTCATACCTTTGGCTATCCCAAGTGCCGCATCAATGTTATCATAGAATATGAGGATGGCACTACCCAGCGCCTACAGACTGACGATAAGGGATGGAAGGTGACAGCTGATGGTCCCATCCGTGCTAACAACGAGTACGATGGTGAGGAATATGATGCCTGTATGGAGATGAAAGGGTGGAGTAAGGTAGGCTACGATGATTCGAAATGGATGAAGGCTGAACGCACGGATATCCCTCAAGCTTATCTACGCAGTCAGATGACGCCAGGAATGAAGGTGTTACAGCAAATCAACCCTTCATCGCTGAATGGTCGCATCGTGGATATAGGTCAGAATATTGCAGGTTGGCTAAAGGTACGCGTTCGTGGTCAGAAAGGTGACACCATTCGTATTGTCTATGCTGAAAGACTGAATGATGACGGCTCACTATATCGCGAGAATTTCCGCAATGCCCGCTCGACGGATGTCTATGTCTGCAATGGCGAGGAAGGAAAAGACGGACGTTGGTGGACACCTACCTTTGTCTATCATGGCTTTAAGTATGCTGAGGTCATTGGACTGAAAGACTATAAGAAAGACGATTTCGTTGCAGAGGTTGTCGCTGACGAGATGTCATCGATGGGACAGTTTGAGTGTTCTGATCCTGTTTTGACCAGCGTCAGCCATGGTTGGGTGACCGTACAGTAGGATCGTTAGGCGAGAGTTTCCTTTTCAACAACGAGCGACTCTATACCAAGTGGATGCGTGACATCTGTGAGGCACAGCGTACGGACGGATGTATTCCTGATGTGGCACCTGCCTTCTGGAATTATTACTCAGATGACGTGGCATGGGCTGCTGCACTACCTTTCACCTGCGACATGCTGTGGCGCCAGTATGGTAACAAACAGCCCATCCTTGACAGCTATCCTTATATCAAGAAATGGGTACAGCATATTATTGAGGAATATAGCAAGAATGGTATTATCCATTGTGGCAAGTATGCCGATTGGTGTGTGCCGCCAGAGAGCCTGGAGCTCATCCACTCTGCAGATCCCAGTCGTAAGACTGACGTGACACTCATCTCAACGGCATATATCATCCGTACCATGCAACTGATGGAACAGTGGGGGTGCGAAGCCGACTATTGGCGACCTATCCGGGAACAGATGATAACGGCATTCAACAAGCAATTCCTGACGGTTAAGAAAGGCACGTCGCCGGCTCCTGGTCATGTGCTCTATCCTGACTCCATCTTCTACGCTAACAATACCGCTACAGCTAATCTGCTGGCACTTTCGTTCGGTATCGTACCAGAGGAATATCGTGTGGAGGTGATGAAGAATGTTGTAGAGAACATCATCATCAAGAACAACGCCCACGTACCCTGTGGGGTTATTGGAATCTCCTGGCTGTTGCGTGGGCTCAGTGACAATGGGTTCAGCGACATTGCCTATATGATAGCCACACAGAAGAGCTATCCTTCATGGGGCTACATGGCAGAGAACGGTGCCACTACCATCTGGGAACTATGGAACGGTAATACGGCATCACCGAAGATGAATAGCGGTAACCATGTCATGCTCCTTGGTGATTTGCTCACCTGGTGTTATCAATATGTAGGCGGTATCCGACAAAAAGATAACGCGTATAAGCACATTGTGCTTAAACCAACGTTCTCTATACAAGACTGCTCGTGGGCAAATGTAAGTTATGATTCTCCCTATGGTACGGTGACCAGTCATTGGAAAAAGACATTGCAGCATGTGGAGTGGGATGTCACCATTCCTTGTAACACCATTGCCGATGTCTGTCTACCCGATGGTACCGTTAGACAGGTAGGTTCTGGTAAATATCATTTCTCTTGCGACATACCTACCGCCTCATCCGCCATCACGAAGGATGAGTTCCTATATGAACAGGCTCCATTCCCACAATGCCATGCTGCTACTATCGTGGAAACGAAGAAAGGTGATCTCGTAGCTACTTACTTTGGGGGAAAACATGAGCGTCATCCTGACGTATGTATCTGGGTGAGTATTAAAAAGAAAGGACAACAGGAGTGGAGCAAACCTATCCTCGCGGCTGACGGGGTCTTTACATTAGGTACAGCTTATGCGGAGATCGCTGGTATCACCACTGAGAGTACACCAGCTTCTGAAGGTCCTGCATGCCAAGGTCGCACATCAGCTCATCAAAGACGAAAGGCATGCTGGAATCCTGTCATCACAGAGATGCCCAATGGTGAGTTGTGGCTGTTCTTTAAGGTGGGTCTGAAGGTGTCAGATTGGAGTGGATGGCTTTGTAAGTCGAAGGACGGAGGACGTACATGGAGCGACAAGGAACCGTTACCCAAAGGATTCCTGGGACCTATTAAGAACAAACCTGAAATCATTGATGGTCGTCTGTTATGTCCGTCGAGTACGGAGGATAATGGTTGGAAGTTCCATATGGAAATATATGATATCGCTCGAAAAGAGTGGAAGTATGTAGGTCCTGTTAAAGCGGAACTAGCCATGCGTACAGATGATATGAAAGCTCCCGTCACGAAGAGTGAGAAAGAGGATATCGAAGCCCCGGATGCTGGTGGTAAGGCAACTGAAGACGGTCGTCATCCCATTGACTGTATCCAGCCCTCTATCCTAAAGTTAAAGGACGGTCGTCTGCAGGTCCTGATGCGTACCCGTAACGGTAAGATAGCGACGTCGTTCTCCAGCGATAATGGAGATACATGGAGCAACGTAACCCTGCTAGATGTACCCAATAACCAGAGTGGCACCGATGCTGTCACACTTCAGGATGGTCGTCATGTACTTATCTATAATGACTTTGCCACACTGCCAGGAACGAAAAAGGGTGTCCGCACACCACTTTCCATTGCCATCAGTAGTGATGGTACCCATTGGCATCATGCCCTAACCCTCGAAGACTCTCCAATTAGTCAGTATTCCTATCCTTCCATTATCCAGGGCAAGGATGGTAAACTGCATGCCGTCTATACTTGGCGGCGTCTGCGTGTCGCATATAAAGAAATTGACTTGAATAAACTTCTCTCACTCTTTGCTTCCGAAACATCGGTGGCAGGTCTTTTCCCGATAGCCAACAGTGGTCGTATCATTTATAACTTCAACGAGGGATGGCATTTCCTATTGGGGGATGCCGCAGGTGCTGAGGCTGTCGACTTTGATGACGCTGCCTGGGAGATGGTCTGTGCTCCTCATACGGTACGTTTGGAACCCTCTGAGGTCAGTGGTTGTCGTAACTATCAGGGTGTCTGCTGGTATCGTAAGAAGTTCGTGGTACCTGCTGATATGCAAGACAAGGAGATAACCGTTCATTTTGAGGCTGTCATGGGTAAACAACAGGTCTATGTGAATGGTCGACTCGTCAAGGAGCATCTTGGTGGTTATCTGCCGATTACCATTGACTTGTCGAAGGAGGGTGTGAAGGCTGGTGACAAGTGTCTGATAGCTGTCAGGGCAGACAATAGTGATGATAAGAACTATCCTCCTGGCAAGAAACAGACGCAGCTGGACTTTGCCTATCATGGTGGGATGTATCGTGATGTGTGGTTGATCGGTAAATCACCGATTCATATCACCGATCCCATCGAGCGGGGACAGGTGGCTGGTGGCGGTGTCTTCCTCCATTATGATCGTATCTCGGAGAAGTCTGCAGACATTTTTGTCGATGTGGAAGTAGAGGGAAAGGGTAGTGTCACCGTCATTGCCAACATCAAGGATGCGAAGGGACGGCTTGTCAGAACACTCAAAGCGTCTAAAAAGATAGTATCGTCTTCCGTCTTCCATCTGACATCCTCCATCACCACTCCTCATCTGTGGTCTCCCGAGGATCCTTATCTCTACCAGGTAGAGATTCTGGTGATGCAAGGTAAGACTTGTGTGGACGGTGGTATGCTACGTGCCGGTATCCGTAAGGCGGAGTTCCGTGGGAAGGATGGGTTCTGGTTGAACGGCAAACCTTACCATCAGTTGATTGGTGGCAACCGTCACCAGGATTTCGCCTATGTGGGTAACGCGTTACCGAACTCCCAGCAGTGGCGTGACGCGAAACGGTTGAGGGATGCTGGAATGACGATCATCCGTGCGGCTCACTATCCTCAGGACCCGTCGTTCATGGACGCCTGTGATGAACTGGGACTTTTTATTATCGTTCCCACTCCTGGTTGGCAGTATTGGAATAAGGATCCGCAGTGGGGGGAGATGGTGCATCAGAACACTCGTGATATCATCCGTCGTGACCGTAACCATCCCTCTGTGTTGATGTGGGAGCCGATCCTGAATGAGACCCGTTATCCTGAGGATTTTGCCATGAAGGCGTTACAGATTACCCGTGAGGAGTTTCCTTATGAGGGACGTCCCGTGGCTGCGGCGGATCTGAACTCGGCTGGTGTGAAGGAGCATTATGATGTGCTCTACGACTGGGCTGATAATATCGGAAAGGGTACGTTGGACACTGACAAGTGTGTCTTCACCCGTGAGTGGGGTGAGTATGTCGATGACTGGTATGCGCATAATGCCATCAACCGTGCCGCCCGTAGCTGGGGAGAACAGGCTCAGGTGACTGCCGCTCTCTCTCTTGCTGATACTTATGGGATGATGTATCGTGGTCAACGTCAGTTTATCGGCGGATGTCAGTGGCATCCCTTCGACCATCAGCGTGGCTATCATCCTGATGCTTATCTGGGTGGTATTTATGATGCTTTCCGTCAGAAGAAATATGCCTTTGAGATGTTCCGTTCTCAAAGTCAACAGGAACCGATGGTCTATATCGCCCATGAGATGACGCAGTTCTCAGATAGTGACGTGGTGGTGTTCAGCAATTGTGACAGTGTTCGTCTGACGGCACTCAATGGTTGGAAGTCGGTGACGCTCCCTGTCGTCCATCAGCCAGAGGGTACTCCCAATACTCCTGTGGTCTTCAAGGGACTCTGGAACTTCTGGAAGGCACGTGAGGAGAGTTACACCAACCGTAAGTGGCAGAACGTGAAACTTGTGGCAGAGGGTATCAGGAACGGCAAGGTGGTCTGTCAAGAGACCAAGATGCCGTCTCGTCGGAGTACCAAGATACGCCTGTATGCCGATGAGATGGGTAGACAATTGGTGGCTGACGGCTCCGACTTCATGGTGGTGGTTGCTGAGATAACGGACGATAACGGAAACGTGCGTCGACTGGCGCGTGAACATGTCACGTTCTCCGTAGAGGGCGAGGGCAGTATCATCGGTGATGCCTCCATCGCTGCCAATCCGCGTCTGGTGGAGTGGGGCAGTGCCCCTTGTCTGGTGCGTAGTACCCATCGTCCCGGCAAGATCCGTATCATAGCCCGTCCGACCTTCGAGGGTGTCCATGCTCCCACTGCCGACACGTTGGAGATTGAGAGCATCCCTTACGACATACCTCTCTGTAATGGTATCTATCAACCTTCCAAACAACAGGTTGGTAAACCGTCTTCAAGTCGTACGGACACTCCCCAAAGTGGTATGTCCGACGAGCAACGCCGCAAGGAGTTGGAAGAAGTGGAAAAGCAACAGCAAGATTTCGGAATTAATTAAAATAGTCTTACGTTAGTTCCCAGAAGGCGACGGCAGAGGCGGCAGCGACATTGAGGGAATCGACACCATGTGCCATCGGGATGCGTACCACATAATCCGCTTCGTCGATGGTCTCCTGAGGTAGTCCGTCACCTTCCGTTCCCATGATAATCGCCAGTCGTTCTTCTTGTTTCAGGATAGGGGAGTCAAGGGAAATGGATTTGTCGGTGAGTGCCATGGCAACGGTCTTGAATCCATAGTCATGCAGTTGTCGGATGTCCCCTTCCAACCATGTCCAAGGTACCAGGAATACAGACCCCATTGAGACTCTGACAGCACGTCGATTCAATGGGTCGCAGGAGCTCGTTGTCAATAGTACTGCATCAATGCCTAAGGCTGCCGCTGAACGGAAGATGGCACCGATATTCGTCGTGTCTACCACACCGTCGATGACGACGATGCGACGTGCATTTCCGCATACTTCCTCCACACTCTTTGAAGCAGGGCGGCGCATGGCACAAAGTACGCCACGTGTTAGTATATAGCCCGTCAACTCTGCCAACAGTTCCCGTTCTCCGGTATAGACGGGAATATCACTGCAACGGTTGATGATGTCGGCTGCATCGCCTTCGATATGTCTGCGCTCGCATAGTAGAGCTACAGGTTGACAACCAGCATTCAGTGCCACCCGAATCACCTTTGGACTCTCCACGATGAAGATTCCCTTCTGGGGCTCTATACGGTTGCGCAACTGTGCTTCCGTCAGGGTGCTGAACATCTCCACGCCGGGGTGGTGGAGGGATGTAATGTCGATAATGGGCATGTCCTTTTCTTATTTAACTGCAAAATTATTAAAAATAAATGAGAACAAACCATCGTAATTAGGTTTTATTTCGTATATTTGCGACAAAAGTCGCGAACTTACTAACACAAAACATTTTTATTATGAAAGATTTCATGTATTATGCACCTACGGAAGTGGTGTTTGGAAGAGAGTCGGAAGAGCAGGTTGCTCAATTAGTGAAAAAATACGGCGGTCATCGCGTACTTGTCCATTATGGTGGACAGAGTGCCAAACGTTCAGGACTGCTTGATAAGATATGTCGTCTGTTGGACGAGGGCGGAGTACCTCATACAGAGTTAGGCGGAGTCGTTCCTAATCCCCGTCTGTCACTGGTTCACAAGGGTATCGATCTTTGTAAGGAACAACAGATAGACTTCATCCTTGCCGTGGGTGGTGGTAGTGTGATTGACTCTGCCAAGGCAATAGCCTATGGTGTCTGCTATGAAGGCGATGTCTGGGACTTCTATCTGCGGAAGGCTGTTGCGCAAGCCTGTCTGCCCGTTGCCTCCGTACTGACGATTCCTGCCGCAGGCAGTGAGATGAGTGAGGCGAGTGTTATCACCAACGAGGACGGAGACGTGAAACTGGGTTATTCCAATAGTATCTCGCGTCCCAAGTTTGCCATCATGAATCCCGAGCGTACCTTCACGCTGCCTCCGTATCAAACGGCTGCTGGTGTGACGGACATGATGATGCACACGATGGAGCGTTATTTCACCCATGATGGTGATATGGACCTGACGACGGCGATTGCAGAGGCCGTGTTGCGTACGATGAAGGATAATATCTTCTATGTGTTGAAAAATCCTACGGATTACCGCTATCGTGCCCAGATTATGTGGGGCGGCAGTGTGGCTCATAACGGTCTGACGGGCTGTGGTGTCCGTGACGACTGGGCAACGCACCAGTTGGAGCATGAGCTGAGCGGTATGTTTGATGTCACCCATGGTGCCGGTCTTGCCGCTGTCTGGCCCAGTTGGGCACGTTATGTCTACAAGGAGGACGTCAGTCGCTTTGTCCGTTTTGCCGTCAATGTGATGGATGTTCCCAACGACTTCACCGACCCCGAAGGTACTGCCTTGCGTGGCATAGAGGCGATGGAGCGTTTCTATCATGCCATCGGCATGCCTGTCAATATCCATGAGTTGATCGGTCGTGAGATTACGGATAACGAGATCAAGGAAATGGTCCGTAAGTGCAGCCGTAACTATACGTCGACCACGGGCTGTTTCAAAGTATTGGCAGCAGAGGATATGGAGGCTATCTACAAGATGGCACGATAAGCAGAGAAGAGAGTAGAGTAAAGGTTATCAGTAAAAACTATGGCAACAGTAGACGACAAGAAAGTCATTTTCTCAATGGTCGGGGTGAGCAAGACCATTCAGCAGAATCAGAAGCAGGTGCTCAAGAATATCTATCTCAGTTTCTTCTATGGTGCGAAGATTGGTATCATCGGTCTGAACGGTGCCGGTAAGTCGACCCTGATGAAGATCATTGCCGGACTCGACCAGCAGTATCAAGGCAATGTGGTCTGGAGTCCTGGCTATTCCGTAGGTTACCTGCCGCAGGATCCGCCATTGGATGATACAAAGACTGTCAAGGAGAATGTGATGGAAGGCGTGCAGCATGTGTATGACGCCCTTGCCGAATACGACGATATCAATGTAAAGTTCGGTCTCCCCGAATATTATGAAGACCCTGACAAGATGGAGAAGCTGATGACCCGTCAGGCGGAGTTGCAGGATATCATCGATGCTACGGATGCCTGGAACATGGACTCGAAACTCGACAGGGCGATGGCTGCCCTTAACTGTCCTCCGGGAGACTGGGGTGTCGAGAATCTGTCGGGTGGTGAGCGTCGTCGTGTCGCCCTTTGTCGTCTGTTGTTACAGAAGCCCGATGTGCTGTTGCTCGATGAGCCCACCAACCATCTTGACGCAGAGTCGATAGACTGGTTGGAACAGCATTTGCAACAGTATGAGGGAACGGTGATTGCCGTGACCCATGACCGTTATTTCCTGGATGATGTCGCAGAGTGGATCCTCGAACTCGACCGTGGGGAGGGAATCCCCTGGAAGGGTAATTACTCTTCGTGGCTGGAGCAGAAATCACAACGTCTGGCACAGGAGGAGAAGAGTGCCTCCAAGCGTCGTAAGACACTGGAGCGTGAGTTGGAGTGGGTACGTATGGCACCGAAGGCTCGTCATGCCAAGGGAAAGGCTCGTCTGAACTCCTATGAGTCCATGCTCAACGAGGAACAGAAACAGAAGGAGGAGAAACTGGAGATATTCATTCCCAACGGTCCACGTCTGGGTAACAAGGTCATCGAGGCAGAACATGTGGCAAAGTCATATCCTGAGAAAGAACTCTTCAAGGACCTTAACTTTATATTGCCGCCCAATGGTATCGTGGGTGTCATCGGTCCTAACGGTGCCGGTAAGACAACGCTTTTCCGTCTTATCATGGGACTGGAACAACCTGATGCCGGCTCTTTCTCTGTAGGAGAAACGGTGAAGATTTCGTATGTTGACCAGCAACACAAGGATATCGACCCTGCCAAGTCTGTCTATGAGGTAGTCAGCGGTGGCAACGAGACGATCCGCATGGGAGGAAAGGATGTGAACGTAAGAGCCTATCTGTCGCGTTTCAATTTCAGCGGAGCCGATCAGGAGAAGAAATGCGGAGTCCTCTCTGGTGGTGAACGAAATCGTCTGCATCTGGCCATTGCCCTGAAACAGGAGGGGAATGTGCTGTTGCTTGACGAACCTACGAATGATATTGACGTGAATACACTACGTGCCTTGGAGGAAGGCCTGGAAGCTTTTGCCGGTTGTGCTGTCATCATCAGTCACGACCGTTGGTTCCTGGATCGTATCTGTACGCATATCCTGGCATTTGAAAGGCCACGGGTAGGCGACGGAACGTCGGGAATGGGGGAGAGTAATGTGTTCTACTTCGATGGAAACTATAGTGAATACGAGGTGAACAAGGCGATGCGCTTAGGATTGGAAGAGCCCAAACGTATCCGTTATCGTAAACTGATGGAAGAATAACAAATACAAAATAGAATCAATATGAAGAAATGGATGGTTTTAGGGCTGGCACTGCTGTCGATGACGATGCAGGCGCAGACAGCCAGAAAGTTTACGCTCGACCTGACCTCTGACGGAAAGGCGCAGATGGTGTGTTTTCTG
This sequence comes from uncultured Prevotellaceae bacterium, assembly GCA_902779745.1. GTDB lineage: Bacteria > Bacteroidota > Bacteroidia > Bacteroidales > Bacteroidaceae > Prevotella. The sequence continues at coordinate 34,399 of CACZCT010000049.1, forward strand.
CCTGAGACATCATCGGGCAAGGCAATCGTAGGAATACCAGGTGGTGGCTATTCTATGTTGTCGAACGGTCATGAGGGTTATTTGGCCTCAGACTGGCTCAACCAACAGGGAATTGCCTATTTCGTGGTGAACTACCGTCTGCCGGAGGGTGATCGTACCAAACCAATCAGTGATGTGGAGAACGCTTTCCGCATAGTCCGCGACTCGGCAAAGGTGTGGGGTATCAATCCGCACGACGTAGGTATCATGGGCTTCTCGGCAGGTGGTCACCTGTCCTCTGTCATCTCCACACATGCCGACTTCGATGTGCGTCCCGACTTTACCATCCTGTTCTATCCTGTCATCTCGATGGACGAGCGGGTATCACATAAGTGGTCGTGTGTCAACTTCCTGGGTGAGGAAGGACAGAAGAATCCGGAACTGGTGCGTGACTTCTCGACCATGAACGTGGTGCGCCGTCACCTGACACCTCCTGCCGTTATCATATCAGCCAGTGACGACCGCCTCGTACCTTTCGTCACCAATGGTCTGGAATACTACAAGGCAATGCGTAATGCGGGTAATGACTGCGCGATGTATGTCTATCCTACAGGAGATCATGGTTTTGGCTTCGGTCCTTGGTTTAAGTATCATGATCAGTTGCTCACCGACCTGGGTAACTGGTTGAAAGACCGTCAGGCTCCAAAGCAGGATGCTATCCGTGTGGCATGTATCGGCAACAGCATCACTGACGGACACGGCATCGATATGGCAACAGCGTATGGCTATCCTGCCTTATTGCAGAAGAAACTGGGCAGTGGCTACTGGGTGAAGAACTTCGGTGTGAGCGGGCGTACGATGCTTAATAAGGGTGACTTCCCCTATATGAACGAGGTAGCATGGAAAGACGCGCTCGCCTTCAAGCCAGATATCGTCGTCATCAAGTTAGGCACCAACGACTCCAAGCCTCAGAACTGGCAGTATGGCAAGGAGTTCAAACAGGACTTGGAACAGATGATCAAGGAACTGCGTGCAGTATCTCCCAAGGCTCGTATCATTCTTTGTACACCGATTCCTGCCTTCAAGTCATCATGGGATATCAATGAGTCTGTGATAGTCAATGATATCATCCCTATCCAACAGAAGGTAGCGAAGAAACAGGGACTTCAGGTCATTGACCTGCACACACTCTTTGCAAACAGTGAGGATCTCGTATTGCCAGATGGAATCCATCCCAACGGCAAAGGCGCGGAGCGTATGGCTGATATCATTTCCGAACAGTTGATGAATCAGAAGAAATAAGCCAAGTCTTATACTAACAAACAATCAGGAATCTCCGACAGACATGCCGGAGATTTCTTTTTGTCTTTTATTTGTATAGTTTTCTTGGAATTATTAGAAAAAAATTGTATATTTGCGGCACTATTACTAACTAAAAACAAATAAGGAAATGAAAAAACTTTTCGTGATGGCTGCCCTCTGCCTGATGGGTATGACAGCGCAGGCTCAGCAGAACCTGAACTGGGGACAGGGTCCGCAGGTGGCATCTCCTGATGTACATGCAGACAATAGTGTGACATTCAATCTGATTGCCCCTGAGGCACAGAAGGTGCAGCTTACTGGTGATATGCTGCCTCCGAAGAAGGTGGAATACGCCGGCAATACCTATGATATGCCGGGTGTGGTGGACCTCGTGAAAAACGAAAAGGGTATTTGGAGTTATACCACTGAGCCTCTCAAGCCCGAACTTTATACCTATAATATGATTGTAGATGGTGTGAAGATTATCGATCCGCTGAATGTGTATAACATCCGCGATATCAGCAACCTGTTCAGTGTACTGCTCATCGGCGGTGATGCCCGCACTGACCTCTATAAGGTAAACAAAGTGGCTCATGGTACTGTCAGCAAAGTATGGTATGAGAGTCCTACGGCAGACCTGACCCGTCGTCTGACGGTATATACGCCAGCAGGCTATGAGACCAGTGGCAAGGATTATCCTGTGCTCTATCTGTTGCATGGTATCGGTGGTGACGAGAATGCATGGAGTGAACTGGGTCGTGCTGCCCAGATTCTCGACAACCTGATTGCGCAGGGTAAGGCTGAGCCGATGCTGGTGGTGATGACCAACGGCAATATCTCGCAGGAGGCTTGTCCTGGTGAGACCAGCGAGGGTTTCAAGGTGCCGACCATGATGCTGCCCAAAACGATGGAGGGAAGTTTCGAGACAGCCTTCCCCGATGTGGTGAAGTTCATTGAGAAGACCTACCGTGTGAAGAAGGACAAGGCTCACCGCGCTATTGCCGGACTGTCGATGGGTGGTTTCCACAGCCTCTTTATCAGCATCAATAATCCTGATATGTTCGGTTATATAGGACTGTTCTCTGCTGCCGTTGACCAGCAACAGCCAGACCCCAACGGTCATCCCGAGATCTATGCCGACCGTAATGGAAAGATTGACGGTCTTTTTGCCAAGAAACCCAACCTCTTCTGGATTGGCATTGGCAAGACCGACTTCCTCATTAAGAACAACAACGACCTGCGTGCTTACCTCGACTCCAAAGGTCATAAGTACACCTACCTCGAGACTGACGGAGGTCATATCTGGCGCAACTGGCGTATCTATCTTTCTGAATTTACACCATTATTATTCAAATAAAGCCTATGAAAAAGTCTATGTTTTATGTGCTCGGTATGGCAGCCCTCATCATGGGTTGTAATTCTACCGACAAGGTGGCAAAGAGCACAATCGATCAGCAGGAAGTGATGAGTAAGTTGTCGCTGGAGGACAAGGCTCACTTCGTCATTGGTTCTGGTATGGAAGGCTTCTCTGGTGACAATGCCGTGATAGGTGCTACCAAGAACCTCGTTCCTGGTGCCGCAGGTACTACTTATCCGCTCGACTCATTGGGAATCCCTGCTGTGGTATTGGCTGACGGTCCTGCAGGACTGCGTATCGATGCTACCCGTGAGGGTGACTCTGCCACCTACTATTGTACCCATTTCCCCATTGGTACCTTGCTCGCCTCAACATGGAACACGGAACTCGTGGAGCAGGTGGGACAGGCTATCGGTGAAGAAGTGAAGGAATATGGTGCCGACGTATTGTTGGCTCCTGCCTTGAATATCATGCGTAACCCACTTTGTGGACGTAACTTCGAGTACTATTCTGAAGATCCTGTAGTGGCTGGTAAGACCGCTGCAGCCTATATCATTGGTGTGCAGAAGAACGATGTGGGTACGAGTATCAAGCACTTTGCCGCCAATAACCAGGAGACTAACCGCATGAATACGGATGCCCGCATCTCACAGCGTGCCCTACGTGAGATCTACCTGAAAGGCTTCGAGATTGCCATCAAGGAGAGTAAGCCCTGGACGGTGATGACCTCTTACAACTACATCAACGGCACTTACTCTTCTGAAAGCAAGGACCTCGTGGAGACCATCCTGCGCGATGAGTGGGGCTATGAGGGAACAGTGATGACAGACTGGTTCGGTGGTAAGGACGGAGCCAAGCAGATGTGGGCTGGTAATGATATGTTACAGCCAGGTAAGGCAGAGCAGTTTGATAGTATCGTGGCTGGTGTGAAGAGTGGCAAACTGGCTGAGGCCGACCTCGATCGTAATGTCGCCCGTATCCTGAACCTCGTGGAGAGGAGTCCGCGTTTCCAAGGCTATCAGTATAGTAACAAGCCTGACTTGAAAGCTCATGCTGCTGTGACACGCCAGAGTGCTGCCGAGGGTATGGTATTGATGAAGAATGCGAAAGCACTGCCCTTTGCGGAGAATGTGAAGAAAGTAGCCCTCTATGGTATTACCTCTTACGACTTTATTGCTGGCGGTACAGGTTCTGGTAATGTCAACCATGCCTATGTCGTCTCACTGCTCGACGGAATGAAGAACGGTGGCTATACTGTTTCTGAAGAACTGAAGACAGCTTACGAGTCCTATATCGCTGATGCCAAGAAGAAGGCGGAGGCTGCTCTTGAGGAACAGGCTAAGAAGGATCCCAAGAATGCGATGCTCGTCAAGTTCCTGCCCCAGCCGCTGCCAGCCGAGAAACTCTTCTCTGCAGACGAACTGACAAAACAGGCTGAGGCTTCTGACATTGCAGTTATCACACTGGGACGCTTGTCTGGTGAGTTCCTTGATCGTAAGGTGGCTGATTTTAACCTCAGCGACTCCGAGCGCCAACTGCTTCAGCAGGTATGTGACGTCTATCACAAAGCCAACAAACAGGTTGTCGTTCTCCTGAACATCGGTGGTGTCATTGAGACTATGCCCGATGCCATTCTCTGTGCCTGGCAGGCAGGACAGGAGGGTGGTAACAGTGTTGTCGACGTACTCAGTGGCAAACAGTCACCCTCTGGTAAGTTTACGATGACATGGCCCGTGAAGTTTACGGATGCTTATTCTTCAAAGAACTTCCCCATTGACGAGGATCCACGTATCGATATGCTGAATCAGGGAAAGAAGGGTAATGTCCGCAATGTTGACTATACAGAATATGAAGAGGACATTTATGTGGGCTATCGTTATTTCGATTCCTTCGACGTTCCCGTATCCTATCCCTTTGGTTATGGTATGAGTTACACCACCTTCGAGTATAGTGATGCCAAGTGTGCTGCGGAAGGCGATGCCATTGTCGTAAACGTAACGGTTAAGAACACTGGCAATCGTGAGGGTAAGGAGGTTGTAGAACTTTACGTCGTGAGAGCGAGACACTGATCCTCAAGGTTAATACCGCCGACCTCGCTTCCTTCGACGAGGCTGCTTCTGCATGGGTGGTTGCTGAGGGCGAATACCAGTTCATGGTAGCTGCGTCAGCCCAGGACATCAAGGCTACGCTCAAGGCTCCTGTCAAGGCTCAACAAACGAAGGCCAACGACGTATTGAAGCCCCAAACGAAGATGAACCTCTTAAAACGATAGAAGTCCATGAAAATTCATCGATTTGGTTTAATAAGTATTGCTGTAGTCGCCTTGTGCGGCTACAGCCTTTGTGTGTCTGCCCAGCGACTGACTGCCAGCAATATCGACGAAGTCGTGAAAGCCATGACCCTCGAGGAGAAGTGTCACATGGTATTGGGACGCGGTATGCATTTCAACGACGATGCCAAGTTTCCTGGTACGGCAGGTAGCACCTTCTTTGTTGACCGTTTGGGTATCCCCGAGACCTATTGTGCTGACTCTCAGCAGGGGTTGCGCATGAATGCCACCCGTGCATGGGACCATAACGATTATTATCCTACCGACTTCGTGGCTTCGATGACACTCTCTTCTACATGGGATCGCGAGGCTGCCTTCAAGGTAGGACAGGGTATCGGCAATGAGGTACGTGAGTTCGGACTCGACTGGATATTGTCGCCTGCCATGAACCTCATTCGTAACCCGCTATGTGGACGCAACCACGAGTACTACTCAGAGGATCCTTATCTCTCAGGAACTATTGCCGCAGGTTATGTGCGTGGTGTGCAGAGCGAGGGGACTGCTGCTTGTCCTAAGCATTTTGTAGCCAATAATCAGGAGACGAACCGTAACAATAATATCTCGCAGGTGTCACAGCGTGCGCTTCGCGAAATTTATCTGAAGGCTTTCGAGATCATGGTGAAGGAGAGTGATCCTTGGACCATCATGACATCGTATAACAAGTTGAATGGCCCGTATGCTGTACAGAACTATGAACTGCTGACCACCATTGTCCGCGATGAGTGGGGTTGGAAGGGTATGTATGTCAGTGATTGGAATGCCGGTGACGATGCCGTAGCCGCCATGTTGGCAGGTAACGATATGTTACAGCCTGGACAGGACAAGCAGTATGAGGCTATTCTCGCTGCTGCGAAGAATGGTACGCTGCCTATGGAGGTACTTGATGCCAATGTGAAGCGCATCCTTGAATATGTTATTAAGACGCACACCTTCAAAAATGTAGAAATTGAAAAATGTAATAATGTAAAAATGTGTTCGGCTGAAGACTTGAAGGCTCATGCCCAAGTAGTGCGTGAGGTGGGTGCCGATGGTATCGTTCTGCTGAAGAACAGTGGTATCCTGCCGTTGACAGGAAAGCGTGTTGCTTTGTTCGGATGTACTTCGTACGACTGGATCTCTGGTGGTTCTGGCTTTGGTGGCACCAGCGTTGGACACTATACTGTTTCGCTCATCGAGGGTATGCGTGCTGCAGGCTATGAGGTGTATAAGCCTCTGATTACCACCTATACACAGCATCTCGCTGCAGAGGAGAAACGACTATTCCCCAATGGTCGTCCGCCCTTCTCATTGATGCCCCCGGCACGTGCTGACGAGAAACAGTTTACGGCTGACGAACTCAATGCCGCCATTGACGGTAGTGACGTGGCTATCATCTCCCTGGGTCGTAAGAGTGGTGAGGCAGCTGACCGCAGCGAGTCCGACTTCTACCTGAAGGAGGGTGAGGCACAGTTGATCAAGGCTGTTAGCGAGGCATATCATGCCAAGGGCAAGCAGGTCATCGTATTACTCGATATCTGCAGTCCCATCGATGTTGCCTCCTGGCAGGATCAGATTGACGCCCTTGTCTGCACTTGGCAGGGAGGGCAGGAGAGTGGTTTCTCCGTGGCTGACGTACTCAGCGGAAAGGTGAATCCCTCAGGTAAACTGCCTATGACTTTCCAAATCAAGTATGGTGATGCCTATGCTGATAAGAACTTCCCTGCCAATGTCGACGACAAGACTTTGGGTGCTATGTTTATGTGGGGCTATAACAAGGATGCTGCTCCCAAGGAGCGCAAGCCTGAGGCTAATATCGACTTCACCAACTATGAGGAGGATATCTATGTTGGCTATCGTTACTATGACTCTTTTGGTAAACCTGTTGCATATCCCTTCGGCTTCGGACTCAGTTATACCACCTTTGCTTACGAGAATATGAGTGTCAGCGAGGCTAATGGTGTGTTCACCGTTAAGGTTGACGTGAAGAATACTGGCGCAAAGGCTGGCCGCAACGTCGTGGAACTTTTCGTGGCTGCTCCCAACAGCAAGAAACTGAACAAGCCTGAGAAGGAACTGCGCAACTATGCTAAGACACGTCTGCTCCAGCCTGGACAGACAGAGACTGTCACCATGCAGGTGACGACAGAAGACCTCGCTTCCTTCAATGAGAAGGCTTCTGCGTGGAAGACGGACGCTGGTGTCTATTCCTTCCTGATTTGTTCATCTGCCAACTCCGTTGAGGCAACAGCCACAGCCAAAGTCAAGGCATGGACCAGGAAGGTGAACAACGTCATGAAACCCAATGTGAAACTTAACTTACTAAAAAGATAATATGATATGAAAAAGACATTCATGACTTTGGCACTTGCAGCGGTATGCTGCCTGGGTGTCTCGGCACAGGAGAAACTCTTCAACAGTGCCAGCGTGATATCTCCCGTCGTCAACCCTGACGGCACAGTGACATTCAACCTCTATGCCCCCAAGGCCATCAAGGTAGAGGTGACTGGCGACTTCCTGCCAACACAACCCATCGAGGTTCCTGGCTATGGCAAGTACGATGCTCCAGGTGTCGCCCAACTGGTGGAAGGCCAGAATGGTGTGTGGAGTTACACCACCGACAAACTGGCTCCTGAGATGTATAGTTATACCTTTAACATTGATGGTTTGACGGGTGTGAAGGACCCTGCCAACATCTACGTCAATCGCGACATTGTGTCATTCACTAACATCTTCATCGTCAGCAATGAGAAGGGCGACAAGGGCGACCTGTATAAGGTCAACGAGGTACCTCATGGCAACCTTAGCAAGGTATGGTACCCTAGTCCCACGCTGAAGATGCAGCGTCGTATGACTATCTATACACCCCCCGGCTACGACAAGGGCGGCAAGTATCCTGTGCTGTATCTGTTGCATGGCTCTGGTGGTGACGAGAACGCCTGGAGTGAACTGGGCCGTGCTGCGCAGATTCTCGACAACCTCATTGCTGCTGGCAAAGCAAAACCCATGATTGTTGTGATGCCTAATGGCAATCCCAACTGTCAGGCAGCCCCTGGTGAGTGGTCTTTCGGTATGTACACACCTGGCTTCCGCGATGGAGGTACAGGTCCTAAGACTGAACCTGTTGCATCGATTCCTGCCAGTTTCATGGATATCGTGAACTACGTTGATGCCAACTATCGCACCATCAAGAGTCGTGCAGGACGTGCCATTTGCGGTCTGTCTATGGGTGGTGGTCATACCTTCCACGTCAGTCTGCTCTATCCCAATACGTTCGACTATTATGGTCTTTTCTCTGCTGGTCTGCACTTAGCCAACGGCGGTTACCAGGATTCGTTTGCCGAACAGATCAAGAACAATCCCGACTTCGCAGAACAGAGTGCAAGACTCTTCGGTAGCAAGCCCAAACTTTATTGGATGGGTATGGGTAACACCGACTTCCTTTATCAGAGTACCGTTGACCTGCGCAACTTCTGGGATTCGAAGGGCTACAAGTATGAATATGTAGAGACCGACGGTGGTCACATCTGGCGCAACTGGCGTATCTATCTTACCATGTTTGCCCAGAAGCTATTCAAGTAAATTCGTAAAACTACTCCCCTCCTTCCTTTTTCTCGTGAAACAGTGATGTACAGGGCGTTTCAGCCAAAAAGGGGAGGAGGGGAGGAGTTTTTGTTGTCCATATCGGAACTGTCCAATCTTCGATGTACTTCATGATGAATTCGGTCGTCTGCTTTACGTAGTTATTTACGTTTTATTTATTGTCATTGATTATATAATCAGTTTCACA
>CACZCT010000050.1 GCA_902779745.1 uncultured Prevotellaceae bacterium
GACGAGCATCGTCATATCTCCCATCTCTATGGTCTCTATCCCTCCAATCAGATTTCTCCATACAGTCATCCCGAACTCTTTGCCGCTGCTGCGAACACATTGAACCAACGTGGTGACATGGCGACAGGCTGGAGCCTGGGTTGGAAGATGAATTTCTGGGCACGTATGCTGGACGGCAACCATGCCTTCCGCATCCTCTCCAATATGTTGCATCTGCTACCCAATGACTCACAGATGAAAGAGTATCCGGACGGGCGGACCTATCCGAACCTGTTTGATGCTCATCCACCCTTCCAGATTGATGGAAATTTCGGATGTGCCGCAGGTATTGCCGAGATGTTGTTGCAGAGTCATGACGGTGCCGTTCATCTGTTGCCTGCCCTCCCTGATGTTTGGTCGGAAGGACAAGTAAAGGGCCTGCGGGCCCGTGGCGGCTTTGAGGTTAGCATGCAGTGGAAGGATGGAGCGTTGCAGCAGGCAGAGGTACTCTCCACCATCGGTGGTGTCCTCCGCATCCGTTCCTATGTCCCCTTGAAAGGCAAGAATTTAAAAGAGGCACAGGGTGCCTGTCCGAATGCACTCTATGCCCCTGCATTGATCAAGACTCCTTTGTTGTCGGAGGAACTCAAGGAAACTCCTTCCCTCGCTATCCGCAAAGTCTATGAGTACGACATTGTGACACAGCCGGGGAAACGTTACTTCTTTGTTGCCCTGACGAAATAGATAATCAACAGGATATACGCTACCAGAGAGAGCAGTTCACTCAGAGGATTGCTCCACCATTCTGCGTAGTCAAACTGGATACCGCCAAAGCGTAGCAACGCACTGATAACACCCATCAGGGCACCGCCGGCAATAAAACCGGAGGCGATGAGATTACCTTTCTCGCCACGTTCTTTGTTGGTGGTTTCGTCTTTACTACGAGTGGTGACATACCAGTTGACGGCTCCGCCAATCACCAGCGGCACGTTCAGTTCCAAAGGAATGAACATACCCAAGGCGAAGGCGAGGGCAGGAACCTTACAAAGCGTCAGGATGATGGCGATGACGGCACCGATGGCATACAAAATCCAAGGAGCACCCACTCCGTTCATCAAGGGATCGATGACGGCTGCCATGGCATTCGCCTGAGGGGCAGCAAGGGCTCCGGAAGCAAAACCATAGGTCTCGTTGAGCAACATCATCACACCACCGACAGTAGCGGCAGACACCAATGTTCCCAGGAATTTCCACGTCTCCTGTTTCTTGGGTAACGTATCTGTCCAATAACCAATCTTCAGGTCGGTAATGAAAGAACCAGCCATAGAGAGTGCCGTACATACCACACCACCCATGATAAGGGCAGCCACCATACCGCCCGTCCCTTTCAGTCCTACTGCCACCATGACGACGGAGGCGAGTATCAGGGTCATCAGGGTCATACCCGATACAGGATTCGATCCCACAATGGCAATGGCATTGGCAGCCACCGTCGTAAACAGGAAGGCAATGACGGCTGTCAGGATAATGGCAACGGCGGCAAACAGCAGATTACCGTCCATCACCCCAAACCAGAAGAAAAGGAAAGTGATGATGATGGTGACAATGGAAGCAATGGCGATGAATTTGAAAGGAAGGTCTTGAGAGCTCTGAGAACTCTGAGAACTCTGAGCCCCCTGAGCCCCCACCAATCCGATAGCGCTCTTGATAACACCCCATGACTTGATGATACCGATGATACCAGCCATCGCAATGGCTCCGATACCGATAGACTTGCCGTAGGAAGTAAAAATCTGTTCTGGTGACATCTCACCGACAGCCGTTGTGATGGCAGGATTCCATTGGTTGAGGACAGTGTCTGGGAAGATCAGTGCCATGCCAGGTACGACAAGCCACCATACAAACAAGGAACCAAGGGTGATGATTAAGGCATAACGGAAACCGATGATATAGCCTAAGCCCAACACGGCGGCACCAGTGTTGTTCTTGAACACCAGTTTTGCCTTCTCTGCCAGATCCTCTCCCCAAGGAATCATACGACTGGTGACATTCTCATTCCACCAGCCGAAGGTGGCTACGATGAAGTCATAGAGTCCGCCAATAAGACCTGCAAAAAGCAGAGGCTTGGCCTGTGAGCCTCCTTCATCGCCGCTCTTCAGCACTTGTGTCGTTGCCGTTGCCTCTGGGAAAGGGAACTGCTCCTGGGGTGCTTCCACGAAATACTTACGGAAAGGAATCAAGAACAGAATGCCAAGGACACCGCCCAATAACGAGGCGATGAAGATCTTCAGGAAGTCGGCAGACATCTCCGGGTATTTCGCCTGAAGGATATAGATGGCAGGCAGGGTGAAGATGGCACCAGCCACGACGGCACCGGAACAGGCACCGATACTCTGGATGATGACATTCTCACGCAAGGCGTTGGAACGCTTGGCAGCAGCAGAGACCCCCACCGCGATAATGGCAATGGGAATAGCCGCCTCAAATACTTGTCCTACTTTCAAACCTAAATAGGCAGCAGCCGCTGAGAAGAGTACTGCCATCAGTACACCCCAGGTCACTGACCATGTGTTTACTTCATTTTTCTTCATATCTTCAATTTTTTAATTCTTTCCAATGCTTCAACTATGCGGCTGCGGGGACAGGCGATATTGATGCGGATATAGCCCTTTCCACTTTCTGGTCCATACATCGTTCCGGGGTTTATCCAGACACGGGCATCCTTCAACAGCCGTTCTGTGTATGCTTCAACAGAGGCACAACACGCAGAGACATCCACCCAGACCAGATAGGTACCTTCCATAGGCATCACACGCCACAGGGGAAGATGCTGTGTGATAAAGTCATACAGTGCCTGATAGTTCTCCCAGACATATTGGTTCAGCGCGTCTATCCAGTCCTCACTCTTGTTATAGGCGGCCTTGAAGGCAACAGGGGCAAAGGGATTCACGTCGCATACCTCATTGATATTGATGGCACGGTCGATGCGTCGACGGGTCTCTGCGTCTTGACAGATGATATTCGCCATCATCAGACCGGCAATATTGAAAGACTTGGAGGGTGAGTTGAGGATGATAGCCTCAGCATCTACTGTGCCCATCGGACAGAACTGATGTCCAGGCATGATGAGTTCGCAGTGTATCTCGTCGCTGACAATGCGGACATGATGCCGATGACAGATATCACGCATCTGCTCCAGTTCTTCCCGTGTCCATACTCTACCTGTCGGATTATGGGGATTACAAAGCAGGAAGACAGTCGTCTTCTCATCTGCACATTTTGTTTCAAAATCCTCCCAATCCACCTCAAACCTTTGTCCTTGTAGGCTGTCATTGAGTCGTAGCACAGTCTCCAGCACCTCACAGCCGTTGTTACGGATAGAGGAGAAGAAACAGTTATAGTCAGGCGAGAGAATCAATACTTTCTCGCCAGGCATCGTCAATGCCTTGATGGTACACGACATAGCAGGAACGACACCTGTGGTATAGAGCATCCACTCCCGTTGGATGACCCATTGGTGGCGACGTTGAAACCACGAGATGACAGACTCGTAGTAGTCGTCTTGCACATAGGTATAGCCAAAGACAGGATGCATTGCACGCTGCCGTATGGCATCCTGTATCGCAGGAGCCACCGCAAAGTCCATGTCAGCCACCCACAAAGGGATGATGTCGTCAGCATGACTTTCATCCCATTTCACACACCCCGTACCTCTTCTCTCTATGCGTTCGTCAAAGTTATATTTCATACCTCTTACTTCATACCTCTCACCTCTATCATACAGTCATTCGGTTGTCGTACGTTTTCGTCAATGGTAATCGAGCCGATGCTGTCCGCAACAATATGTCCACTGGTAGGATTCTTGATGTTTTCAATATGTCCGCGGATATCCGCCTTCACAGTAGAATATTCAAACATACGGTCACAAGCCTTGTCGATCGTACAGTTTTCCAAAATGAGGTTGTCAGTGTAGCAAAGCAGTTGCTCACCCGCCAGATGACAGTTCACCAGTCGTACGTTCTTCGAGTGCCATGCAAGATATTCACCGTCTAAGACGGAATCATATACTGTCACGTTTTCACATTCCCAGAAAGAGTCTTTGGTCACGATCTTGGCATGATGCACCTCCACATTCTGACAATATTGGAATACGTATTTCGAATCACTCTCCAGTCCGTCGATGTAGATATTCTTCGAGAACATGAACGGATACGTCCCGCCATGCAGACAGACATTTTTCAGTTTCAGTCCGTCTACCTTCCAGAACGTCTCGTCAGCATCTAGAATCTGTACGTCCTCCAGTTCGACGTTTTTCATCTCACGGAAGAACTTGGGGGCATCAATACGACAACGACGCATCACCAGATCATTAGTATACCAGATGGCGGAACGGGAATCCAAGGCAAAATAGCAGTCTTCTATCAAGGCACCGTCGACATGCCACCAGGGGTATTTTCCATAAAAGCGGCAATGACTTGCCTCGATGTTCTGACATTGTTTAATACCGCTCTCACCATCTGTGATGGTAATATTCTCCAGTCGCGTATCGTGAATGGTGAATAAAGGGCGTTCTCCGCCAAATTCTTTGTTTTTAATTAGTTCCATGTTCTTATTGTGTTAGGTGCCGTCAAAGGTACGAAAAATCCTGCAAAGCACCATGCTTTGCAGGATTTTTTTGTATTTGATGCCCTTCTCTTAGAAGAAAAAGAAGAAATAGGCGGCAGCCCACTCCTTGGGTACTCCTGATACCTTACCGATACTGGAGCCGTTACCGTTACGGACCGTACCGTCACTCTCCACCTTACCGATGCTGGAGCCGTTGCCGTTGCGAACGGTACCGTTGCTGTCTACCTTACCGATGCTGGAACCGCTGCTATTACGGATTGTTCCGTCACGGTCAATCTTACCGATGCAGGAACCGCTGCCATTGCGAACGGTACCGTCACTCTCAATCTTTCCAATACTGCTCCCACTGCCGTTACGGACAGTACCGTTGCTCTCAATCTTTCCGCAACTGCTTCCATTGCTGTTATAGACCGTTTGGGCAGTTGCTCCTGATACCATCATCACCATCAAAGCGGCGAATAAAACGCGTAGTAATTTCATCCTTTCTTGAAGTTTTAAGGTTTATAACGGTGCAAAAATACAAAAATCTTTGTAACTTTGCAAGCAAAAAGGAAAAAAGATGAAAAAACTCTATATAGAGACGTATGGCTGTCAGATGAATGTCGCCGACTCGGAAGTCGTGGCGAGCGTGATGCAGATGGCAGACTACGAGACGACGGAGAATCTTGACGAGGCGGATGCCGTCTTTCTGAATACCTGTTCGGTACGTGACAATGCCGAACAGAAAATCTACCACCGCCTGGAGGCTTTGGATGCCATTAAGCGCAAACGTCCGCTCATCATCGGTGTCTTAGGCTGTATGGCAGAACGGGTGAAAGACGACTTGCTCGAAAACCATCATTGTGACTTGGTGGCAGGACCTGATGCCTATCTCTCTTTGCCCGACCTGATAGCACAGGCAGAGACGGGACATAAGGCCATGAACATCGAGTTGTCGACTTCTGAGACCTATAAGGACATCGTTCCCCAGCGTTTGCATGGAGCAAGGATAGGCGGTTTTGTCAGCATCATGCGCGGCTGTAACAATTTCTGTCATTATTGTATTGTACCCTATACCCGTGGCAGGGAACGCTCCAGGGATGTGGACAGTATTCTGCGCGAGGTGCGTGACCTGAGGGACCGAGGTTTCAAGGAGGTAACGCTGTTGGGACAGAACGTGAACAGTTATCGTCTAGATAGTCTAGAATCTCTAGAGTATCTAGATTTCCCTGGTCTTCTCCGTAAAGTTGCTGAAGAGGCTCCCGAGATGCGCATCCGCTTCACGACCTCCCATCCCAAGGATATGAGTGACGAAACACTGCATGTCATCGCGGAGATGCCGAATGTCTGCAAGCATATCCACCTGCCCGTACAGAGCGGCTCAGACAGGATCCTGAAACTGATGAACCGTAAATATACCCGTGAGTGGTATCTTGACCGTGTGGCGGCTATCCGGCGTATCATTCCTGACTGCGGACTCTCTACGGATATCTTCGTAGGCTATCACTCAGAGACGGAGGAAGACCATCGGTTGTCACTCGACCTGATGCGTGAGGTAGGCTATGACTCTGCCTTTATGTTTAAATACTCGGAGCGCCCTGGTACCTATGCGTCCAAGCATCTGCCCGACGATGTCCCTGAGGAGGAGAAGATTCGCAGACTCAACGAGTTGATAGCCTTGCAGACGGAAATTTCCGCCCAGCAGAACAAAAAGGATGAAGGGAAGGAGTTTGATGTCTTGGTGGAAGGCTTCTCGAAGCGCAGTCGCAGTCAACTCTGTGGACGCACGGAACAGAACAAGATGGTGGTGTTTGACAAGGGTAGTCATCATATTGGGGAGACGGTGCGTGTCAAGATTGTTAATAGTACAAGTGCAACCTTAATAGGAGAAGAGGTATGAAAGATTTTATGCAAGTGTTGAGGCGTTTCGTGATGCCTTATAAGAAATATGTCGCCCTGTCGATTATCTTTAATATCCTTTCGGCATTGCTGAACATCTTTTCGTTCGCTGCACTGATCCCTATCTTGCAGATCTTATTCAAGACAGGTGATAATGTGGATGTCAAGACACTGATGGAATGGGGCGACGGGAGTTTCAAGGATGTCGCCATCAATAATATCTACTATTACATCAACCAGTATATCAGTGAGATGGGGTCTACTACGACCTTGCTATTCATCGGTATCTTCCTGATAGTTGCCACCTTGTTGAAGACAGCAACCTATTTCCTCGCCTCTTCAAGTGTGGTACCCATCCGGACCGGTGTCGTTCGTGACATGCGCAACCAACTCTACCAGAAGATTGTCGGTCTGCCTTTGGGTTTCTTTACGGAAGAGCGTAAGGGAGATATTATCGCCCGTATGACGGGTGATGTACAGGAGGTGGAGGTAAGTATCATGTCCTCACTGGATATGATGTTCAAGAATCCTATCTTGATTATCTCGTATTTCACCACCCTGATCATTATCTCCTGGCAACTGACGCTTTTCTCCGTGGTCATCATCCCGATAATAGGTTGGTTTATGGGTTGGATAGGCCGTAAGCTGAAAGCACAGAGCATCAGGGCACAGTCCTTGTGGAGTGACACGATGAGTGTGGTGGATGAGACGCTCAGCGGACTTCGTATCATCAAGGCGTTTTGTGCGGAGGATAAGATGCGTGACAAGTTCAACAACATCAATTCCACTTATCGGAATAATATCATGCGAGTGAATATCCGACAGAATATCGGACATCCGCTGAGTGAGTTCTTGGGGACGTGTATGATAGTCATTGTACTGTGGTTTGGCGGTGTGCTGGTATTGAACAACCAGTCGCTGTCCGGTCCGACCTTTATCTATTATATGGTCATCCTTTACAGTATTATCAACCCGTTGAAGGATATCTCCAAGATTGGTTATAACATCCCGAAGGGACTTGCCTCGATGGAGCGTATCGATAAGATCCTGCTTGCCGAGAACACCATCAAGGAAGCGGCACAGCCCAAGCATATCGCCTCTTTCGAACATCAGATAGAGTTCCGTGATGTCTCGTTCCGCTATGGAGAGACATGGATTCTCCGTCATATCAACCTGATTATTCCGAAGGGCAAGACGATTGCCATTGTAGGACAGTCTGGTAGTGGTAAGTCGACGATGGTCGACCTCATTCCCCGTTATTACGATGTGCAGGAGGGTGAGGTACTTATTGACGGCATCAATGTCAAGGACCTGGGCATCCACGACCTGCGTCAGTTGATTGGTAATGTCAACCAGGAGGCCATCCTCTTCAATGACTCCTTCAGGAATAATATCTCATTTGGTGTAGATGCTGCAACGGACGAGCAGATTGCAGAGGCAGCAAAGATTGCCAATGCCTACGACTTCATCATGCAGAGCGAACATGGCTTCGACACGAATATAGGAGACCGCGGTGGTCGTCTTTCTGGTGGACAACGTCAGCGTGTGTCCATTGCCCGTGCCATCCTGAAGAACCCGCCGATACTCATTCTCGATGAGGCGACTTCCGCCCTCGATACAGAGAGTGAGCGTCTGGTACAGGATGCGTTGGAACGGTTGATGAAGACACGTACGACTGTTGCCATTGCACACCGTCTCTCTACCATCAAGAATGCAGATGAGATCTGTGTGCTGCATGAAGGACAGATCGTGGAGCGTGGTACGCATGAAGGGCTGTTGAATATCGACGGTTATTACAAGCGACTGAATGACATGCAATCTCTCTAAACGCATGTGGCAACAGTGTTGGTATTCATTGTTGCCAAAGGGGGCTTTATGCTCTATAACCATAGCAAGTTCGATGTGTCTTTCACGGATGCCTTACAGGTCATCGGACATGGCATGTCGTTAGACCTCAGTACGTCGCTCTATTTCCTGATTATCCCGTTCCTGGTGGTCATCGCCTCGTTATGGGTGAAGATCCCGACATGGATATTCCGCTGTTACTATGTGATAGCAGCCATTCTCCTCTCCCTTGCCTTCGTGGCTGACACGAGCCTGTATGAGTTCTGGCAGTTTAAGTTGGATGCCT
Organism: uncultured Prevotellaceae bacterium; assembly: GCA_902779745.1. Lineage (GTDB taxonomy): Bacteria > Bacteroidota > Bacteroidia > Bacteroidales > Bacteroidaceae > Prevotella. The sequence goes on from CACZCT010000050.1 coordinate 8,615, forward strand.
CTTGTCTGCAGTATCTGGAGACCCCGACGGAGGCGATGGCGAGTGTCAGCGTGTGGTATGTCCTGCTTCGTTTTCTGGGTGTCCTCCTCATAGCCTTCCTTATCTATTGGATTTATGACAAGTTAACCTCTTACTTCTTACCTCTTACTTCTTACCTCTCAAAACTAATAGCCACTTTAGTGGCATTGTTGTTGATCCCCTTGATGATTATAGGTATCCGGGGCGGACTGGATGAGTCGACGACGAATATCGGACAGGTATATTATTCGCAGAACCAGTTCTTGAATCACGCTGCCGTCAATCCGGTATTCTCTTTCTTCGCCTCCTTCGAGAAAACGGCAAGTAATAATGTAACCTATCATTTTATGGACGATGGCGAGTGTGAGCAGATCATCCGTGAACTCTATAGTACGCAGAGTATCGACAGCGACACCTTGTTGACGACGCAGACACCTGATATCATCATCATCCTGTTGGAGAGTTGTGGCGGTGAGTTTACGGAGATAGGAGGCAGGGCGGATGTCACCCCTAACCTGAGTCGACTTGCCAAGGAAGGCATCTATTTCACCAACTGCTACGGTAATAGCTGGCGTACGGATCGTGGCACGGTATGTACGTGGAGCGGTTATCCCTCGTTCCCCACGATGTCTGTGATGAAGATTCCCTCGAAGTCTCGCTCGTTGCCGAATATCGCAAGGACACTGAAGGAAGAACGGGGTTACCAGACGCATTACGTCTATGGCGGTGACATCAACTTCACCAATATGCGCAGTTATCTGGTGTCTGGTGGTTTTGAGCAACTCATTTGGAAGGAGGGCTATAGCAAGGAAGAACAGGAGTCTTCCAAGTGGGGTGTCCGTGATGACATCACCTTCGAGACGGTCTATGATATCATGAGCCGAAAGCCCAAGGCTGACACCCCAATCCTCATCGGCTATTCCACGCTGAGCAGTCATCAGCCCTGGGACGTTCCCATTCACCATTTCGACGACGAGGTGTACAATTCCTTCTATTACCTTGACCAGTGTATTGGGAATTTCATCGAGAAACTCCGTAAGAGTGCGGCATGGGACAACACACTGGTCATCATGCTGCCCGACCATGGTTTCCCCTATCAGGTGAAAGACGAGACAGATCCCTTGTTGAATCATATCCCGATGATATGGGTGGGTGGTGTCGTCAAGGCACCAAGGCGTATCGAACAGGTGTGTAACCAGACTGACCTGCCTGCCACGTTATTAGGACAGTTGGGCATCAACCATGAGGCATATACCTTCAGTCGTGACGTGTTGAGCAAGACCTATATACGACCCTTTGCCATCCATACCTATGATGACGGCTATACAATGATGGACAGTGTCACATTCGTCAACTACGACTTTATCGGTGAACGGGTTGTGACGGAAAAAGGAAAGAAGAATCCTATGTTGCTACAATGGGGAAGGGCTATTCTGCAAGCAGCATCAACCGATCTGAACAGCCGATAACACTCCATCGACAGGTCACTCTATGGGCTGTTTCCGATGTACGACCTTCCCGTTGACGACCTCGAAGTCATGGTTGAACTTCTCACGGGTACGACTCCAACGGTTATGACTCCATAGCCAGTATTCAGGAGCCTCCTGGATACTTTTCTCCAACATCTGGTAATAGATATTGGTTAACTCGAACTCCTTCATCTTCTTCGGTTCACGGGTGATGGGACGGAAAGTCACTTCGTAGTATCCTCTCCGTACCCGACGGATATCAGAATAGAATACGGCATGGTTCATTTTACAGATGATACGCTCCGCACCCGTCAACACCGGGGTGTCATGATGGAGGAAGTCCAGCCAGTGATGGATATTCGTCCAATAGGGCTTCTGGTCGGAGATATAGCCGATGATGAAGGGCTGGTTGGCACGTTGGAACTCTAAGATTCTCCGTAGTGTCTCTGCCATGGGAATACACAGGGAACCGAAACGCTCACGGATGTGTAGGAAGAGTTGGTCGAAGACTTTGTTTTGCAGGGGGTGGTATATCTGGCAGCACTGGGTGTTGGACGTCAGCCACAGCGGCAGTGTCGTCACCCATTCCCAGTTACAGTAGTGTCCGAGGTAGAGTGCTATAGATTGTCCCTCGTTGATGACCTGTTCTAATTGGTCAACGTTCTTGAACGTGATACGTTTCTTGAAATGCTTCTCACTGATGGTGATCTGTTGGATGCTCTCCGCAAACAGGTCACAGAGGAAATGGTAAAATCCTTTTTCTATCTTGCAGATCTCCTCTTCTGATTTCTCAGGGAAGGCAGAGGTGAGGTTCTTCCTGACCACTTCCTTCCGGTATTTGACGAGATGATAGAGAATCACATAGAGGATATCCGACAGGAAATAGTGTACCCTCGACGGAAGGAGGGATAACAAGAAGGCTATGCCATATAGTAGATAAAAGAGGATTTTCATATCTTGGTATTTTCGGTTGCGTAATCTTTCACATACATCTCATAACAGAGCTTCAGCCAGATCAGGGCGACAGGCAGTGCTTTGAGGGCATAGGGCTTCACCCAGGTGTTGCGGATATACGCCGGGAAGAGGTCACTGGGCGACATGCTCGACAGGATGAAGGCAAATACCATGAGGGCGATGTCCCATTTCGTACGCTGCCACGGGGCAGCCGTATACCAGACGGCAAGACCTACAAAGGGGGTGATATAGCCGCTGGACTCACTGCCCGTCGAGAACAGGACGACAAACATCAGGACGGAGGCAAGGAGTGTCTGACGGAAAGCGATGTTTTTGTATTGCGAGAGACGGAGATAGGGGATGGCAAACATCACCAGTCCTGCTAAGATGATCCAGATATCGGAATAGGTGGCACACTGGGATATCTTGCGTATCATGCCCAGGATAGAGACATTGGTCGTCGTACTGAACATATTCTCCGCATTCTTGCTCGACAGACTCTCATACCATTCCTGATACTGTCCTATCAGATAGTTGGAACCATGGAACACCATCGGTGCCACGAACATCACCACCGCCCAGAATACCAAGGAGAGGATGAGTTTCCCTTTGTGTTTGGAGAAGAAGAAAAAGGCCAGTCCTACGATGCCGTAGAGTTTCACAAACGTACCCAGCATGATGAAGAATGCCGCCCAGAAATCCTGTTCCTTCTCGATACAGTAATACGAGAGGAGGATGATGGCGGCGATGGCGATATTGAACTGCTGCATGAAGATGCCCGTCAACAACTCATGGGCACAGAACCAGAGGATGAAGATACGCTGGTATTTCGTGAACTGCGACTGGCGTATCGCCACATAGAGGAACATCGTGAGGGCGACCACCCAGAGCAATACGCCCAGGTATTGCGGAAGGACGGCAAAGGGTGCCACGACGATCGAGAAGAAGGGACCGTAGTGGTTCACGTCATGGTACTCCTCGGGATAGGGCGCATAGAGCGACGTACCGTTCCACGCATGCCAGAACACATACTTGAAGATGAGGAAGTTGTTGCACTTGTTCAGTTTGACAAGACCACCGATGATAGGTAGTAACAGCCACAGTCCCAACAACGTGCGGTCGTCACTCCAGAACGGTTTGGAGAAGAATGCCTTACATCGTTCCATCATTGGTGATATCGAAATATTTCTTCAACACTAATAGGGAGATGAGCTTCTCACGCGCCTCATCCCTGAACTGGTCGACATACTCGTGGGCATGTTGGATAATCGCCTCTGCCTCCTCGGGATGCTCGATATAGTAGGTCAGCCGCTCCTCCAAGTCGGAGAAGTCGTCCTTCACCTCTATATAGTGGTAGTTGGGGATGAGCGTTCCCTCCATGAACCACGTCTCCACCGTATGACGGGGTGTGACGGCGATCGAGTTGGACGACATCACCCATTTCAGGTTCGAGGCGACATCATTGCCTTCAAGTGACATGATGAACTTATAGTCGAGATGCTCGTCGATCGTCATCTTACCAGCCTGCCATTCGGGATGTGCCTCGATACGGTTGGTTGAGGCGGCATCCACCATCGCACTCTGTCCGTCGGCGAAACGCTCCATAAACACATCACGATTCTGTTTCCTGGCTCCTAAGTCGCCACGGAAGATGGTCATGTTCTTCTTGTCACGCCAAGCCTTCTTATCGTTAACGAACAGGAAATGGCGCACCTTCTCCATCTTCAGCACCACCGAGTTTTGGTTATGGTCACCCAACGGACGACTCTTGATGATCGTAGGCACCTCAGGAACATGGGTGATATCACCGGATAAAAGAATCCATTTCTTCTTACCGCTGAAATAACGGGCTATCTCCATCGCGTCGAAGTAATACACTTTCTGGCGTGTCATAGGCTGACGACTGATCTCCACAGCCTCTCGTTTCCATTGCTCATGATCGAAGACATGGGAGGGCGTCAGTTTGTTATAGTAGTCCACGCGCTGGAGGATATAGTCACGGTCGTCACGCTTGTCGAGTTTTGCCAGTTCCCTGTTCAGCATCATACGGGTGAAGCACTTGGGCGTGTACTCCCTGATATATGCCTTCAGGAAATAGAGCAGGTTGCTGTTCTTGCCGTTATGACTCAGATAATAGAGTTTTCGTAGATTCATCATATACTCAACTTTGCTGCAAAGGTACAAATAAGTGAGTAAAATGCAAAAAGAAAACTTGTTTTCTTGCATAATTAGAAAATAATACCTACTTTTGTCCTGATTAACAATAAGTATATGGCAGACCAAAAGTTATTCTCCATCCTGATTCCGACATGGAACAACCTGAAATTCCTCCAGCTTTGTGTGGAGAGCATCCGTAAGAACTCCACCTATGAGCATCAGATACTCATTCATGTCAATGAGGGAACGGACGGCACGTTGGAATGGGTGAAGACACAAGGTCTTGCCCATACGCACTCTACGGAGAACGTGGGGGTCTGTCTCGCCCTGAACCAGTTGCGGCCCCTTGCCACCACGGACTATATCCTCTTCATGAACGACGACATGTATGTCTGTCCTGAATGGGACAAGGCACTCTATGACGAGATACGTGCCATCGGCCATCAAATGTTCTTCCTTTCCTCCACGCTGATACAGCCTCGTAAGTTTTTCTGTAAGAGTGTCATCGCTCCTGCCAACTATGGCGAGAGCATAGAGACCTTCGAGGAAGAGAGACTGCTGAAGGAGTATATGACCTTGAAACATGGCGACTGGATGGGTGCTACGTGGCCGCCTAATATCGTGCATCGTGATATCTGGGACTTGGTGGGAGGCTATAGTGTGGAATACAGCCCCGGCATGTATAGCGACCCCGATTTCTCCGCCAAGTTATGGAAAGTAGGGGTGCGTCTCTTCAAGGGGGTCGACAAGAGCCGGGTCTACCATTTCGAGGCGCGTTCCACGCATCGTGTCGTGAAGAACGACGGCTCAACTCAGTTCTTGCGGAAATGGGGCATCACCTCTGCCTCGTTCATGCGTGACGTGCTGCATCGGGGAGAACCGTGGAGAGCTGATTATCCCATGGATGAACAACTGAAGAAAGACCTGCTGCGCAGTAAATTGAAACGGGCCTTGACGATTTTCCGTGATGTGAAAATCAAAAACATCTGGGAGTTCTAACCCAGATGTTTTAGTATTTTTTCCGCCACTTTTTCCCAGTCAAACAACTGGATATGTTCTCGTGCCGCCAGTCCTAACCGTTGGCGTAAGGGTTCGTCATCATACAGACGGGCGAGATGCTTGGTGAAGCAGAACACCCAGCGGGCGGAACGGATGCCATTGACACCGTCTATGAGCAAGTCTGCCGTTCCTGCCTTTGTAGAGATGACAGGCAGACCGCATGCCATCGCCTCTGCCACCGTATTGTTCCAACCGGAATACTTTGGGTTTTCTGCCGACACGAAACAGTCGGCACGATGGAACAACTCCGAGTTACGGTCAAAGGGATGGTTCAGGACGAACTCGTATGGACAGCGGCACTTGAACTTCTCGTATTTCTGACGCATCTTGTCGGACGTATGGGTGTCAAACAACAAGAGTTTGATATTATAGCCCCGTCTGTAGAGCCGTTCACAGGCACTGACGACATAACGGGTGCCCTTCACACTCTCGGCAAGACGACCATAGCCCATCACCACGAAAGGACGGTCTTTCACCTGATAGTCTGTCTTGGGTTGGTAGTTCCGTACCGTGACTCCGCCAACCGCTAAGAAGGCCTTGCGTCCGAACTTCTTCAGATCGTGTTGATAGACGTTCGAGGAACAGGCATACAGTTCTATCTCCGGGTGTCTGAGTATCTCCGTGAGATGCTCCTTGATACGCACATGATAGAAGATCTTATGCCGTGCCTGGGATTGTAACAACAGCGGCAAATCACTGGGAGTCGTGGTCCACAGGGCATCCAGTTCCATGTCCTGTACATCAGCGAACGTCGCCATCTTGCCCTTGAACGAGAACCAGTCCGGAGCCGCTCCGTCAGGGGTGAACACATAGAACTCATGTCCTTTCTCCACAAAGATGTTGCCGAGTTCCAGGAATCGCTTGACACCCCCGTATAACTTGGTATGAGGAAGTAATACGCCTAATCTCATCTGTCTTAACTCCATATCTCCTTACCTCCTTACCTCCTCATATACCTTTAATACCTGCGCAGCCACATCCGTCCCCTTGAAGCGTTCGATATACTGTTGACTCTGACGGATGTGCTGCTCACGGTCTGCATTCCCCTTGAGCATCGACTGCACGGCAGAAGCCATTCCCTTGGCATCATCCGGGTCCACATACAGACTGGTTGGTCCCCCAGCTTCTTCCAGACAAGAACCGGTACATGCCACCACAGGGAGTCCTGCGGCAATCGCCTCGATGATAGGAATACCGAAACCCTCATAACGGGAGGGGTAGACAAAGACCTCGGCAAGACTGTATATAACTGCCAGGGATGCATCGTCGACACCGCTCAACAGATGGACACGGGGACCCTTAGGCAGTTGTTCCGCATATTTCGTCTGTCGCCCTACGGCAACCAAATGGATGTCCTCTGGCAGATAGTCCAGTGCCTCTATGGCCAGTCGCAGGTTCTTCCGTTGTTCGATGGTACCTACATTCAGGATGAAACGTTCAGGTAACTGATAGCGTTCACGTACTGCCGCTACCTGTTCTGGAGTTGGCTTCTCAGAGAAACGGGGGGCATAGCTCTGGTAGATGACCGTTATCTTGTCTGCACTGACTCCTCCTAACTCCATGATGTCCTGTTTGGTGCGCTCACTGATGGCAATGATACGGTCAGCCTCCTTGACGGTCTGACGGAATTTCCACTCATAGATTTTCGTGTCTATCCAATGGTAGTATTCTGGATGACGCATGAAGATAAGGTCGTGGATGGTGACGACACCCTTGATGCCTGTCTTCTTGAGTCCGATAGGCAGTTCTCCGGAAAGACCGTGAAAGACCTGTACACCATCTTTCTGGAGGTCTTTGACGATACCGTGGCTTCGCCAGAAGGACTTGAAGAAGGAAGACTGTGGATAACAGAAACTGGCTCGTTCGCTGTTGATCATCTGGTTGCGCAACTCGTCGCGTCCTTTGTCTGGCGCATAGAGACGTAATGTCACCTCCTCGCCAGTGCGTCGGATGAGGTCGTTTACCAGTGTCCTTCCGTAACTTCCTAACCCCGTCCCGTTCCGTACGATGCGCTTCGCATCAAACCCTATCGTCATCTTCATGCCTATTTAGCAACTTCCTCCGTCACTCTCTTGCTTTATTGTTTCAATTGCAAAATTACTATTTTTATTTCAAATAGACAAGGATTACCATGCGAAACAAAACAAAAAACACCTCCCCTCCTCCCTTTTTTCGCTGAAATGCCGATGTACAGGGCTTTTCAAGACGGGAGTAGTTGGACAAACACCTCCCTAACTACTCCCTTTTCACATGAAGTGAACCCCAAAGTTTGGACGGATTGATGATCCTACACTTTTTGTTGTCTTCTATTTTGGCTATAGGCGTAAGACCTTTCGGCTATAGCCGCACACCCTTTTGCCTATAGGCGCACGGTTGTCAGGATGCTTCTTACTCCCTCTTAGGATGGCATTTACTCCCTGTTAAGCTGACACTTTCACCTCTATGGAGGGGAGGAGATGTGTGATGTAAGATGGAGCATTGAGGGAGGAGTAAGGGAGTAGTAAGGGAGGTGTTTGTCCAACTACTCCCGTGACTTGCGCCCTTTATTTATCGGGCTTTGAGGCACATGACGGGAGGAGGGGAGTAGTTTTTGGAAAATCCTAAAAAACGATGAATAAAAAACAGTCGATTTTCTTTGCTATTCAAGACTAATTAGTTACCTTTGCATAGATGCTGGGGTAAACAGAAAAAGACCCCGGATGCGTATGTTTCTTAAAACGGAGAACGATGCTATTTGCCAGAGATAAGAGTCAGATGTGCAACAACCTGTTGCAGTATGCCCATGTCTATGCATGGGGTAGGGAACATGGACGGAAGGTCATCTCCATGCGCTTCAGTTACAAGTATCAGTATTTTCATATCTGTCATACCTCGTTGACGGGTTTCGGGTGGTACCTGCTGGCAAAGTATCTGGCAGCCCTGAAACTGTTGCCTACGGCAAGTTTCAAGCATGAGGACTGTGACCGTGAGGCTTTGGAGCGGATGATGCTCCGTCATCGGCATATCGTGGTGAGCGGCTGGTTCGTACGCTATTACGACCTCTTCCTGAAATATAGGGATGAGATTTGCGACCTTTTCACAATAGACGAGCAATACACGACGCCTGTCAAGACAAAGATGCGAGAGGCAGAATCCATCTTACATCTTACATCTTACATCTTACATCAGCCATCTCCTGGCCATCTCCGTCTCGGCATCCACATCCGTCGTGGCGACTATGCGACATGGAATTACGGGAAATACTGTTATGACGACGAGACGTATGCCCGTCATATCAACCGTTTTGCGGAGCTGCATCCAGACAAGGAGATTCATGTTTATCTGTCGACCAACGATGCAACGGTGACGGAAGGGAAATACCAGGAGTTATGTCCCCAGGTGCATATCCACCATCTGCAGGGCAGTGCTCCGGAAGACCTCTTCATGCTCTCTGAGTGCGACTACCTGATAGGACCTCCCAGTACGTTCTCCCTCGTTGCCGCCATGTATCGTGACATTCCCCTCTATCGGATGGATACGGCAGATGCAGGACTCATGACGGCAGAAGGCTTTAAGTTGTTTGACTATTGGTTCAGGAGAATTATCTGACAAGAATGGCTTGTTTTCCAATAGAATGTTGTATCTTTGCAAGTGAAAACAGTTTGTAACAGCCAGAAGATATGATCATCACCAAAACACCCTTTCGAATGTCCTTTTTTGGAGGAGGCACGGATATGCCGGACTTCTTCAATGAGTACGGAGGGGCAGTTATCTCCACCACGTTTGACAAATACTGCTATGTGAATGTCAGGCACCTCCCTCCCTTCATGCCCTATTATTCCGAATTGGTATACAGCAGGTTTGAGCGCGTGAAGAGTATTGACGAGATAGAGCACCCCGCCATCCGTGAGGCGATGAGGATGCTGGATATCCATGAGATCCGTCTCACCTATGAGGGCGACCTGCCTGCACGGACGGGATTGGGAACCAGCAGTACCTTTGCCGTAGGTATGTTGAATGCTTTCTACTCCTTGAAGGGAAAGTATGTGGGGAAGCGTAAACTGGCGGAGGATGCCATCCGACTGGAGCGTGAACTGTGTAAGGAGTCCGGTGGCTGGCAAGACCAGATAGCTGCCTCGTATGGCGGTTTGAACAGGATCGATTTTGAGGACAGTCAGTTTAAGGTGACCCCCATCATCATCCGTCCCGAGAGGAAGAAACAACTGGAACAGAACCTGTTGCTGTTCTTCACGGGTATCTCCCGTTTCTCCTCTGAGATACAGAAAGACACGATCAGCCAACATCAAGACAAGATCCTCCAGATGAGGGAGATGCTCAGTCTGGTGGATGACGCACAGGGCATCCTGGAAGACACGCATGCCGACTTGAACGATTTTGGGAGGTTGTTGGACCATACCTGGAAACTGAAGAGAGGGACAGGCAGTAAGATCAGCAACAGTTCCATCGACGAGTTATACCGGCGGGGCATCCAGGCTGGTGCCCTGGGAGGAAAACTGCTGGGGGCTGGTGGTGGCGGTTTCCTGTTGTTCTATGTGGAGAACGGCAAGCGCCAGCAGGTGATAGATGCCTTGAACGAACTGATGCATGTTCCCTTTGAGTTTGAGAATGAGGGGTCTACGGTGATACACTATAATCCGATTGTATATATTCCAAGAAAGGAGATTAAGATATGAGTTATATTGTGACGGGAGGAGCAGGTTTTGTAGGCTCTAATATGGTAAGGAGACTCAATGATAACGGCATCAACGACGTGATCATCATTGACAACTATGATGAGATGAAGATGCCGAACCTGTTAGGGCTGCAGTTCTCTGACTATATCGACTATACCGACGGTATTGACGCGGTACGGCAGGCGTTGGAGCGTAAGGATCATGTGGAGGGGATCTTCCATATCGGTGCCAATGCGGATGTGTTGGAGAGCGACCCTAAGGTCATGATGACCATGAACTATGAGTTCTCCAAGATGTACTTCGAGTATGCCGTCCAGCGGAACATCCCGTTTGTCTATGCCTCGTCCTCTGCCGTCTATGGCAATAAGAGGGAACAGGCAGGCGGTCTTGACGACTTGTTGCCGCATAATATCTACGCCTGGTCGAAATGGCTTTTCGACAAGTACACCGATTCCCGGATGAGGCAGACAGACAACAAGATCATCGGTTTCCGTTTCTTCAACGTCTTCGGATGGGGCGAGTTCCACAAGGGGAAGAACGCCAATATCGTCTACCGTTTCTATAGGATGGTCAAGGATGACGGGAAGATAGACCTTTTCAGGGATGAGATTGTCCGTGACCATGTCTATGTGGAGGATGTCGCAGAGGTGATGTATCAGGCGATGACGGGTTATCAGTTCCAGAACGGCATCTATAATCTTGGCGGCAATCATCCGATATCACACCGCCAGGTGGCAGAGGTTGTCGTGGAGACGATGATGGAAGAAGGGGTGTTGGACAGGAAGACTCCCTCCGCCTATATCCAGTTGATTGACATGCCCGTGGAGTTGCGGGAGAAATTCCAGTTCTATACCTTTGCAGAGGGACAGTCGGAATTCATCTCTGCCATCACGCATGGCAATGAGGAAAAGATGAGAGGCTATGTGAGGATGCTGATACAAAACGACAAATAGACCATGACGGACCCGGAGAAATATTTGGACGACCTGACAGGGCGCTACCCCTTGCTCACTGCGTGCAGGGAGGATATCCTGAAAGCCTACGGAATCTTGGAGGAAGCCTTTGCCAACGGACGGAAACTATTGGTTTCCGGTAATGGCGGCTCTGCCTCTGACTCAGAACATATCGTAGGTGAGCTGATGAAGGAGTTTAAACTGAAACGGAAGATCTATGCCCATCAGGTGGCATCCCTGAAAGAGATAGAACCGGAGATGGGCAGGGTATTGGCAGAGAACCTGCAGGGAGCCCTTCCTGCTATCTCGCTGACGGGACATTCCTCCCTGACGACCGCCTTCATGAACGACTCCCTCCCGGAACTGATCTTTGCCCAGCAGGTGAACGGCTATGGAAAACCGGGTGATGTGTATTGGGGCATCTCCACCTCCGGAAACAGCAGGAATATCCTATATGCGGCGATTACCGCCAAGTCGAGGGGCTTGAAGGTGATTGGTCTGACGGGACACCATAAGAACCGTCTGATGGACTTTGCGGATGTCTGTATCAGGGTACCGGCAGTCGAGACCTATCAGATACAGGAACTGCATCTGCCGGTCTATCATTGTCTGTGTCTGATGTTGGAAGATAAATTCTTTGGTGCGTTATGAAGGTCGTCATCATGGCAGGAGGCAAGGGCACGCGCATCGCATCCGTGAAGAGTGATGTGCCCAAACCGATGATTGAGACCTGCGGGAAGCCTATCCTGGAGTGGCAGATAGAGAATCTGAAAGCCTGTGGGTTGACGGATATCACGATGGTTGTCGGACATCTTGGGGAGGTGATCCAGACGACACCCCTGGGTACGGCAGGGGCTCTCTTTAAGATGCCGCAACTGACGGACGATTTCCTGCTGCTCTGCGGGGATGTCGTCTTTGACGTGAACTTCAACCGCTTCATCCGGTTCCATCAGGAGCACCAGGCATGGGCGACACTGATGGCACATCCCAACAACCATCCCTATGACAGTTCGTTACTGGTGACGGAGGTCCTCCCTCCCCAGACAGCCGGCGGCATGCCTGTGGATACCCACCGTATCGTACACTGGATGACCAAGGAGGAGGAGCGTACTTACTACAGGAACCGCGTCAATGCAGGGATAGAGATGATTTCCCCGAGACTGCTGCAGGAGACCCTGCGTACCTTTGTGCCGAGACATCCTGAGACACCGGAGAAGATAGACCTCGACCGGGATGTGCTGAAACCGAATATCCCGTCGGGACGTATCTTTGCCTATGATACTCCTGAGTATATCAAGGACATGGGAACGCCTGAGCGCTATGAGGAGGTGGGAAACGATATCCGGAACGGGAAGGTGCAGTCCCGTAACCTGCGACAACCGCAACGGGCGGTCTTCCTGGACCGTGACGGCACACTGAACATGCATCGGGGCTTTCTGCGTGATGCCTCCCGACTGGAACTCATTCCCGGCGTGGCTGAGGCTGTCCGGAAAATCAACAAGTCGGGCTATCTCGCCATTGTCGTCACCAACCAGCCGGTGATTGCGCGTGGCGAGTGTACGTGGGAGGAACTGCAGGAGATACATGCCAGGATGGAGGCGGAACTGGGGAAGGCAGGCGCCTTCCTGGATGGTATCTATGTCTGTCCCCATCATCCTGACAAGGGCTTTGAGGGGGAACGGAGCGAATATAAGATCGTGTGTTCTTGTCGTAAGCCGCAAACGGGCTTGTTCCTGCAAGCTGCCGAGGACTTCCATATCGACCTCTCCCAGTCTGTCATGATAGGTGACAGCGACAACGATGTGGAGGCTGGTCGTCGTGCCGGTCTTTGCCGTAGCATCCTGATTCCCGAAAACCAACCCGGTGCCTTGCTGGAAGCAGTGGAAACCATAAAATAATATGATATGTCACAAAGTCGTAAACTCCGTTATCTCCTTTTTTCCTGGCGCAGGTTCCCGAAACTGAATCCTGCCACAGAACCGATTGATGTCGTCATCCCCCTGGTAGCCAAGGACCTCCGTATCTTCCCGCTATGTCTGGAGGGTATCCGTCACTGTGTGCCGCATCCTGTCAAGGATATCTACATCGTGGCACCGCCCCAGCAGGAAGTCATAGATTTCTGTAAGGATAACGGACTGGTCTTTGTGGACGAGAGTTCGGTCTTTGGCTTCAATCCCAAGGAGATCAACCTGCAGATACCACGTAGCGACGGGACCCTGTGGAACCGTAGCGGATGGTTCTTCCAGCAGCTATTGAAACTGAGCGGAAAGGTGGGGACGTGCCGTTACTATCTGTGTATCGATGCAGACCATATCCTCATCCGTCCGCATGTGTTCCTGACAGATGACCGCAAAACGGTGTTCTATATGACCTATGAGGACCATCAGCCGATCAAGGACTGGCTGCAGCGGCTGATGCCTGACATGCCGCTGGCCTCCCTCTCGTATGTCGACCATAAGATGCTGTTCGACAAGGAACAGCTGGAGGTGCTGCACGAAGAGATTACCCGTAGGTGGGGGAAACCCTGGCTTGAGGCACTGATAGACAGTTACGACCGTACGTTGTCTACCCCCTCGGCATTTTCGGAATTTGAACTCTATGGTAATTTCGTGAAGGAGAAAGTGCTCCGGCCGTGGCTCCAGAAACGCCTGTCATACAAGAAACTCGCCGACTATGAGACGCTATGTCGCCAGTGGAGCGGTTCCCGTTGGTCACTGACTTTCCCGGACTATATGAATGGTTAGTTCCTCTTCTTGAATACGAAGCGGAGGATGGTGAACTGGACCAGCATGGCAACCAGCATGACGAGTGGTGGGGCGATGAGTCTGTGGACACCTGCCCAGAGGAAGATGTTGAAGAGGATGATATGCAGGAAGTAGTTCACACCATGACTGCCTGCAAAACCGATGAAGTTCTTCCAGGTGGGAGTGGTATGGAAGGTAAAGTAGTTCGTGGCAATGAAGTTATAGATAAAGCTGATGAGATAGCCTGCCGTATAGGCGATATTCACATCAATCCATAACTGGAGGAGGAAATACACGCCATAGTGGATGGCAGCGGCTATCACACCATTGATGCAGAAACGAAGGAACTGCCCGGTGCCCTCTTTTTTCTTGATGTCTTGTATTTTCTCCGTCAGGCTCATATTACATCGCTAGACGCATTCCCACCGTTTGTGCCCTGCGCCATCGTGGGAACCCGTAACGGTTGGTGATACGGGTATAGAAAGGAGTGCTCTGGAAGGAACCGCCCCTGATCACCCGGAATTGCCGGCGACAGAACCTCACCAGCCATGACGACTTCGGGTTGACGTATTCCTCATAGGGACTGTCGCACCATTCGCAGACTCCGTCGTAAAGATGTTGTAGTGACAACCGCTTGTCGCTGCCGCCCTTGGCGGCATATTCCCATTCCGCCTCTGTAGGCAGTCGGAAATGCTTCCCTGTCAGTTGGTTGAGGCGGCTGATGAAGGTGATGCAGTCGTCATAGGATACCCGGTTGATGGGGTTGTTGTCACCAGGGTTCTTGGCAGGGTTCTTGTCCATGATGACTTTCCATAGCGCTTGCGTCACCTCTGTATCACAGATATAGAAGTCCTTGACCGTTACCTGATGGGCAGGTCGCTCATCCGCCTCAGCCTGCGGGTCATCAGTACCCATCATGAACGTTCCCCCCTTCACCTGTTTCATCACGAAGGAGACCCCACGGACGGTATACCGCTTGTCCTGTGCCTGCATACCCAATGGCAATAGCAGCAGCAACAGCGGCAGCAAAACTTTTATCTTTGAACTTTGAACTTTAAACTGTTCTGGTCCCATCGCCCACCAAATGACCTGCAGCCATGCGACGGTCATCGTATAGACATCCAGCCAGAAGGTCTCGTGGATATAGTTATGTACTTTGGGAGGACAGAGCACATCGGTCGGCAGGATATTGAAATTGACAAACAGGAGCCAGAAGATAACCCAGTCGAAGGTACTGTGCCTGGGCTGTAGCCAGAAAGCCATCAGGTAACCCATGAGGGCAATCAGGTAGGTATGCGTCTCAGGACTGTCGCTCAGGAGAATGACATAGCCCATGATGATGGCAAGGGCCTGTACGCGGAAACGGAAGTCTTGCCAGCGCTGATGGCGCCAGAAGAACAAGGCTCCCAAGACGACCAGGACAACGACCTGTACAATCCTGTAGTTAGGCAACAGGAACGGTTTCAGTCCACGTGCGAAGAGCAGTCCTGTATAGTCCACCGCACTATGGTGGTTGAAGAGATTGTCCCTCACATCACCGTAGAGGTCGAAGAGATTGAACTCCGGATTGACGGCGGGCAGCAGGAAGAGTCCGATGCCGCACAGGATGGCATAGCCGAAGTTACGCCATACCTTCGGGTAGCAGAACAGCAGTCCCAGTTCCACGACACCGTATATCTTCGTGGTGGCGGATATCATGATGAGCAATACTGCCCAGAAGGGTTTGTTACGCTCCAACAGGGTGAAGGCAAACAGGAAGATATAACACACCACCATGTTATACTGGAAGAAGAAGACGTTTTGCAACAGGACAGAGAACAGGAACAGAAACATCTTCATCCGGTAGGGCACTAACGGCTTCGGCAGTGTCCAGACGGCAAGGGAGAACAAGCTGTAGTGCAGGATGTTCCATACATACGGTCCCAGCCAGTTGGGCAGTATGAAGATAGGGAAGAAGAGTACACAGAACACAGGAGGATAGAGGAAGAAAATACTGTGGGTCTCCGCAAATTCCACCGTATAGGGATCCATACCGCCCCAGAACATCATTGTGGCGTTCTGATAGTCATAATAGTTATAGGCATGACTGCGCATCATCTCCAGGAACGTGGCGACTATCGTGATGACCAGTCCCAGACAGTATACGTATCTCGGATTGGTGAAAAACCACTTAATGCCTTCGATAACCTTCTTCATAACATCACTCATGTCTTGACTCCTTCACTCTTCACTCCAGTATCTCCTGGATGTTATACAGCGGACGGCGCTTCACCTCCGTATAGATTTTGCCGATATAGGTACCTGTGATACCCAGGGAGATGAGGATAAAGCCACCCACCAGCCAGATAGACAGGATGAGGGACGACCAACCGGGGACCGCCGTTCCTGTAATCAGGGCATGGATGACATAGACGGCGATGCCGCAGGCTATCAACAGGAAGAGGATGCCAAGATGGAAGATGGCCTGCATGGGTCGTGTACTGAACGAGGTGATACCGTCAAGAGCGAGGTTCAGCATCTTCTTCAGCGTGTATTTCGACGAGCCAGCCTGACGCTCCCCAATCACGTCGTCCACCGTCGTCGAGGGCAGACCGATCATCGGAATCAGTCCGCGCAGGTAGAGGTTACGCTCCTCAAAGCCCGACAACATCTGGAGGGCACGCTTACTCATCAGGCGGAAGTCGGCATGGTTGTAGATACTCTCCACACCCATCGAGCTCTGTAGCTTATAGAAAGCCATTGCCGACATGCGCTTCATCAGGGGGTCTGCCTTGCGAGACACTTTCACGCCATAGACGATGTCATTGCCTGCCTCGAAGTGGCGTACCATCTGGGGAATACACTCGATATCGTCCTGCAGGTCGGCATCGATGGTCACGACGGCATCAGCCCATTCCTTGGCAGTCATCATACCTGCCATGATGGCATTCTGGTGACCTACGTTACGTGCCAGGTTGATGCCCCGTACGAAACGGTTCTTCCCATGTAGTTCCCGGATGATGTCCCACGTATGGTCACGGCTGCCGTCATTGACGAACACCATCATACTGTCTTCCGAAATCAGCCCTTCGGCAATCATACGCTCGAAGAGTGCCGTCAGCCGCTCCACCGACTGGTGTAGCACCTCCTCCTCGTTATAGCAGGGTGAAACAGTTGCAAGTTTTATCATCGTTCACAGTCCATTTTTACATTGTTCACAACATTCTCGACAAAGTTCGAGAAAGTTGTGAACTGACGTTTGTCTTTCTTTAGCATCTTGATGAGGCTGTCCAACCGCTGCATCATCTCCCTGCCGCTATGGTTCTTGATGATAAACGGCATCTTGAACTCCGGGTGCTCCTTGAGGTCGTAGAACTCCCAAGGGTGGAAATAGGTGACGAAATAGCCGTCGTGCTTCAGGGTACGGCGTACCAGCCAGTGGTACAGCCCTTCGGGCAGGTTGTGCAACGCCAGCCAAAAGAGGGGGAAACGGATCCAGGGACTTACCGACGCAGGAATCTGCATCACGTCACCTTTCATAAACCACGTACGCGGAGCCGTCAGGTGCATATAACGCCCGGGGATGAACGCCGGGTTCAACGAAGAGTTATAGGTATAGCCCACCCGTGCTATTTCGCTGTCGCTGACAGGGAACATACGGGGTTGGCGGTAGCCGTAGACCTTCCGTCCACACACCCCTTCCACGATCTCCTTCGATTTCGCGAAGTCCGTCTCCTTGGGTTGCCAGTGGTCCACGCCATGACAAGCCACCTCATGACCCTCGTCCATGATACGTTTCATCACCTCTGGGGCATGTAGTGCAAAATTACCTGTACAGAAGAAGGTAGCTTTCACGTCATTGTCCTTCAGTACGTCCAATATACGGTTTGTTCCCTCTCTGGAGACCTTCATCCCCTCTTCCAAAGAGAAGTCCACCCCGTGCTCACGGGGGACGTCAAACTCCTCGGTGTCAAAACTTAACAGAATCATATCGCCTTTGATATATTTTCGTTGCAAATTTACAAATTAATTTTTAATTTGTGTACCATTGCAGGCAAAAAGAAAGAAAGGAGATCTTCTAGAGTAGAAGAAAATATACTATTTCGGGTATAATTTATATTAATTCTCTAAAATTTATACCCGTTTTGATATATTATTCTCAATAAATGTATATCTTTGTACCCGTTAAGGTATAAAATAGCTATGACTTTATCGGAACATATTAAACAGAAACGGAAGAAAAACGGCATTTCTCAGGTAGAGTTAGCAGAGAGAGCCGGGGTGGGTCTCAGGTTTGTAAGGGACCTCGAACAAGGAAAACAGACATTGAGAATGGATAAGGTAAATGACGTTCTTGCCTTGTTTGGAGAATGTCTAGGACCCGTAAAGACTGATATCGTATGAAACAGGCAGGAATCTACGTAAATGATGTTTCCCGTCTTCGACGGACTCATTCCAGAAGGGTGGCTCTTGGATATTGCGTCTACATCATGGAAGATTGACCCACGAGACAGGATGTCGCTCTTGATGGCTTGTTGTAAGGACTGTATCGGAAATATCAGCGTAATACCATTAAACCATGAGTAAGTGTCTTTATTGTTATCAAAGACCTTACGATGAAAATGGCTGATGCCGCACATATCCGCACTGTTCGTCATACGCTCATACGACTTGCCGATGGAGAGTTAGGCTATCTGACCCTCAGAATGGATCGTGGAAAGAAAGGCACAAAGATATCGATGTTGGACATGTGCCAGCTTACCAATCGCCTGACTTATTCTACGTCCGACTGGTCGATATCGCCAGCGACATCGGCAGGATGGAGTCCCGGCTCCACAGCCTCCTCGCTCTTGATGAGTTCG
>CACZCT010000051.1 GCA_902779745.1 uncultured Prevotellaceae bacterium
TTCTTAACTCGAACATCTTTGTGGGCTATGGCTACTATGCCAACAAGAACACGGTTCCTGAGTTGTGCACGGGCCAGCAGATTTTCAAGATGAGTGCCAATGATCCCAACGTCGTTAGCAGTATTTCACCCCAGGCAAAAGAGGAATATTTCTATGCTCACAGCGAGGAAGTATTGGATAAGATTGTTAATGTCAATGGTCATCCTGGTGGAAACTTCGGTGCCGTTAAAATGAGTCTGGACTTAGACAATGCGGCTGTAACCCGTAAGAGCAGCTTCAATTTTACGATCATGCAGAAGTCTCTGATGCGTTCGGTTTACAGCCGTGAGATCAACTTTGCTGACATGCAGCAAAACCAAGACAATTTCACCGATGGTTTCAAGGCTTACAAGGAAGCTTTCATCACTAAGTTCAATGCCGCCACTACTGATGCTGACAAGGAGGAAAGTAGCACAGGAATTCTTCATGGTTTATGGTTCACATTTCGTTACCAAAGCCTTTTTTGGCTGTGAACTTCACTACCGAATGACTGTTGCCGCTACCAAAGCCAAGAAGGCCACAGACGTGAAGGCCGCTCTTGACTTTAAGTGGAAGCAGCAGGTGAAAGACACTGCCGGTGTTGACTCTGCTCAATTGGATAGTCTCAAGAAGTTACTCTCAGACAGTGTGAGAAAGAACTTCGTATTCCATGGAGGTGTGATGGTGAGGGATTCTACGTTCAGCGCAGCTTCTTCTACCCAGGCACAACTCAATGCACGTGGTAATGACGTGAAGAAAGTGAGCATTCTTACCACCGGTGGCGAGCTCAAGTGTGATGATCTGGCAGCATGGATGCTCGGTGCCAAACCTGAAGAGGCAGTGTTGACAGGATTTGATGTACAGCCTATTTACGTCCTCTTTAACGGTAAGTCTGATGCAGAGCAGAAAGCGTACAAGGATCTTAAGGAATTGATTGACAAGAGTTACAAACTCGATCGAGCAAAAGACGGTTTTGGTAAGCTGGATGATTAGTGGCTAAAATCGGAATGTTTTTTTACCCGGTTTAGACTGTTAAAATTATTGTATATATGAACAGATACATATCTTACCCGGTGCTGTTGCTTGTTGCCGCTCTCGTGGCAGCATGCTCCAGCAGCGAGGATATGATAGGCAATGAGAAGAGTGGAGGCGAGAGCAGCACTGCTCCGCTTTCCATTCTCGGAGCCCCAGCGAACGGCTTGGTAAGCACCGGTGCGTCCTATGGGGAGTATACTGCCTACATCAACGTGCCGGGCAAGTGGTCTGTAACAACGTCGAAGGGACTGGCAAATGTCTATCCGTCGGAAGGCGAAGGTCCTACCACGGCTCTTGTTCAGGTGGGTGAGAACTGGGGAACGATGCGCGAGAATGTGCTGACGCTCAACACGCAGGGCGCTACCAGACGAGCTGGTGGCGACTATAACCTGTCGATTGTCCAGTCTACCAATCCTTCGTTGGACTCCGTTTCGACGGTGTTCTCTGCCAACAAGGGTGCCGGCTATAGCTACATGCCTGGAGGTGAATATTGCGACGGAGCGCTGATTCAGTTGTTCAACTTGGTCACGCTCGACAGCATTCAGCGTGCTACGGGTGTTATGCTGATTACTGATGCCATATTCCCGCAGTCCATGCAGGAAATCTTTACTGGAGATAGTGAGGAAAGCCTCACCAAAGGCCTTACCGTCAATGCCTCGGCTGGCATGGACTTCACTTCGGTGAAGAGCAAGGGAGGCGGTAGTGGTAGCGGCAGTGTCACTGTCGGAGTGGGAACAGGTCATCAGGAGAAGTCAAAGAACAAGTACGCCCTCAAGCGCCAGAAGACCACTCAGTTTACCCGTGAGATTCATTTCATGAACATCATGGCCCTGTTGGAAAAGGCCACCACCCGTGAAGAAAAGCAGAAACTGCTGTCGCCGGGATTCCTCTCTCTTCAGGAGCGATTTGCCAAGGACTTAGCTGCTGTGAAGGATAATCAGACAAAGCAGTATGACATTTGCGACAAGTTCCTGGATGAGGTAGGCCCTTGCTTCATCAGCAAGTCGGCGATGGGTGCCGTGCTCGACTATCAGATCAGTGTTGACAGTACGTTGCTCCGTGATACGCTGGGTGTCAAGGTAGCCCTCGAGGCCAGTTTCCAGACCAAGATAAAGAATAAGAATGTTGGTGGTAGAGGCTCGTTCGACATTGGCGTTTCCAAGGTAGGCCAAGAGATCATGAGCAAGACAACGGCAACCGTCAAGGTGCGTGGAGGCGATGTGAGCCAGGTGTGTATCCTGGTCACTGGCGGCGCATTGAATGACGACCAGGTCTCAGCTTGGCAGAACAGTTGTCGTCATACCCAAGCCGTGATGGTCGATATGACGCTGGCTCCCATTTATGCGTTGATTACCGATACGGATGCCCGTGATGTGTTGACGAGCTACTTTAATGTGAAATTCAGACAGTAAGAATGTCTCATAATCAAAGAGTATAAGAGATGAAGACGAACCGTTTATATTGTTTCCTCCTTCTGGTCGGTGTGCTTGGAATGTTTTCCTGTAGCAGTGACGACCCATTGACGGATGAAGAGTTGACAGTCTTTGGCCGTAAAAATGTCATGGGGGCATTCTATGCCAATGGAGAACCGGCACCAGGGGGCTATGAGACTCGGCTGCTGGCTCCTCCAGGATTCGAGCGTGGAGTAGGCTATACCTATGCCACAGGTGCTGAATATCTGGAAGGAGTGGCCTTCAACATCTTCAACCTCAATTATCTGGACTCCATCCAGTATGTCAAGGGGCTGAACTTCATCAGCGATGATTATACTCCCTATAGTGAGGAACAGGTTATTACCGCCGAGACACGCAGTGCTGTGTCGCAGCAATTGGCGCTGTCGGCAAGTGTTGGCGTCAACTTCATCGTGGCCGACATCAGCGTCTCAGGTAACTACTCCAAGGGAAGTGTACAGGAGAGCCAGTCGGTGTTTGCCATGAAGCGCACCAAGCGCGTGGCATACTGCCGTGACCTGCAGTACAAGAATGTCATCATGTACTACAAGGAAACGGGCGACAGTATGGTGTTTGCCCCTGGTTTCTATGCTGACTGGAAGGTGCTCGAAGGCAACAACACCAATCAGGCCAACGTGAGCAATCAGATGGTTCTCGACTTCGTGAACAAATGGGGTAGGGGCTTTGTGGCCCGCTCGTTCATGGGTGGCGTGCTGGAATTTACGTTGCAGATAGACAAGTCGTCACTCTCTGAGAACATGAGTGTCGGTATGGCGCTTAATGCCAGCGTGGGAATTCTCATGGGTGCTGAAGCCTCAGGCAGTGCACAGAGTGAGCAGTTCCAGAAGATTTCACATGACCGCTACAGCCTGGACATCCACGTCCGTGGCGGTAATGTACAGGCAGTGACAGCGATACTGGCGGGTGAAACCTCCTCGCCGCAAGGCATCAAGGAGTGGATGCAGAGCGTTGATTTCGCCCCCACTCCCGCAAGCGACCAACTGAGAATGTGCGCCATGACCGACGTGAAGATTGCATCCATTGCAAACCTCTTCACCGGTAAGGTGCAAGACAGAGTGAACTATATTTTACGTACGAACGCGAAATAGACAAATAGTCAGGTATGAAGTACACCTTATTATATATATATGTAGCAGTGGGCATGTTGACAATGGCATCATGCAGCAGTGGCGACGATGGGCTCAGTGGTCCTGAGACACCGCAGACTGCCAATAACACCGAAAACAATACGACGCCGGTATCATGGCTTACCAGAGCCACTACCTCCGAAGAGTTGAAGCAAGTAGAAGACGCCATCAGCGCCATTCGTGGTGCAGGCTATACCTACAGGGACAACGAGTCATATTGTGTCGGCACTGATATGGAAGTGTTTAACATGCGCAAGCTGCGCGATATAGAAAGGAAGTACAATACCTCCTATATTGTTGACGACTACATCCCAGCCAGCGAGCAGAAGTTCTACTACAGCGAGAGTACCAAGGCCCTGAAGGACTCGTTGGGGTTAGACATCGGCATAGGCGTGAATGCCGGAGCGTTCTCCGTAGATGTGGATGTGGCCTTCAACAAGAAGAACTTCTCAACTACGAAGAACTATTATTCGTTGATGCGTTTGAAGCAGAGTTACTTCTCGCGCGACATCAACTACCTGAATCTGCGTGAAAAGGTAACCGATGCCATTGCCGCTTCTCCGTTGGCCAATACTTTCCCCAGCGTTGATGCCGACTCGATTGCCAAGGTGGTACCGATCTTCCGTGAGATTTATGCCCCCGGCTTCTCAGACGTGATGCAGAAGTTTATCCGAAAGATTCATGCCGCTCCCTCAGCCTATGCTGCCAGCGGTATCTGCCGCGAGTTCATCGACGAGGTGGGTTCTGGCTTCGTGACCCGCTCCGTCTTAGGATGTTCGCTCGACTATTACAACGTCACGAATATGGACTCCGTGTCTACTTCGCTCGATGTGAAGGTGGCGCTTGAAATGACGGTTCAGATCAAATTCATCTCCATCAGTACCTCTGTCGATGTCGAATACAAGGATGCTGCTGAGAAGTGCAACCGCAATTCAGAGAGCCATATCACCGCCCGTGGCGGTAAGTTGTCGCTCGTGACGGCATTCACTACCGGTCAGCAGGGAACGATAGACGTGGAGACACTGAAAAAGTGGCAGGCGTCGGTGACCCCTCAGGATGCCGCCCTGATCGACATTCGTCTGGTGCCTATCTATCAGGTTATCTACGACCCCAAGACACGCACCATCCTGAAGAACTATATGGATAAATCATTACATAGCTACGAAGATGACTAATATGAACAAGTACATATATATCCTTTTCGCTTCACTTTGCACTTCACTCTTCATTTCCTGTTCTGACGACCTGACAAATGTGAGTGAGGATGAGTTCATCGACCCCCGTTTGACGAGAGGCTATTCTGATGAACAGATAAAACTGCAGCGCTTGGGATATGCCTACAATGCTGCCGGCAATGTGATGGACGACAGTAGTTTTTCAGTGAAGCCCATCATCAACATGTCGCGTCTCTATGCAGCCGAGAAGGCGAATGGTCCGATTGTCAGTTCAGAGCGTCGCCATTATACCTCATTGGACATCTTCAGTGGTTGTACGCTGGAGGAGCTTGGCCATGAGGAGACGAAATACACCGTCAACGGAGGTGATGTGGTGGGTTGTGGCATGTATTACCGCAAGAACAAAACCACTTATCGAGGCGAGTGGAAGAGTTGTTACAAGGCCCATATGTTCATCAAGCACATCATGGCTACACATACCATCGATGCGGGCATGCTGCACTGTCTGAAACTGGACGACCTGAGTAGTGAAGAAAGTGTGCTCGATGCAGAATTCCGCCATGAGCTTGCCGAACTGGTCAAGAACGGAGAGAGTGGCATCAACGAAGACAATGCCACTAAATTCTCTCAGAAGTACGGCACGCACCTCGTGGTATCTTCAAATCTCGGTGGAATGGTCGAGTTGCAGATGGAAATCAACCGCGACTCCTGCGTAGACAAGGTATATGCGACGACGCAGGTTGCTGAGCTCATCCTTGGCGAAAAGGTTGTCAATACCAGTAAGCCGCAGCTTCTCGGTCCGATCTCGTCACAACATTCCATTCAGTATCATGGAAAGATCACGGTCAAGGGTGGTTCGGCTGCTACCGGTGAAGCACTTCACAAGACTTTCGATTATACGAAGGCTGCTGAAGTGAAGATCAGCGATGGTGACTATTATGCCTGGGCAAACAGTGTCAGCATTGAGCCCGCTAACTATAATGCATCCTTCGTCAGCGGCCGTTTCCTGCCGTTGTATGAACTGTTCGAGGATCTCACTACGCGTCAGGCACTGCGCAAGGTATATGAACTGTACCTGAAGAAAGAGGCACCCATGAAGGAACCCTATGAGCCTCCCTATGGCCAGCT
The DNA here is from genome assembly GCA_902779745.1 of uncultured Prevotellaceae bacterium. GTDB lineage: Bacteria > Bacteroidota > Bacteroidia > Bacteroidales > Bacteroidaceae > Prevotella. Next base: position 5,956 of record CACZCT010000051.1, read on the forward strand.
GGCGGTTAAGGGCAATTACGGTCCTGATGTAAGAGTAGTTTCGTTGGGAGACGACAAAGCATGTATCATCTGTCAGGAATATGTGCCTTCCATCCGTAGCGACAAGACCTGTGTCGTGGTTTATCCACTCATCAAGGATGACAAGGATAATTTTAATCCGTACTTTTTCTCCGGACTGTTCGTCGGCGATGAGAGCCATCGTCCCGGACGTGTCCTCTGGGATGGTGCTGCATCGTTGTATATTCCTTCCGACAGCATCTTTGCCGAAAGCGACAGCACAGCGATCCGTGAGCTCTTCGATCAAGATACCCATATGCTGAAGAATGTGTATATCTACTGGAACAATGCTCATCCACAGCCCTGTCCCTCGCCAAAGGGCGAGCTGAAAACGTATACTACCAGTGTCTACAGCCTACAGCCCGCAGGTCTTGCCCAGTCGACCAACTTTGCCAAGGTGGCCAGCACCTTCTGGTCGGTAAGACCGGTGGTACTGAAAAACGATAGTATCCTGAAATACTGGAGGAATGACTCGGCTTTCAAGGAATTCAACAGATCGACCTATAAAGACCATGACGGAGTATTCTATAAGTATAAAGAAGGCAATAAAGAATACAACTACTGTCTGATGGACGGAGGCGACAATTTCGCGCGAGCTAAAGAATATACAGATGACAGGTATGGACATAAACGATGGATTGATGCCGTGAGCCGGTCGATGAATGCGCTGAACCTGAAAGGCTATCTGCCCTCTGTGGCACAGTCGAAGAGTATCACGAAGATGCTTGGCAACCGCATGAGTATTTTCTACGGCCATGAATACGATGGTCGTAACATGCTCGGTTTGGACTGGCCAACCGGCTACAGCGTCATCCCATTCGGTCAGAATGAGACGGTTGACGGTCCTCAGCATAACGATGGCCAGGGATTGCCTATCATCACAGACGATGCAGGGCAGGCCCGCATCATGCGACTGAGTGGTTCTGGAACCGACCTGCTGCTTGAATATCCAGAGTATGTGAGTGCTTTCAACTACTCCAACCAGGCTTACTTCAAGTATTTCCCGATATATATAACGATAAGACATTTTTAGAGAATGATGAACATAAACAATGATATGAAACGGACGAGGGTGAAAACAGGAATGACTTTGAAGGGACTGCTATGCGCAGCATTTCTCATTTCTCATTTCTCATTTCTCATTTCATTCACTTCCTGTACCCGGGAAGACGACCTTTCAACGGTTATGGAGGAATACAATCCTGAGAATGCCTACGGCGACTACGACGAGGCTCACTGGAGACGTGTGCATGCAGCTCAGCGTCAGGCATACATCGGCGACCTGTATCGCAGTTACGGTGTGGGCTATGGCTATAACGGCACAGGAAAGTACAGCGACTACGACGAGGTGCGCGACCGCGTTATCGACTTGTCGGTCATTCAGCAGTTCGACCAAGAGCATGGCTCTACAACGGTCGTTGACGACATCTCTCCGTCCTCCTACCATCATGTGTATAGTGGCACGGATGCCATGACTATCTGCAAGAAGCTTACAGCCAATGCGTCGATAAAGACCGATTTCGTCCTCTTTCAGACGGAGGTCTCTACGACCTTCAACCAGACCGACATGGTGAGCAACGAGTTTGCCTTCTGCACCATTCACGATGGTATGACGCTGGCATCGCGCCATTTGGAGCCTTATGACCTGTACTATATTGCCCGCGAACATCCCGAAGTCCTTTCTCCGGGATTCCGCCGCTACCAGCAGTTGGCAGCCGAGGCGCTCCAGCAGCAAAATAATACCGAGGCCATGCGTATCATTCAGAATATGTTCCAGACCTACGGCACCCATATCATCTATCATGCCAAGTTGGGTGGCAAGATAAAGTTCAGTACAACGATGAACCGCCATGTGGTTGACTCCCGCACCACGGTCGATAAACAGGCAGGAGCCTCCTTCCTCTATTGCGTCGGAAAGAAAGACGGTACGGAGACACAAGACTGGACGGTAAAGACCTCGACACAACGCGAAACCCACATCGAGGCGTATGGTGGCAACAGTGCCCTCGCCCTCACCTTGTCAGGACTGCATGAAAGCGATGACATGGCGCTGAAGAGCAAGATTGTGGATGAGTGGTTCAAGTCTATCAAGTTCACCCCCGGTGCTGATAAGGACGAAAATAATGTGGAGCTGATTGATATCAAGGTGGCTCCTATCTCCGACCTGATTATGGATCGTAAGGTTGCCGAGCTCTACAACACGATGGTTGGCAAGCATGTCGATTATGAGACCAATGTCATGCCACGAGTCAGGAAGAAGGTCTATGCCGAGATACCTGTCTCTGAGCTCAAACTCACTGCCCAATCCGTCAGCAATCAGGTTGTGGTGGACCATGAGGTAATCGGTGAGATACTCAATGAGCATGTCCACAATGTCGAATATACTGTGTTCTATCCCACGTTGGGCGGTAAGGTATGTCACGAGGGTCTTGGTCGCCGTTGCAGCGACGATAGCCTGTTCACCATTACGTGGCAGTATCTCGAAGGCCAGGAGGAACAGGCGAAGGCTTATGTCACACCCCTTACGCGACTCAACTACGATGATAAAATCTATTATAATAATGGTGAGATTGATATAGCACCAGCCGACGACGCCACGTCCTACACTTCCAACATCAGTGTCAACCGCGGGGCTATCTATATGTGGAACGACACTTGTGTGATCAACATGAAGGTAGGTCCTTATTTCCTGCAACAGGGTGTGATGGCCAACACCAGCGACAAGAAAGAGGCGATGAACACCGTACGCACTTTGCTCAAGGATGTCCCTGTGGGCTATGAGGTTGGCCATACGGGACAAGTCAACAAGATTATCAACTTTATGTATAACTCTGGTGAGGTGTTCGGCCCAGATTTCATCAAGAAGGACGAAGTACCCCCGTTCTTCGACTACAAGCGGTATATCCTGCACGATGACAGTAACAACAAGTATGGGATTTTCGCTTTGAAACCTACAAAAGCCTATCTTACGTCTTATCCGGAAGAGACCATTGGTCAGGCATTGTTGGTGCGTAAAAGCGATTTCAAATTCATGTAGTTGATAAAGAAACGATTAGAACTATGAAAAAGGTTATCCTATATTTCGCATTTCTCATTGCTCAATGCTCATTTCTCGTTAGCCCCGCAGGGGCCCAGGGCATGGTGTCGGAGATCAAGGTCTTTGCCCTTAATGAGTATAAGGAACTTGCCGACTCAGCCAAAGGCTATGACGGTATCGGTAATAAAGATTTGGATTTCCGCAAGGGCAGGGGCGGTGGCTATGTGTTTGTCGTCCATAAGACAGGTACCGACACGGCTCAATATATCACTGGTGTGAGGGTGGAGGCAAGAGCCGAGTATGGTGTTAAGTTCAATTATGATGGCAAGTTGTATGAGCCAGCTCCTTTCTTCCAGGAGAGGAAGTCACATTATGAAAAAAAATATCAAGGCGGACTCAATGGTCGTGACTATGATATTTATGGTGGAGCATATCCTAAGCAGGAACATCTCTATATCTCTCGCACAGGCAAAGACGATTTTAACACAAAGGTGCTCAAGTCGATACAAGTCTGTGCCAACAGACCCAGTGTGCTCAGTGATCAGACTTGGAGCGGTCCCCATGCCGGTGGTGGACGTTATTTCCTCTATACTTGGCATACCCATGAATCTCAATACAAGTCTAAAGACCAGAACTGGCATATCCATTCTTGTAGTAAGGACCAGTGTGGACTCGTTAAGGAAGAGCGACACAACTTTAAAAAGTCCTATGGCAACAACGACTATTGGGCACAATATAACGAAAATCACCCATCGAGATATAGATACCACTATAAGAAATGTCTTGACTGCGGTGAGGAAGTTCCTGACGTCCATCAGTGGTCCACCTATACGTCAGACTGGAAAAGCCATAATAAGCGATGTCTGCTTTGTAACCTGGTGGAGCCTTCTGATCATGCTGAATTTGGTAAGGTGAAACTTCCCGTTGACAATGAGCGACACATCCTTTATTGTGACTCTTGCGGATTCCTCGAGAAATTCCCTCATGATTATAGTTATAGTCGCATCGTCAAACAGAAGAGATGCGATCACATCATTGTGGAATATACCTGCAGTGAGTGTTATCATAAAGCGTTGTTTGAGGAACCAGGCAAAGGACATGACTACAACGAATATGGCATCTGCAGAAAAACGGACTGTAGCCATCCCTACGAGCAGCCTGCTACGGAGCCTCGTGGCGCCAATGACAGCGTATTTGTAATCAAGTCGTTCGGCAACCTCTACTGGATATCCGAATATGTGAACAACCGTCGTCCCAAGACCCATATCCGTCTTGACAAAGACCTCATTGCCGATAACTTTATGGTTAGACCGTGGCATCCTATCGGTGCTGCCGACAGCACGGCATTCGAAGGAACCTTCGATGGTGGTGGTCACATCATCAGCATGCTCCAGACGGAAGATCCCGTTGCTGGCTCTGGCTATCGTGGACTCTTCGGGGTCATAGGCAAGGGTGGCACCGTGGAAAACATATCGATGGCAGGATGTAACATGCGCGGCTGGGACTATATTGGTGCCGTGGCAGGTGTCAACGAAGGAACGATTAAGAATTGCCGTGTGGTATTCTCGATCATGAATAGCATTGGTTCCGGCAAGAACCTCGGTGGTATCTGCGGACTGAACAAAGGCACTATATCGGGCTGCACCACTGAAAACAGTGTGTGGGTAGGTGGCGTGCGCGACTATGCCGGCGGTATCTGTGGTACCAACGTTGGGGGAACGCTTTCGGGCAATGTCTCCGAGGCTATCTGTGGCAGTGGCTCCGATGCCGTACTGCCTGAGACCGCATCGCAGCAGTAACGATGAACATTGATAATTGAAACTTGAAACATGAAACTTGATAATTGAAAGATATGGGCAAGAAATATTACCTTTTTACGTTTATACTGTTTAGTCTTTTCCATTTTTCTGCAGTCCGTGCAGACGATTTGGAGTTCCCCCTGGATGGAGGCACGACCAGTGACGGTATTATCATCACCAAACCAGAACTGGAAAACTTAAAAAAGATTTCCGGAGATAATGCCTTTCATGTAGATGGTGAATATAGTGAACACAGTTTACAATTCTCCGTCACAGTTCCGAAGGGGGAAACGGCATGCCTTAAATTCAAGATTGCACTCTATGTATCCCCTAAGTTCGGAGGTGGAGATGCTGTGGGAGCTAGTATTTCTTTCACTGCGAAGCTCGATGATGAGGCTGTTATTAGTCATTCCCATACAAACACGGTCTGTTTTCAAGCTGATGGGATCAGTATTCCTGAGGGAAAACACGATATTTCTTTAGAAACGTCTTTCACAGGTTCTAAAGTCATATATAAAGGAAGTATCGACGACTTGTCCATCCATATTCATCGTTTCAACCTCACGCAACATAGGGAACCTACCTGTGGAAAGGCTGGCGAGTCTCATTACAAATGCGGTGCTTGCAGCAAGGATAGCATTGTTGTCATACCTACTCCCTATACCGAATGCCTCATGGAAGCGGTTGCCGGAGGGACAGCCAGCTGTATGAGCAATGTGGAAAAAACGCAAAGGTGTGTGCGTTGCTCCAGAACACAAACAGTTCACGGAGGTCAGTTGAAGCCCCATGATTTCGATGCCAACGGCACGTGTAAGGCGTGTGGTCTGCGCAAGCCTAAAAGCAATGCCGAAGGTTCGGTTTACGAAATTAACGATGCCAGTGAGATGCGCGTTCTGTCCGAGCTGGTATCGATAGGCGATATTCCCGGTAACATAGGTGTTGACATCAAGTCCGACCTGGTGTTCAGCAGTACATTGCCCATGATGCCCTTGGGCACTCCTGACCATCCGTTCCAGGGAGTGGTTAATGGCAATGGTCATCGTATTCGCGGCATTACCAACTGCTATCAGAGCATGGACTGTCTGGGCTTTGTGGGAGTAGCCAAGGGAACGCTCCTGTCACATGCTGTCATTGCCAACCTCATCTTTGATGCAGGTAACATCATGGAGGGAACTGCTTGTGTGGGCGGCATCGTGGGATATGCTTCCTATTGTGACATCTTGAATTGTGCCAGTTTCGGATCATTGAAAGGCAAAGATTATGTCGGAGGCATTGTGGGATATGCTGAGCAGCAGGTGAGCATCCAGAATTGTGGGTCGGTATCCGATGTCAGTAGCGTTGGTAATTGGAACCCGATGGTGTGTGGCATGCCTAATGGACATATCATGAACAGTTACGGTGCTGCCGACAACAATAACCAAGGTCATATGGATATGTTGCCGACTACCACGTTGCGTCACTGCTTCTCCACTCAGGGAAGTGGCCCCGGCCTCACTCAAATCAGTATGGACAAGTTGACGTCATACAGTATGTTACAGTTGCTGACAGAGGAAAGCGAGTCGTCATCCTTCATGTTCACGCAGGACTATAGCTATCCTATTCCTGTTGTCAACACGACCATCCAAGCCAAGGCGAATGCAGCCATCCCTACAACGTATAGTGCTGTTGCAAGGCGTGCTGCTTTGTCAGACTCCGGTAGCGATGA
>CACZCT010000052.1 GCA_902779745.1 uncultured Prevotellaceae bacterium
AAGTTCTTGCCATTCAACCAGAAACCTGTCTCCGCATCAAACTTAAAGTCGCGGAAACCTGTCGTCGTCCATACCTCATCGACGACCTTGCCACTGACTAACACTTGCGTACGCACCTTATATATATAAGGGTCCTCCACAGACCAAAGATGAGGATTCTTGACTTTTAAACCCACCTCCTTGCCATTGGCATCGAAGACCGTGTTCTTGATTGTCGGACGATGGATGTTGATGGAAGGATACTTTGCCAGTTCAACATCCACTTTGACCTGTCCTGTCTTTGCATCGGTCTCCACATGAACGCCCCAGTGCTTCACATGTACATGATTCGTCTCCGTCAACCACACATGGCGATAGATGCCACAACCACTATACCAACGACTATTAGGCTGGTCGGAGTTATCAACCCTCACGGCAATGACATTATCACCCTGCTTCAGGTATTTCGTGATGTCGTACTCAAAACTCGAATAACCATAAGGACGATGCCCTACCTCCTGTCCGTTGACATAGACGGTAGAGTTCATATAGACACCATCAAACTCAATAAAGTAACGATTGCCTGGTACTGCCTCACAGTCAAGAGAGAGGTGTTTACGATACCATCCGATACCGCCAGGAAGTGCACCACCACCTGCGCCACTGGGATTACCAGCATAGAAGTCGCCCTCTATCGCCCAGTCGTGAGGCAAATCGAGTATACGCCAATGGGCATCGTTATACGTCGGAGTGGCCATCTGTGATGAGTCGGCGAGGATAAAGCGCCATCCTGCATCAAAATTCTTCCGCTCACGAGCCTGAATACTCGCTACAGTCATCAAAGCGACTGCCATCAACAAGAAACGGTTATGCTTCATATTATTTATGTTTTAGTTATTCTTAGCTTCACGCTTATGCTTCAAGAACTTCAGACGCTCCATGGCCTGCCGACGAGCCATATAGAACTGGAAGCGATATACCGCCAAAGTCAGTATAAAATAGCAGGCGACCTGTATCCAAAGGATGCGATATTCATGCATCACATCACTGATATCGGCTCCCATGGAGTTCAGACGGATATAGGCTCGTGCTCCGAAGGTAGAAGGGAATAGCCACGACACACCCTGCCAGACACCAGGGATATTGGACTGCGGCCATGACACACCTGTCATAAAGAGCAGGGGGACGGAAATAAAGACTACCAGCAACATCACGTTCTCACGATACTTGACCATACACGATACCATCATGCCGAAAAAGATGCAGGCAATAGTATAGGGCAGCATCAAGGTCAGGAGGGCCTGCCATGTCGCCAGTTGCGGGAAATGGAACAGACAGGGCACCCCAACCGCCAGCCAGGCTCCCATCACCATATAGATCATGAAATAGCACATGAACTTACCCAGTACGATGGGGAAAGTATTCTGATAACGGGCATCGCCCACTGGTATCAGACAACGGTAGGCATTCTCGTCACGGGCGGTACCGGCGGAAAGACCGATACCCAGTACGAGTGTCTGCTGCAGAATCAGCATGAGAACCGCAAGAAGCACCGAGGAACCATAACCTCCCTGCGGATTGAAAAGAGGAACGTCGTCATAGTCAAGAGGACGTGTCGCAATGGCCTCCTCACGAGCGGTATAATGACCGCCTATCTTTGTCTTGAACTCATTGCCCATCTCCATTGTGATAGTCTGAGCCGTCTGGAATATCGCCTTATATGTCAGCATCAGACTCATATCACAATAGACTGTGACGGTAGTCGGCTCCACGCGCAACAACCGTGTCTCAAAGTCTGAGGGAATATAATAGATGCCCTTCACCAACTGACGACTGACGAGTGACTTCGCCTCGTCAAGGTCTTGGGCATGATAGGCAACATGGACATCAGGGGAGGCTTCGCACATACGGAGGAACTGTCGCGACAACTGACTATGCGACTGGTCGACCACACAGACAGGTACTTCATGAACCATCTCATTGTTATATATCCATGAGTAAAGCAGGGGATAGATAATCGGTACGACAATGAAAAAGATAAGCACACCCTCGTCCTTCACCACCTGCGTCATCTCCTTACGCCAGATATAGCAGGCATCCTGTAGTCCCTGATATATACTATGGAATATAGACATAGGTCAACATTGCGTTCTTGATCTTTTTAGCGACTAACCATGGCAGCAGCATAAAGCCTGCCAAGGCTGCGAAATGGAACCATGCCTCAATCAGCGGAAAACCGTTGAAGACACAGATCTGGTACATCATCCAGTAATGACGCAAAGGGAACAGCCACGACAACGACTGTAAGGGTCCGTCCATCCCCATGATAGGGAAGGCAGAACCAGCCATCGAGATACTCAGCACTGCCCATAGGGAACAGATACTCATTGACATTCGCAGGGAGGGCATCAGGCCGAAGGCGAAAATGCCGAAACCCTGAGAGGCAAGAACCTGCATGAGTCCGAGAAGCACCAGCATCCACGGACTGCCCTGATGAGGAAAGCCCAGATGGTAAAATACATAGTACTCATAGCTATAGACGATAGCAAGCCAGATAACAGTCTGAGGCAGGAACTTTCCCAACAGTGCCACTGTAATATTACCATCTGCCCGTCCAATCCAATCCTTCGCCGTGACAAACTTCAATTCCGTACCGATAGAATAGGCGGAGATCAGGAAGATAAACAGCATAATGATACCCGGCACCATAACTGTCGTGAGGTAGACATTATAACTGCTCCAAGGATTGGCTATCTGGTGGAGATCTACACGGATCGGCTGTAAAAGGGTCTGTATCTGTTGGTCGGTGAGTCCCTTGGCACGCATGGTCGCCTGTCCCAAACCCGCAGACCCCAACGTGGAGACGGTCTTCATGTCCTTCATCATCATGGAGCCGGCAGCTAGTGTCGTATAAGTATAATAATAGGAAATCTTAGGCTGCCGCGAGGCAAGCAGTTTCTCCGTAGTTCCCTTGGGGATATATAGAAAACCGTATATCTCATTACGCTGGATGGCACGACGTGCCTCTGCAACACTGGGATAATGGGCAATAACCTTCGACATCTGTAAACCGTCCAGTTTCCGACCAAGTGCACGTGTAGTCGAAGTATTATCCAAGTCAACGACACCCACAGGCATATCTATCGGCAATCCATCATCCAACATAGAGGTGAAGAAGAACATCACCAGCACCGGGAACAGCACCATACAAAAGGAGTAGATGTGATTCTGACGTAGAATCAACAACTCCCTCAGGGCGATGTCATATATCTGCTTCAGATACTTCAATTCTTCAATTATTTGATGATCAGCGACATTCCCGGACGCAAGCCTTCAAGTTTCTCGACAGGACGTGCCTTCACTTCAAAGGTCTTCAAGTCATACTGACCATTTGCCTTGGTAGCCTTCCATACGGCATAGGAGCCCTGATCCTTCATGTAATAGACCTTCATCTGCACGGTCTTGTTGAAGGCTGGGACAAAAGCGTCGAAGGTCTTGCCTACGGCAAGTCCATTGAGCTGGTCCTCACGGACATTGAACGTTCCCCACATATCCTTCATCACAGAGATGGTCATGATGGGTGAACCCGTACCCACCAACTCTCCGACTTTCGGATAGACATCACAGACCTCACCCTCCATCTGGGCAATCTGAACCGTCTCATGGATATAGGAGTTCACCTCATTGACAGCACCCTTGGCACGACCCACCATAGCGGCAGCAGCCATTTTCTCCTCACGACGGGCACCGTTACGGGCCATCTGATACTGACTCTCGGCAGCCTTTGCCTGTGCCTCCATCGCCTTGTAGTTAGCATAGGCCTCATCACGCTTCTGGGCACTCATCACCCCCTCGTCATAGAGGCGCTGTACACGCTGATAGGACTTCTCGGCAATCTCCAGACCTGCCTTTGCCTGTTGCATCAGCTGATAGGCGCCCTGGATCTGTTCCTGACGGGCACCATTACGGGCCATCTCTTCCTGGGCGGCAGCGGCATGCTCCGCACTCTGAGCCTGTTCCATCTTCGCACGAACCTCCGGAGCGTCGAGGATAGCGAGCGTATCACCCACCTTCACGAAATCACCTTCCTTCACACGAATCTCCAGAATACGACCTGGTACCTTGCTGGACACACGGTACTCACTGACTTCCACCTGTCCTTGTATCAGCTCAGGATCACGTCCCAAGGCAAAGAAACCGATCAAGGCAACGATGGCCACTGCTGCCGCAAATCCTATGATGGCAAGCAGGATGTTGTTATGTTGTGTTTTTGCTGACATATTCTTAACTTTTATCTATAAACTCTTAACTATTCCAATGTTCCCATTGCTTTCTGCAGATTCACCTGACTGAGTCTGACATCAATCTCAGCGTCTATCTTCTGAGACTGAGCCTGCAGCCAGGCCGTCTGCGCCTCCATGACGGTAGTGGCGGAAATGACACCCTCGCTGAATCCAAGGTTTGCCGTGCGCAAGTTCTCATCCGCCTTGCGAGTGCTGGCCCTTGCCAACTCCAGTTTCTTATTGGCCTCTGCCACATGGAAGACACTCTGGTTGACCTGCAACTCTATCTTCTCACGAGCCTCCTCCAGTTCAAGATTGGCAATCGTCGTCGCTCCCTTGGAGGCACGTACCTTATAGGCGACGTCTCCCCAGTTCCAAACGGGAATACGTACCAGCACACCGATATTCCATACACCGTCGAACCTCTTCTGGAAACCGTTGTACAGATTCGGATTAGAAACAAGATAGCCTCCCGTCAGGGCTACCTGTGGCAGGTTACCTGCCTTAAGAATATTAGTCAACTGGCGACTCATATCCACCATGTTCTGGAGCTGTCTTAGTTCTGGACGGTTTCCTGCAGCCTGCTCCACATCTACTTGGGGAGTCAGTTCCACTGTGGCGAGGTCATCCTTCTCCTCATCAGCCAAGGTCACCTCTCCGTTCATGGGCAGACCACATAGTTGACAGAGCAACATCTTCGATAATGTCAGTCCGTCATTGACCTTCATCATTGCCATCTCGGCTTCGTTCACCTTCACACTGACACTCAGTCCCTCGGAACGGGTGGCAAATCCCTCTTCTATCATCTTCTGAACATCGCCATCGAGTTTCTTCACCAAGTCAAGGTAACTTTGGGCAAGTTTCTGTTTATGCTTCAACGACACCACTTGCCAATAGGCCTGGTCTATCTGATATAAAGTAAGCTGACGCTTGGCCTCCGTGGAATTGGCAGCAAGCTGTTCACCAAGAGCCGCCATCTTGTTCATGGCAATGATAGACCCGCCCATAAAGACCGGTTGCGTCACCATGACAGCCCCGGCAAACACATTACGGGTATCTGTACGGAAAGCGTCTACGATGCGCTGTCCCGTTTGGTTCAAGGAAACTCCCATAGGACCCAAAACCTTCCCCATTTCCCCCTGAATGGAGGCAGGAGTAATACCCATTGTTCCCAACATATCCCAAACGGACTGAGGCACTTGTTGCATCACCTCCCCGGCCTTCTCCTGGATACCGGTAGTCAGACTGGTTCCTAAATGAGACAAAGAAGCCTTCTGGTCGTCATTGAGCAGAGAGATCTCCTTGCTGGTCCATTCGTAACCGCCTAAGGCACTGACATGCGGCAGGTATTTGGTCCGTGCCGACTTCCGCAGGTTGGCTGCCACGTCCTGTTTGACCCGAGAGACACTCAACTGTTTATTGTTGCGCAATGCCATCGCTCGACAACTGTCCAACGTCAGCAACTGCTGTCCCATGGCAGGCATGACCACACAAGCCAACAAAGAAAAAAGTAACTTCCTGTTCATTTCTATTTCTCAAGTTCTATGGAACGGGTACCTATCTCATGTCCGTCAGCAATCACCTGAACCCGATATGTTCCCGGTATCAATGTCTCTTTCTTTGAAATATAAAACTCCATCGGTGTCTCCTCTCCCGTATACTCAATAGTCTTCGTGGCCGTATAGGCAACCTCCTTATCCTCGAAGGCGCATTGCCCGGAAGCATTCAGCACATTACCTGTCGGAGTGAGTATCCTGACATAGATACTACGCATACCATTGGAAGCTGTCACATTACGGGAAAGCACAAAACGTACCTTCATCTCGTTCGTGGAACCACCAATCTTATGAGGATGCTTTACACGGTCCTTGGTCTTGGACGACAAGGCCCCCTTGGTAATCATCATGATATCGATATTTACCGCATTCAACTGGGCGGCAATGGCCACCTTCTCCGAGAGCGTCGCATTATCAGAGGTCAATGCCTGGTTTTGCAGATTGCTCTCCTCCAGTTCACTACGCACCCTGCTGTTCTCGTCCTGTAACTCCTGATTCAAACGGTTCAAGGAGTCGATTTCCAGGACATAACTGCGCAACACGGCACGCACCGAGGCTAATTCTTTCTTCAGACGGGTAATCTCAGCCGCATCCGTCGCCTTCGTATTCTTCAACTCCTGTAGCAACTGTTCTGTACGTTCCTGTTCACGGGTCAACTGGGCAATAATCGAGTCATTATTGATCCGTGTCTTCATCTCACTATACTGGTCGGCAAACTGCCGGTACTCGCCTTCCATCTCCTGTTTGTCAAGCACTGCGAGTTCCTCCATATCCCGATTTGCCTGTGTCTGTTGATTCAAACTATACCCCAGATATGCCACCCCCGCAACCAACAGGGCGATGACGACAGCAAGCACTGTTATTATCTTCTTATCCATTGTTCTTATTACAATAATGATGCAAAGGTATTATTTTTCCTCAAAACAGCAAAGAAAAGTTGGCAGTTTTGAATTTATTTACTATATTTGTTTATTTACTATATTTGCAACAATATTAACGATAAAGAGAGCTACCTATGGATAAACACAGTTTCTGGTACAGGGCTTTCGACCTCTATTATGATGGTTTCCGCCATATGCGGCTTGGACGTACGCTATGGGCGATTATCCTGATCAAACTGTTTATTATCTTCATCATCCTCAAGTTATTCTTCTTTCCCAATTTCCTGAAAAGCCATACCGACAAGGGCGGAGAACCCGACTATGTGGCTACGGAGATGATTGAACGTACAAATCATTAACTAAAAACCTAACAATATGAATGATCTATTATTAAACATCGATGCCGGCTCCATCAACTGGGCGAGAGCACAGTTCGCCTTGACAGCCATCTATCACTGGTTGTTTGTTCCCCTTACACTGGGACTTGCCGTCATTATGGGTATTGCAGAGACCTGCTACTACCGTACACAGAAAGCCTTCTGGAAAGATACGGCTATGTTCTGGCAGAAGCTCTTCGGCATCAACTTCGCCATGGGTGTCGCCACGGGTATCATCCTCGAATTTGAGTTTGGTACCAACTGGTCGAACTACTCTTGGTTCGTAGGCGACATCTTCGGGGCACCATTGGCTGTAGAGGGTATTCTGGCCTTCTTTATGGAGTCTACCTTCGTTGCCGTCATGTATTTCGGATGGAACAAGGTTTCCAAGGGGTTCCACCTTGCCTCCACATGGCTGACAGGTCTGGGAGCCACCATCTCCGCTTGGTGGATTCTCGTGGCAAATGCCTGGATGCAGTATCCTGTAGGTTGTGAGTTCAATCCTGACACTATGCGCAACGAGATGGTATCGTTCCTGGACGTGGCCCTCTCCCCCTTTGCCATCGACAAGTTCTGTCATACCGTCATCTCCGCATGGATTATCGGTGCCGTCTTCGTGGTGGCTGTTTCCTGCTGGTATCTCATGAAGAACCGGGAGATCGAACTGGCAAAGGAAAGCATTAAGATTGGTGCCATCGTCGGACTGATTGCCGCCATAGGGGCTGCTGCTACAGGACATAAGTCGGCACAGAGCGTCGGAGAAGTACAACCCATGAAGCTGGCAGCTATGGAAGCACTCTATAATGGCGGTACCGATATCGGCCTAACAGCCATCGCCTGGGTGAATCCCATTGCACAGCCCGACTACCAGAAAGAGGAATCGGCTCCGTTGAAGATAGAGATGCCCTATGCCCTCTCCTTCATGGCGACCAACGATATTCACGGCTATGTACCGGGCATCAACGACATCCTCAACGGCTATACCAAACCAGATGGGACCAAGGAGCCTTCTGTGGATGAGAAGATAGAACGAGGCAAGAAAGCCATTGAGGCATTAGCCGCCTATCGCAAAGCGAAAAAAGAAGGTGCCGACGAAGCCTCTCTCTCCCCTCTTCTCTCTACACTCTCCTCTAACATGAAGTACTTCGGTTATGGCTATGTGAAAGACAAGAACGACATCGTGCCCTATATTCCCGTCAACTTCTGGGCTTTCCGTATCATGGTGGGACTGGGGTGTGTCTTTATCCTGTTCTTTGCTGTCATCATCCTGATGGCATTCGATATTCCATTCTTCTCGATTGTGACACGAAGACTCCTTGCCGCTATCGGGCTATTACCTGAGACAAAAGCCGATGTGAGCGATATGACAGGACTTCCGAAATGGCACTATATCACAGCCATCATCCTGGTGCCGCTTGCCTATATCGCATCGGAGAGTGGCTGGCTCGTCGCCGAGTTCGGCCGTCAGCCCTGGACCATTCAGGACATGCTGCCCACATGGGTTGCCGTCAGTGACATCAACAGCAGTGCTGTTGCCCTCACCTTCTTCTTATTCCTCTTCCTCTTTACTCTAATGCTTGCCGTGGAAATCAGCATCCTGCTGAAGCAGATCAAGAAAGGACCGGAATATTCAGTTGAAAGTTGATAGTTGATAGTTAAAAGTTGAAAGTTATGATTACCTATAGTTTCTTACAACATTATTGGTGTTTCTTAGTATCACTATTAGGCGCACTCTTGGTCTTCCTGCTCTTCGTACAAGGTGCCAACTCCATGGTACGCTCCCTGGGCTATACAGACGAAGGACGCAGACTGATTATCAACTCCACAGGACGGAAATGGGAGTTTACTTTCACGACCCTCGTCACCTTTGGAGGTGCCTTCTTCGCCTCTTTCCCCTTGTTCTACAGTACTTCGTTTGGCGGAGCCTACTGGCTATGGATGATTATTCTGTTCACCTTTGTCCTGCAGGCTGTCAGCTATGAGTTCCAGAACAAGCTCGGTAACTTCCTAGGACCGAAAACCTTCCAGATGTGTCTGGTCATCAACGGCCTTGTAGGTCCGTTACTCCTAGGCGGAGCTGTAGCCACCTTCTTTGAAGGCAGTAACTTTATCATTGTCAAGGACAACCTCATTGACGCTGGGTCGTTTACACCCATCATCAGCCGTTGGGCAAACGCTTCCCACGGACTCGACGCCTTACTCAACCCCTGGGTATTGGTATTCGGACTCGCCGTCATGTTCCTGGCACGGGTGTTAGGCATCCTGTACATTATTAATAATGTCAACGACGAGGATATCCGTTCACGGGCCAGTGTCCGACTGATTGGCGCTGCCGTACCCTTCCTGCTACTCTTCGTGACTTACCTCGTACACCTGATGCTGAAGGATGGCTATGCCTATGACGAAGCAGGCATCATCAGTATCGTGCCCTATAAGTACCTCTATAACTTCATCGATATGTGGTACCTCACCATCCTGTTGCTCATCGGTGTCGTCTCAGTACTCTATGGCATCGGCAAGACCGTTGTATCAAAGACCTATATCAAAGGAATCTGGCCGGCAGGCATCGGCGTCGTACTCGTCGTACTACCTCTACTACTTATGTCGGCATGGAACAACACAGCCTATTATCCCTCTACCGCCGACCTGCAGTCGTCACTGACCATCGTCAACTCATGCAGTAGTGAGTTCACGCTCCGCACCATGTTCTACGTCAGTCTCATCATCCCCTTTGTCCTTGCCTACATCGTCTATGCGTGGTATGCCATTGACAAGAAGAAACTCGACAAGGAAGAAATAGCCAACGATCACGCCTACTAATTATGACACCAACAGAACAACGTAACCAACGGTTGGGCGAGAAGATGATCAAACATCTGGAGCACCGCCATTTCGAAGCCTATTACTGTGCTACGGCCGCTGAGGCTAAAGAGAAAGTAAATGAACTGATTCCTGACGGCAGCAGTGTTACCTGGGGCGGTACGATGACCGTCCGAGATATGGGTATCCCGCAACTACTGAAGGAACGCGGCACACTTGACGTATGGGATCGTGACTTAGTGGATACCCCCGAAGAGAAACAGGAGATGTACTACCGCGCCTTCCATGCCGACTACTACCTGTCGTCTGCCAATGCCATCTCGGAAGACGGAGTTATCGTCAATATCGACGGAAATGGAAACCGGGTGGCTGCCATCACCTGGGGGCCCCAGCATGTCATCTTCGTAGTGGGTATGAACAAAGTGGCACAGGACGTGGAGGCTGCCCTGAAGAGGGCAAGGAGTACGGCAAGTCCCATCAACGCTGCCCGTTTCGACATCAAGACCCCGTGTCAGACGGACGGGCAGTGCCATAACTGTAACTCACCCCAGAGCATCTGCAACTACATCCATTTCCTGCGTAACTCCAGCAAGCCAGGTCGTATCATCGTGATTTTAGTAGGCGAAAACTTAGGATACTAAATATTTTTTAGTACCTTTGCAGTTCGTATGATAGTATGTATTGCAGAGAAACCCAGTGTGGCAAAGGATATCGCCCGTATCATCGGAGCGACATCCGCCCACGACGGTTACATGGAAGGTAACGGTTATCAGGTGACATGGACGTTCGGTCATCTGTGCACCCTGAAGGAGCCCCACGACTACACCCCGATGTGGAAGTCTTGGAGTCTGACAGCATTACCGATGATACCAGAGCGTTTTGGTATCAAGCTCATAGACCAGCCGAGTATCAAGAAACAGTTTGCCATTATCGAAGGACTCATGCAGAAGGCAGAGCGTATCGTCAACTGCGGTGATGCCGGACAGGAGGGTGAACTTATCCAGCGGTGGGTGATGCAGAAGGCAGGAGCCAAATGCCCTGTCAGCCGGTTATGGATATCCTCCATGACAGACGAGGCCATCAGTGAAGGCTTCTCACAACTCAAAGACCAGCAGGACTATCAACCTTTGTACATGGCAGGACTCTCCCGTGCCATCGGTGACTGGCTGTTGGGCATGAATGCCACACGTCTCTATACCCTCAAATATGGACAGAACCGGCAAGTGCTCTCCATCGGTCGTGTGCAGACCCCTACCCTTGCCCTGATCGTCAACCGCCAGAAGGAGATTGACAACTTCAAGCCCGAGCCATACTGGATACTTGCCACCGTCTACCGAGATACTACCTTTACAGCCACCAAGGGGAAGTTCACCTCCAAGGAGGAGGGTGAACAGGCCTTTGCCACGATTGAGGGCAAGCCGTTCACCGTCACCAAGGTAGAGAAGAAAGAAGGGAAGGAACAGCCTCCCCAACTCTACGACCTCACCACTTTACAGGTAGACTGCAACCGCAAGTTCGGCTACTCGGCGGAGATGACGCTCAACCTCATCCAGTCTCTTTACGAGAAGAAATACACCACCTATCCGCGTGTAGACACCCAATACCTCTCTGACGATATCTACCCCAAATGTCCGCAGACCCTTAACGGACTCTATCAGACGAAGTTCGGAGGAGTAGCGCCCTATGCTGAGTTCATCAAACCTATTGGCGGCAAGGCATTGAAGAAGTCTAAGCGCGTCTTCGACACGTCGAAGGTCACCGACCACCATGCCATCATCCCCACAGGAGTCATCCCACAAGGGCTCTCGGATGCCGAACAGAAAGTATTCGACCTCGTAGCACGTCGTTTCATCGGTGTCTTCCTGCCTGACTGTAAGTTCTCGACGACGACGGTATTAGGAGAAGTGGACGAGATAGAGTTCAAGGTGACAGGCAAAGAGATCCTGGAGCCTGGATGGCGAGTCGTCAGAGGGAAAGCCTCTGAGAACTCGGAGTCCTCTGAGAACTCTGAGAACTCCGAGAAAAAAGACGATGAGGAGCGTACCCTGCCTACCTTCGTCAAGGGTGAGACCGGCGACCATCACCCCACCCTTACGGAGAAATGGACCACACCACCTCCCTATTATACCGAGGCGACCCTGTTGCGTGCCATGGAGACGGCAGGAAAGTTCGTGGAGGACGAGACCCTCCGTGCCGCCATGAAGGAGAACGGCATCGGTCGTCCGTCGTCACGAGCTTCCATTATCGAGACCCTCTTCAAGCGTCATTATATCAAACGGGAACGTAAGCGACTAGTTGCCACACCTACCGGTATTGAACTCATTGACCTCATCCGTGAGGAACTGCTCAAAAGTTGTGAACTGACAGGTATCTGGGAGAAGAAACTCCGTGACATTGAGCATCAGCAGTATGATGCAGGACAGTTCATTCAAGAACTGAAAGACCAAATCACCACCATCGTCCACGATGTCATGGCAGACCCCACCAACCGCCGCATCACCATCACTCCCGATGAGGCAGAGAAGAAAAAGAAAAGCAATAAATAGGGGTTGTCTGCGTTATTATTAACGTATGCGGAAAACTCTACACCTTATATTTATAATCATGACGGCCGTATTCCTCGTGGGATGCGGTGCCGATCAGGCAATGAAGAAAGGCGACAAGTATTATGCGCTGGGCGAATATTACGACGCGGCGACACAATACAGAAGGGCATATGCACAGACACCTACCAAGGAAAGGAAACTCAGAGGACAGCGTGCCCTGAAGATGGCAGACTGCTACCGTCGCATCAACTATACCCAACGTGCCATTGCCGCCTATCGCAATGCTATCCGTTATGGAGTGGAAGACTCGCTGACTCAGTTGTACCTAGGTCAACAACTGTTGAAGACAGGCAGTTACAAGGAAGCCATAAAGGTTTATGGCGACATGCTCGTCGACTCCGCTGCCGCACAAAGTCCTGCTTTTGCCAAGATACTCGCACAGAACGGACTGCGCGGTGCCCAGCAGGCTCCTGAGTGGAAGAATGTCGGATCTCGCTATACCGTCAAACGGGAGAATGTCTTCAACTCCCGTCGTGCCGAGTATTCTCCCTGTCTGGGAGGCGATGCTAACGACCGTCTCTACTTCACCTCCACCCGTAATGAGGCGACAGGTGATGAGTTAAGCGGTATCACAGGTACGAAGAATGGGGATATCTTCGTATCCCAGAAAGACGAACAGGGCAAATGGCAACGTCCACAGGTGATTGACTCCGAGCTGAACTCCCCAGAGGATGAGGGAGCCTGTTGCCTGACTCCCGACGGACATACCATGTACCTGACGGTCTGTCAAACAGACAATAACTATCCCCGTTATGCGAAAATAGCCACCTCACGACGCTCCGATGCCGCTTGGACAAAGGCACAAGTACTGGAACTGACCCGTGACACACTCTCCCTCTATGCCCATCCTGCCGTCAGTCCTGACGGTAAATGGCTGTATTTCGTCAGTGACATGCCGGGAGGCCTTGGCGGCAAGGATATCTGGCGCGTCCGTATCTCTGAGACCAGCATGGGTGGTGTCGAGAACCTAGGGGCTCCCATCAACACCCCCGGTGACGAACTATTCCCCACGTTCCGACCTAACGGCGACCTCTATTTCTCCAGTAACGGTCATGAGGGCATGGGAGGCTTGGACATCTTCATCGCATCACCTAACGCCTTCGGATGGAAGATAGAGCATCCGGGATTCCCCCTGAACTCTCAGGGTGATGACTTCGGCATGACCTTCGAGGGAATGAAGAACAAGGGATTCTTCTCCTCCAACCGTGGCGATGCCCACGGATGGGACCATATCTACTCGTTTGAGAACCCGGAGATCGTACAGACCGTCAAGGGCTGGGTCTATGAACAGGACGGCTATGAACTGCCACAGGCAATTGTGTACCTTGTAGGCAATGACGGTACGAACCTGAAACTCAGCGTCAAGGGTGACGGCTCTTTCACCCAACAGATCAAGCCGAACGTGGACTACGTGTTGCTGGGCACCTGTGTCGGTTTTCTGAACCATAAAGAGGAACTGCGTGTAGAGCCTGCTACCGACTCCGAGGAGTACGTGCTCCAGTTCCCGCTTGCCAGTATTACTGCCCCCGTATTGATTGACAATATCTTCTACGACTTCGACCGTGCCACCTTGCGTCCTGAGTCAACAGAGGCACTCGACAAACTGGTCATTCTGTTGAACGAGAATCCGCATGTCGCCATCGAACTGGCAGCACACTGTGACTATAAGGGAGGAGAGGAATATAACATACGCCTGTCACAAAGAAGAGCGGAGTCCGTCATCAACTACCTCATCAGTAAGGGTATCAAGAAAGACCGCCTCACCCCTAAGGGCTATGGCAAGGGGAGTCCGAAGAAGATACGCAAGAAGCTGACGGAGAAATATCCCTTCTTAAAAGAAAACGACGTTCTGACAGAGGAATATGTCAGAACGCTCACACCAGAACAACAGGAAATCTGTAACCAGTTGAACCGTCGTACGGAATTTAGGGTGACCAGTACCACATATGGTATGTTCGACAAGCAGGGACACCTTATCGTATCACCCGCTCATAACTGAGGAACTCGTAAACCCCAATCATCATCAGACTGAACAGTACAAAGACCACCATCACGGGATTGACATGTGGCGGCTCTACAACTGTCGTGCGGAGGAACACCTCTATCTGTACCAGCAGCAGTTCCCATCCGTGGAATACCGTGAAGAGAACGGCAGCCACCAAGATACAGAATGCCGTCCACAGCCGTGTGTAGGTCTTCACGCGCTTAGGCAGACGGTTCATCACACGCTCCGTGAAACCGTTATCTTCTACCGTCTGCTGCGCTGCTTCGCTAAAGAACTGTTGCAGTAATTGCTCATCATGTTTATCCATATCCATTCTGTTTTAAATAGTTTGCCAGTTTTTCTTTTCCCCTGGAGAGGTGTGACTTCACCGTTCCCTCCTTGATTTGTGTGATCTCCGCTATCTTGGAGATGTCATAGCCGTCAATGAGTTGCAGGGTGATACATGTCCTTTCATCAGGTTTCAATAGGGCAAGTGCGTGGTAGAGGTCCATCTTCAAGGATGTCTGCACCTGTGATCCTGTACGCTCTGGAACTACATCGATATCCTCCGTCTGTTTCTTTGATCGAGTGTAGTCGTAGAACACATTATAGGCGATACGCATCAGCCACGTCTGAAAGGAGGCGAGTCCCCGGAACTTACTGATATTCGTATACGCCTTGATAAACGTGTCCTGGGCAAGGTCGTCACTCAACTGCTCATCTCCTAATGTCTGGTGGAGGAAAAACCTCCGCACAGGTGACTGGTAACGGCGGACGAGTTCGTCGAAAGCTCGTCGATTGCCTAATACAGCCACCTGTGCGACTAATGAGATGTCAGTGAGTGATGCCACTTCCTTATCCTTTTATCTTCTTACCTTATTTACTTTCCAGACGATTCTTCGGCGGCATGATAATCCAAGCCACGATATAGAACGGGATACCTGCGAAAGCCGTAAACAGCGTCAGGGCTGCATAGCCTAAGCGAACGGCTACGGGGTCGAAGTCCATATACTCTGCGAATCCTGCACAGACTCCGCCTAATACGCGGTCGTCTGAACGAAACAATCTCCTAGTCATAATCTTGTTGTTTTAAATTGTTATCAATATCATGATTTTTCCTGCCAACAGACTTGGCAGCGAATACCTTACCCAATCCGATGCAGAACACCAGGGCTCCGATACCGAAACCGATGGAGCCTGCGGCATACCAGAGGAAGATCATCAGACCTACGCCTACGAAACACTGGCGCATGCCCTTCTGATACTCATCACCTAACTCGTCAGGCTGGTTGTTCAACAGATTCTCTGGAATCGGCTGTCCCTTCTCCATCGCCATCTGTGCCAACTTCATCTTCTCCTTGCGGTTCTTATTGACGAAGTAGAAAATCAGGAGGATGATCAATATAGGAGCCAAGAGGAAGATGATTACGATGGCGACAATGGCTATTACCATACCTGAGAAGAGACCAGTGTCCGAGAACATATTCTCCAACATCTTACCGACACCTTTCTCAATAGGGTCGTCTGAATCCCAGTCATCATCGAATGACGAACTATATGCGCTGTCTATCGACGTCGTATCTGAGAAGGCATCCACACCACTCGTCTGTTTGGTCGTGTCCACCAACTCCGTGCCCCGAGGGGTATGACGGTGTTTCTGTGAGGCTGCCTGCACACTCATTCCGAGTGCGAGCATCATGGTTAAAACGATCAATACCTTTTTCATATTCATGTATGTTTTTATTGTTTTGTTCACCTGTTAGACGTTACAATTTGTAAATTAGTTGCAAAGGTGCGGATTTTTTTTTAATTTTGCAAGCAAATGACGGAATTACCTGCTGAGTTTACTGCATCGACCCGTTTGTTGATGGGCGATGAACGCTTCGAACGATACTTGCATTCGTTTGAGGAGGAGGCTCCTGTGAGCATCCGTCTCAATCCCCGAAAGCCAGCAGGACAGCCTATTGACGCAGAGGAAGTCCCTTGGTGCCGCCATGCCTACTACTTGAAGAGTCGTCCGAACTTCACAATGGATCCTCTCTTCCATGCCGGCTGTTACTATGTCCAAGAGGCTTCTTCGATGTTCTTGGACGAAATCATCCGTCAACTTTCAACTTTAAACTTTAAACTTTCAACTTTAGACCTCTGTGCTGCCCCAGGGGGCAAGTCAACGCTTCTTCGTTCTGCTTTGCCCGAAAAGAGTATCCTCTACAGCAACGAACCTATCCGCAACAGGGCGAGTATCCTTGCCGAGAACGTCCAGAAATGGGGCTACGCCAACCATATCGTCACGAATAACTACCCCAAGGACTATCGTAAGTCAAAACTCCGCTTCGACATCATCCTCTGTGACGTCCCCTGTTCCGGCGAGGGTATGTTCCGAAAGGACGAGGCAACTATCCGTGAGTGGAGTCCGCAGAACGTGGAGAAATGCTGGAAACTACAGCGCGAGATCGTCGCCGATGCGTGGGAATGCCTCAACGAGGGCGGTCTGTTAATCTATAGCACCTGTACCTTTAATACTAAAGAGAACGAGGAGAACATCCGCTGGATACTCGAAAAATATGATGCGGAAGTACTGAAAGTGGAGACAAAGCCCGAGTGGAACATCACGGGGTCCCTGTTGGAAGGCTTCAACGAGCCTGTATACCGCTTCATCCCCGGCATCACAAGGGGTGAAGGACTGTTTATGTGTGTGTTGAAGAAAGGGCAGACATCCGTCGTGCCAAAGTCTGACACACATCGTACCAAAGCCAGGCACACATCGTGTCAAAGTCTGATACACGTTTTGTCAGACGGTGGCACAAGTGATGGAAAGCAATCCTGTCATCAGGAGGAACTTTCCTATCCACAAGCTATGGCGTACCTAAGACACGAAGCCCTCGTTCTTCCAGAGGAGACACCACGCGGTCTGGTGGAGGTCTGCTTTCTCGGACACCCTCTCGGACTGGTGAAGAACATCGGCAACCGTGCCAACAACCTCTACCCCAAGGAATGGAAAATCAAAACAACTTACATACCCAACGAGTACGAACCAATACTTAAAAAGATATGAAACAATATTTAGACATACTGAATCGCATCCTGACAGAAGGTACGCAGAAGGGCGACCGCACAGGAACTGGTACTATCAGCATCTTCGGAACACAGAGCCGTTACAACCTCGATGACGGTTTTCCGCTGCTGACTACCAAGAAACTACACTTGAAATCCATCATCTACGAACTGCTTTGGTTCCTTCGTGGCGATACGAACATCAAGTATCTCAAAGACCATAAGGTGAGTATCTGGGACGAATGGGCAGATGAGAACGGCGACTTAGGACCCGTTTACGGACACCAGTGGCGTTCATGGCCCGACTATAACGGTGGCACCATCGACCAGATACAATATGTGGTCGACCAGTT
>CACZCT010000053.1 GCA_902779745.1 uncultured Prevotellaceae bacterium
GCCGTGAACACGGGTCCCCTACCGGATGAGATGCTACAGAAAGAAGGTGCCGACCTTACATTTCCTCGGATGACGGATTTAGCTCAGGCGTATCACCAGTGGTATCCATCTGGGTGTCACGCTGAATGGTGATTTGCCCCATCCGTGACAATCGTACTATCAAAGGAATATACTCATCTGTCTGGGGATGACAGACACTGGCAGCAAATTCCAGCCAGTCACCGTCAACCTTGTCAAAGACCAGTCCTTCCAATATTCCTGTCTTACGATAGTCTTCATCAAGATAGCTATTGAAATCTTGCTTCGTGAACTGGTGACGATAAAAGACTGAGCCATCCTCCCGGGCTACCACCAATGCAATGACATTGTCAACAAACTTCTGACCTGTCTCGTCGCTCACCATTGGCAGAGAATCACTGGGATGACGGTCAATGGCAAGGCGGTAAGTACGTCCAATCCAACCAACCTCTCTGTTGTCGGAATAAGATTGTAGACGAACAGGCTCCTGTGGCTTAGGCTGTTCCACACGTTCTGTGATGATATCGCTACTTTTTTTCTTCTCACTACATGCCATCAGTGTCAATACCAGACAGCAGACCATGAATACCTTGAATCTGTTCGTTTTCATCTTTCCCGTTTTTGTATGATGATGCAAAGATAATCATTTTCTCTTACATATCCTAACTTTTCCACGATTTTTCATCCAACGGATGCCCTCTCCAATCCATAACACCAGGGAGGTAGAGACCACTATCACAAACCAGTCTCTAATATTCAGTGGTGTCACATTGAACATCTTTCCACCAAGGGTGACGATGATAATCTGACCGAAGAAGATGAGTTGGACGATAAACAGGAAACCACGACAACCCTTTACTTTCAACGCACTCTCACTAGTGGCAAAAGCACGTGCGTTAAACATATTCCAGAACTGCAGCATGACGAAGAGCGTGAAGAACATACTCTTCTCGTAATCGCTCCAACCCTGATGGGCGAAATAATAGAACAAGGCAATGAGGATGACAAAAAAGAGGAGACCTACCGTTAGGAAGTTCCATGCCATCTGACTATTGATGATGAAGGCACGACGGTCGCGTGGCTTCTCCTGCATCACAGCGGATGATGGTGGCAGAGAAGCCAATGCCATCGCAGCAAAGGTATCCATGATGAGGTTGACCCACAACATCTGCGTGACAGTCAGTGGAACCTCCGTACCCATGAAGGCACCAAACAATACGACCAGACATGCCGCTACATTAACCGTCAACTGAAACAGGATGAAACGCTGGATATTCCGATAGAGCGAGCGTCCCCACATCACAGCCCTGCCGATACTGCTAAACGAGTTGTCGATGATCGTGATGTCGGATGCTTCCTTCGCTACAGACGTACCATCACCCATCGACAGTCCTACATGTGCAGCTTTCAGGGCTGGTGCATCATTCGTGCCATCGCCTGTCACAGCGACGACCTGTCCCAACGACTGCAAGGCTTCAACAAGTCGTTTCTTATCCATCGGACGAGCACGGGCTATCACTTTCAGACTCATCACCCGTTCTCTTAGTTCTTCGTCCGACAACGCTGCAAAGGCAGGACCAGTGATCATCTGATCTTCCGTATCTTCATTCGTCCATAGTCCAACCTGACGCGCTATCTCCTTAGCCGTGGCCGGGGTATCGCCAGTGACGATCTTCACCCTGATACCTGCATCAAGACATTCGCGTACAGCTGCTGGTACATCGGGACGTACAGGATCTGAGATGGCGACAACACCAAGGAAGGTCATCGCATGACTTACGATCTGACCGTCAACGACAGGTTGTGCTTTGTCATCCAACACCTGATAGGCAAAACCAAGCGTCCGCATACCTTGTTGCTGATAGGTCGTCAACAGGTTGGTATAGGTCTTTAAGCATTCTTCCGTCACGTCACACAAGCCCATGACTATCTCTGGTGCTCCCTTGACATAGAGATATCTGCCAACATCCGTCCTAACGACGACAGCCATCATCTTCCGCTCTGTAGAAAAGGGAAGTTCTGTTTCAACGACCACCTGTCCTCTTATCGTATGATAGTCAATGCCTTGGTCATGCAACCACAGTAACAACGCTCCTTCCGTAGGATTACCCAACACCATCGGGGCACCTGTAGACAACTTCCCCAACGTGGCGGTAGTATTCACAGCAATACCTTCTATCACCCTGTCATGCAACGACGCATCATCGAACACGGTCTCATAGACATGCATCTGGTTTTGCGTGAGCGTTCCTGTCTTATCCGTACAGATAACAGTGGCGGCTCCCATCGTCTCGCAGGCATGCATCTTACGCACGAGATTACTGGTCTTGAGCATCCGACGCATACTATAGGCAAGACTCAGCGTCACAGCCATCGGCAAACCTTCCGGCACAGCCACGACAATCAACGTGACAGCGATCATAATGGTCTGGAGGAGATAGGTGATGAAATGAATCCATTCGAAATCGTAGTTGACAAAGAACATCAGCACACGCCCCAGGATAACTAACAAGGCTACACTATAACTGACCTTCGTCACCAAGCCACCCAGTCTTTCCAATTGTTCGTTAAGAGGTGTCTTCACGCTGTCGTCTATCTGTGCTGCCTGATATACCTTTCCATTCTCCGTGGCATCACCAACGGCAAAGACCTTACATACTCCATGTCCTTCCATCACCTTCGTACCACGCAACAGATGGTTGGTTGGAAAGGTGGCATCGGCATCGAAGTCAGACTCTTCCGTACTCTTATAACAAACGGGTTCGCCTGTCAGGGTCGACTCGTCCACATGCATCGACACAGCCTCAAGCAATTCTCCGTCGGCCGGTATCTCATCACCTGTCGTCACCATCACGATATCGCCGACCACGACATCACACTTCGGAATCTTCTGGGTCGTACCCTCGCGAATCACTATCACGGGTTCTTCGTCATTCACCTGATTCAAAATGGCAAACTCCCTATCGGCCTTCACCTCGAAGATAAATGCCATTCCTGTTGCCAACATGATGGCAACGAAGATGCCCACGGGTTCGAAGAAGACCGCTGCACTTTCATTTAATAGAAGGTATTCATAAACGGATATACCGATAGACAGGAATCCTGCCACCAGCAAGATCACGATAAGCGGGTCGGAAAACTTCGTCAGGAAGCGCTTCCACAAGGGTATACGCTCAGGTTCAGAGAGTACGTTAGCACCATATTGCGCCCTACTTTCCAGAACCTCTTTGTCAGACAGTCCTATATATTGTTGCTTCATAACAGTGTGCGAAGGTACGAATAAAAAATGAAATAGCGGCACACCTGCCTCTATAAAAGCAAGTAAAGTGAAAAAGTTTAATGAAAGACTAAAAAAAAGAGAATAGGAATGGTATTTTGGTAGAAAATAACTAACTTTGTAGGCAACTGCAAAAGGAATGACAAGATATACACTGATTATCGCCAGCCTCCTGCTATGTTGTTGTGCATGTAGCCGACAAGGAGGGGAACAGGAGAAGGACACCGTCACTGCTACCGACTCCTTGTCGCCACTCATCATACAGATACGGCAATGTTCCCGTATCTATACGACAGAGTATAAAGTCCATAAGATTGTCACACACGATGATGTCATCCGACTGAAAGGCAGCATCCTAACCCAAGACTTTGACATCAGGATGCCGTTGGGTGACCGTAAGATAGCCATTCCCATGGACGCAACACTCAAAGCATATATCGACATGAGTCAGTTTTCTGCCCATAACGTCGAGAAAACGGATGGAAAAATCATCATCACCCTACCCGACCCTCAGGTCGTACTGACCAGTTCTAAGATCGACCAGAAGAACATCAAGGAATATGTAGGACTGGTACGGTCGCATTTCTCCGACGCGGAAATGGCCAACTATGAACAACAAGGACGCCTTGCCATCATCGAAAGCATCCCACAATTAGGAATCATACCCACTGCCCGGGAAAATGCCGCACGTGTTCTTGTACCGCTTATCAGTCAAATGGGTTATCGGGAAGAGGATATCACCATCCAGTTCCGAAAGGAATATGGCATCAGGGATATCCAGTCACTCATCAATATGGACATTGAAAATGGAAAGGAAAAATAAAATCTCACTGACCCTTGTCGCCCTTGCCGCAGCCATCATCCTGCTGACATTCATGACCAGATGGATTTACCAGGACCTCAAGTCTGGTCATCTGGAGTTTGGTGCCGACCAACAGATAGACATCACTCCGCAACAGATCCTGCTTATCAAAGAAATCGGGGATTGGGAGTTCCTTTCCATCAGTGACGAGGAGATGGTCGACACCATCCGACGCGGAATCTTCAGCG
Organism: uncultured Prevotellaceae bacterium; assembly: GCA_902779745.1. GTDB lineage: Bacteria > Bacteroidota > Bacteroidia > Bacteroidales > Bacteroidaceae > Prevotella. The sequence continues at coordinate 4,346 of CACZCT010000053.1, forward strand.
ACGACCAGTTGGTCAGGATCTATTATGGAACCTTACGATTAGGTGTCAATCTCAAGCAAGTGGAGCCAGGATGGATAACCGCCAAAGGCGACACGATAGAAGTTACATTACCTAAAATAGGATTACTCGACCATGATTTCATTGACGAGGCCCGTACGAGAAGTTTCCATGAAAGCGGAAAATGGACCGCACAAGACCGTGAGGCGATGCTTCGCAGAGCCTACCAACGGATGCTACGACGCGGGGTGACCCCCCAGAATCTCCAACTTGCGGAACAAAACGGCAATACACAGGTTCGTCAGGTCTTACAGGGCATGGGGTTCAAACAAATAAGTGTCAAATACAAAGATTAACCATACATGGAGGTACTCAACCATTTCTTCTCAGAACTCGGCAACCTGCTATGGGGGTGGCCTATGATTATCCTTTTGCTGGGCACCCACCTATACCTGACCGTCATCCTACGTTTCCCCCAACGCTATATCTTCAAGGCCATGCGTCTTTCCATCAAGCGTGATAAGGAGGCTACGGGTGATGTCTCACAGTTTGCCTCTCTCGCCACCGCCCTTGCCGCCACCATCGGAACGGGAAACATCATTGGAGTGGCAACGGCAATTGCCTTAGGGGGCCCTGGCGCGGTACTCTGGTGCTGGCTGACAGGTGTCTTCGGCATCTCCACGAAATATGCAGAGGGACTCCTTGCCATCAAATACAGAAGGAAGAAAGCCAACGGAAAAATGATCGGTGGTCCGATGTTTGCTCTGGAATACGGGCTGGGCTGGAAATGGCTCGCTGTCCTCTTTGCTTTTTTCACCGCCTGCGCCTCTTTCGGCATCGGTAATACCGTTCAGGCCAATGCCATTGCCACACTGACCAAAGAGACCTATCAGATATCACCCTATATTACAGGTATTGTGATAAGCCTGTTAATAGGATCCGTCATATTAGGAGGTATCAAGAGTATTGCCCGTGTCTGTTCGATGCTGGTACCCTTCATGGCTTTCTTTTATGTGGCAGGCTGTATATATATAATAGGTATAAATGCCGTCTATGTGTTGCCTGCCATCAAACTGATCTGTGTCTCTGCCTTCAGTCCACACGCAGCAGGTGGAGGATTTATCGGAACAACGGTTATGATGGCGGCACGTTACGGTATTGCCCGGGGTCTCTTCAGTAATGAGTCTGGACTAGGCTCTGCACCCATCGTGGCAGCGGCGGCACAGACCCGTAATCCTGTCCGACAGGCACTGGTGTCCAGCAGCGGTACCTTCTGGGACACCGTTGTTATCTGTGCCATGACGGGTATTGTCATTGTCAGCAGCGTCCTTGCCTATCCAGACATTACCTTCGACAATGGTGCCGTCTTGACGAAAGCCGCCTTCTCGAAAATTCCCGTCATAGGAACACCCCTCCTGACCTTCGGGTTACTCATTTTCGCTTTCACCACCATTCTGGGATGGTGCTACTATGGTGAGCGAGCCGTGGAATACCTGAAAGGAAGAAAATGGGTCTTTGCCTATCGTGTCGTCTTTATCACCGCTGTCTTCCTGGGCAGTATCATGAATCTGAGTATCGTCTGGGATATAGCCGACTGTATGAATGCCTTGATGGCGATACCCAACCTGATATCCCTGTTGGCATTGAGCGGTATTATTGTCCATGAGACCCGCAAATACCTATGGCGGGGACGTTTGGAAAAAAGCGAAGAGAACGATATTATCGGAGTGGGAGAATAAACAACATACGAGTACCTTGCCGACGATAGTTCCCATCCACCAATAGCGTAGCGCCAATCTTCCGGGCAACTTGATGGCAGATGCTAAGGTCAAGCTCCGCCTCATCATTCATATCCTCCGGCTCGTCAAACCAGGAGAAAAGTTTGTTTTGACGATTCTCTGGGATACCCATTCCCGTATCCTCTACGAAGATGGTCAGACAATTGGTATTCTCACTGGTATTACATCCCACTAATACCTCACCGTTTTCCGTAAACCGACAGGCATTCAGGATCAGTTTGTTCAGAATCAATTCTACCAGGTGGCGGTCACTCTTCACAAAAAACTCGTCACTCAACTCACGCTTGAAATTCAGTTTTACAGCCTGACGGTGAAAGGTACTGTACATATTGCCCTCCAGGCAGCGACGACAAAGTTCGTTAGGACTGAACGACTCCTGAGACATCTGGTGTCCTGTGTTTCCACTGCCAGAGAACATCATCACCTCATCCAGCAAAGTGCTTATCAGGTTTGAGTTATAGTTCATCTGGTCAGAGATGTTCCGCTTCTCATTCTTCGACAGATACAGATCTTCCTTTGCCACGATATTTGCCAACCCCGACAACACTTTAAGGGGCACCCGAATCTCATGGTCCATATTCATCAAGAAGGCCTTCTTCATACGGTCAGCCTTCCGGATGGCCGCCAACTCCCTCCTCATACTGATAACAGACCCCAGACAGGCTAACAAGGCAAGGGACAATATAATAACTATCGCTATCCACATCGTGAATTCCTCCCACGTTTTCTTTTAAAACGATTGCAAATATATGGATTATTCTTCAACAATCCAAACATTTTCCTCCTTTTTTGTATAAAAATAGTTACATTTTGACTATCCGCACTAACGTCAAGACACCGTCAGATACTTTGAAACGGATATCCCTGCCGGCATAAGGCATGCCGTATTCCCGTCGAGAATCTTCATGGTAATGGGGACGAGGGTCTAAGGACAGGATGTCCTCAATCACCCGCCACTCTTCCTCTGTATAACCAGGACGAAGGACTTCTGGAATCTCTACCCGTAAACGTTGCCACTGGTGGTCATCCGTAAAACCGCCCCTTGCCTCAGGATGGCTATCCACATAGGGAAGATAAGGTTTAATATCATATACAGGTGTACCGTCCATCAAGTCAGCACCAGCCACCTCTATACTCGGTCTCTCAGGATGGACAGCGATGATACGAACAGACGACAAGCCAAGGTTATTAGGACGAAAAGGAGAACGACTAGCCCACACGCCTACCCGTTCATTTCCCCCTAACAAGGGTGGACGTACCGTGGCATGCTTCTCAGTATCCTCATGTTCTGAGAATCCCCAGATCAGCCACAGATAGTCATATTGTTCCAAGCCGCGCAGGGCTTCTGCCTGCGCATATTCTTTTACGAATCTGATCTCCCCTTTCAGTTCACCTACGATACCGCTCTGTCGCGGTATTCCGAACTTCGAGGAAAACGGAGAATGGAAAAAGGCTATCGGTTCTATCCTCATTTCACTTCACAGACATACACTTTCTTCCCCCGAGGGATAAAGAACACATAATAGCCGGGCGTCACCAGGTATTCTCTCCGCAGTGTCTGCCTGACAGTCGTCGTCACTACAGGCTTTACAGGAGAGATCAACAAATCCTGATAACTGAAGACCAGTGCCTCCTTTTTACCAAAATCCTGAAGGGTGGCACGGACAAGGACTCCCTGTTGGTAGTCAGGTACATCCTGCACCTCTATCACCAAAGGAGTTCCCAGTGAGAAACTGACAACAGGAGCCTGCAACGTCTCACACCGGATTTTGAAACTCGCATTCTTACCGTTTGTATACTTGGAAGTTCTTACCAAATTCCTGTTGAAGAATACCTCATCATCCCCCACCACAAACGCTATGACAGGAGCATAATTGGCATTGGGAATCCTTTGTATCTCCGTGATGGCGGCAACCTCCACCTTTTGCTGTTGTCCGCAGGAATCCTCCACGCAGAGGAAACCGGCTTGCTCCTCAGAGCCATAGTCCTGTAAGACAATGATGCCCTGACAGCGTTTCTCCGGTGTAATCACCACATCAAGGAAAGGAGCCTGTTCGAAGAGAGACTGCTCCTGATTGAGTTTTTCCTTCTTCTGACAGGTAATCTCCTCATTCTTAACAATCTGTACGACACCGTGGTCTTCCTTGAGATAGACCGACTTACCCAGCAACTGTTTGATGATTTGCCCTTTATAGACTTTCCCTCCTCGAGTCTCTATCACATCATCAATTCCTGAGTGATCATCCACAGCACGCTGAACATGCTCTATCGCTAGAATATCCTCCATCGGATAGACGGTCTGCTTCTCTTCTTGAAAAAAGACCAGGTCCTTACCAGGATGCTGGACCATGATACGTCCTTCCAACATAGTACCGTCCATCAGGATCAGTTTGTCGTACACCTTTGACTGTGCCATTAATGAAGATGCCATCAGCCATAACAAGAAAATCATACACTTTCTCATGGTCGTTGTCTTTTTCAATTACAAAACATTAGCCAGATTCTACGTCAGTGATTGGAGTTTCTTAATCAGTATGTTGTAATGCCCCTTGCTGTTATCAGTATTCTCTGAGGCAATCTTGTCAGCCAGTCTTGCCCGGATCTCATCATAGGTCGCCTTGTTCTTCGAATCTTTTTCGGCAAGGGCCTTCAACGCTTCCGAAACCGCTGATCGCAACTGCTTACGTTGGTCGTTCTCCTGCATGTCCTTAATCTTGGTCAGTTGGGAGATGACACCGTTGCGCGACTTCCGAACGACATCGGCAGCAGCCTGAGTCCGACTGGCAGCATCCTGTACATGCTCTGCGGTATCCTTCTTCTCCTTGGCGAACTTCATGGTAAGATCCGCAACTTCTTGTTTAGATTTCTCCACATCTCCCCATAAAGTATTGATACTATCCTCAAGAGCCCTGATACGCTGTCCCCTTGCGTCATTCTCCACCAGCAGGGTCTCCAGTTCCCCGCTATGGGCAGCAGGCTTATTCTGGAAAATCAACACAAAGTTCAATATCAGACTGAGCAGACAGATGACTGCCAGTCCTATCAGGATACGTAATGTCTTCTTACTCATATTCTCTTTCTGTAATGAATCTTTTTGGGTTTCTAATAATGCGATGGTCAGATTGTCGTGCCTATTGCCATTGGCACGTCCAATCTCATCCACTTCCGTCACGGTAGCGTCTACGGCACCCGACAACGAGGCTGTCTTTGCCACCTGCTTGATGAGGTCTTTCTCGGGCATAGTCCCCCAGATACCATCCGTACACAGCATGAAGCGGTCGCCCTTTTCATAGGGACGTTCCGTCACCTCGGCTAAATCAGTCAGTTTGCAGCCCAGTGCCTTGGTAATGATATTTGACTGTGGCGAGAGCCTTGCCTGCTCCTCTGTCAGCGTACCGTTACGCACCAGTTCTCCCACCATGGAATGGTCGGCAGTACGGAAAATCTTCTTACTGCGACGGAACTGGTAGATACGACTGTCACCTACATGACCTAAGACGGCTGACTGTTCATTCATCAGTACCACCGCTGCCGTCGACCCCATCCCTCGAAGGGCGGGAGTCTCCACCGTCTTCGCAAGGATAGCCTGATGGGCATATTCTATCGCCTTGGCAACCATCTCCGTACGAGGCATCTCCTGAGGGGCGTTGGCCACATATTCCATGATTTTCCGGACGGCAATCGTAGAGGCAAGTCGTCCTCCTGGACCTCCACCCATTCCATCACAGACCACAGCTATCAATCCTTTGTCTGTATCCAAGAAACCGCAAGAGTCCTGATTCTCCAGGCGACCTCCCTGACGGGTGTCCCAATAGCCTGCAAAAGGCATGGTTGTCTCAATAACATTCATATCTTTTCAAGCATACTTAATCCATTTTACTTATTTAGCCTCTTCTGCATGACGAAGATAACAATTATTTGGACAATAATCATACCTCTACCACATTTTCCTCTGTTATATAACATTACTTTACATTATTTAACTGGCATTCATAGTTTCTTGGTTCCACAAATAAAGAGGAGCCATGCGTCACGCACGGCTCCTTTTCTGATTTGAATTAGTAGCTATATTGTTTTTTGTGTATTCTTTCTCTCAAAAATCCATCTAAGTCATCTTTCTGATTGCAAAAGTAAGAAAAAGAATCATAGGATGATGCACTTTTTGTGAAAATTCTTCCGTAAACGTTTACACGTAGTATACATCTTATAATACAGTACCCCTATACCATCACAGGTCATAAGTTTTGCATTACCATATATTAAATAACGGGTTCAAGTTTGATATAGAAAAGATTTCTTGTATCCCCCTTTGTCAACTCATGGGCACCGGCATCCAGCGTTTCCTCCAACATGTTGGTAGCACTTGTCTTCTTCACACCGTCAATCTTTATATTTCCGGTCTCAGTGCTTGCAAAATACAGTCTCATCCTATAACTGGCGGCTAACGTAAACTTCACGGAAGTCGAACTCTCCAGTTTCAAGCAATATGTATAGGTAGTACCATCAACCGTTGCAGTACCTTTACTGTTAGAATAATTTCCAACAATGGTAAAGAAATTTTCCAAAGACTGGACAGAGCCGCCACTCACGAACGAGCAGGTAATCGTTCCCTCAGGAACAGGAGTATCACCTCCGCCAGGCTCATCACCGCCACCAGGTTCATCGCCACCGCCGCTGCCGCTGTCACTCTCTTCACCGAAGATACCTACGAGGCTGCTCTTGTATTTGTCTATCAGGTTGGCAAGACCGGCATCAACGGCAGAGTCCGTATCGTCATTGCCAACGTTGGCAGGGAAGGTGTAGGAGATGTCACCATGATTCATACGACCAGCGCCATAGTAACCTGTAACGACCTCAGGCACCTGATCGGCAGCATCCACAGTATAGTCGTACATCAGCGATGCGTTGGTATCGAAGTTGTTATAGGCTGAACCACCCTTCACAGCCTTCTCCGTCTCAGGAACCAAGTCGTTACGGCCATCTGTCTCATAGGCATCATAGCCCTTTCCTGAAATAGGATTCTTCTGGGTATGGTAGCTGAAGTGCAGCCGTCTTGTCGATATAGTTGCCATAAGCCTTGATCATACCACCATCCTCGCCAGAGAACGTACCCTTGGCGTTGGAGCCGTTGGCATCTGTTCCCTGCATAGCCGTCAGGATAGGCTTCTTGGTCTTCAGGAAGTAGTTGTTCTCCACAAATACGCTAGATCCTGTCGTGGCACCCACACCATACTTGGCGACATTGTCGAAGTAGTTGTTCCAGACGTGTACCGTCATAGTACGGACACGTGGATGACGGGAGTCAGAGTGGTCGAACCAGTTGTGGTCGTAAGAGATATAGTTAGGACCGCTCTCGCTCGTCATACCGAACATATTGGTCTTACCCGTATCCCAGTAGCGGTTATACGACACAGTGACATATCGTCCGTAGCACCATCGCCCTTGCCGTGGTCGCCGGAACCGCTCTTGCCGTAGAAGATATCCGTATGGTGTACCCAGATGTTGGAGTTGTCAGTATCCAATGAGATACCATCGTCCATGCAGCGGATGACACCGATGTTACGGAACTCAACACCCTTGGAGTTACGTACCAGGAAGCCAAAGCCCTTGACACAGCCGTCGTCACCGATACCCTCGATGGTGATAGGCATCTCTGAATCAGCCTTCCTTCCCTTGATCTGGATACCCTCCGCAGAACTGCTCATAGCGTCGAGGTCTTCCTTAGAAACCATTCCAATAAAGCGGAAGGCGATAGGCGTCGTGTCCTCACCCTTCTGATAGGCATCGATAATCGTCTGGAAGCCCACGCAGGGATTCGTCTTCGCACCCGTCACGGTAGTAGAAACCGTCTTCGCCGTATTCTTGGTGATATAGAGTACCTTGGCATTAGACTTCAAGGTTCCGTCGGCATTATAGGCACCAGGTGTATAGCCGTTCATGAAGGCAAAGCCCTGACGGCTGTAGTTCTTCACACTGATATTCGTAGCCTCGTTGGCATTGTCAGCCTTCTCGGCACCAGCCTCATCCACAGGAACCACCTTGATGGCATAGTCACTGGCAGCCTTCAGGCCTACGACATCCGCACGACCATAGGTACCATAGTCACGTACCAGTTGATAGTCGATCTTGGTATAGTCGGCATACTGTCCGCCTTTCACATAGACATTATATGTCTTGGCACCATCCAGTTTGTTGAACTTCACGTAGGCAGACTCCAGCCAGCCCTTGGCTTCCGTAATCTCCACCTTACCCTCGATATTGACGACCTCGCCCTCTTGTCCGGACTCAGCCTTCTTGAAGGAGATACCAGCCACCGTGCCGTCAAAGGTATAGCCGTTGGTATTGGCAGGCATCACAATTACTTTGGCACCGTCGAAATCAATGCTGTTCAGCGCCTCTGTGTTATAATACTTCGTCGTACCGTCCGTCAACGTCAGCAGTGCCTGGTTCTTCATCGAGTTGGCAGAGGTAGAGTAATCGTTCGTCGTTGGTGTGGGATCATCACCGCCAGGTTCATCGCCACCGCCTTCTTCGTCAGAAGGATCTACCACCTTAATCAGTCGCACGTACAAACCACCCGTCGACTGCAGGGTGACGGTACCATCCTCATTTACTGTTCCTACATTGGTCGTCTCACTGGTAGATTCTTCAAAACCAGAAGTCACCGTCACATTCGTAGCCGTTATCTTACGTGCCGTTGTGCTACTCGACGACTGGCATACCACAGTAAGCACCTGTCCTTTTTTCACATTGGCGATAAACACCTGTGTATTCTGGTTGTTCAGTGTCATACTGCGTTTCTTCATGTCCACACGAATCTGGTCGGCAGCCGTAGTCGTGAAGGTCAACCCTTTGGTAAATGACAACTCGACACCATTAGCCATCAATGGAGCATTTTCAAAGACAGCCTTCTGCTTCCAGCGCTTGTTGGAGGAATCGTATTCCCAGTTCTGGGTATCAGCATTCAGATTCTCCTGGTCGGTCGCATCCACAGATGCGAAGTCCCAGGTCTGTGCATTGACATTCATACCCAGTTCAAGCAACAGGACGAGCAGTGTAAATATGTTTGTCAGTCTTTTCATCGTCTGTTCCTTTATAAATTACACATTATATCATACATCTTATTTCAAAATGACCTTCTTGCCGTCCACGATGTAGAGTCCTTTTTGAAGCCCCTTTATGCCCTGCCCTACATACTGACCATGCAGGTTATAGACACCTTTGCCTTTCAGAGCCTCCACCTGACGTACCGTCTCGATATCCGTAGCGTTACTCATGTCAATAACGATGGTCTCCATGTCCTTCGTCTGGGTCGTCGTACCGTCCTTGAAATGCAGGATTACATTGTCGCCGTCGAACGTAATCATCGCCAGTTGTGTCACATCAACCTTCTCTGGCTCCGTTCCGTCTGCCATCACATTCATAGACAGCAGGAACAGTCCGCATAAATGTAAAAGTTTCTTCATTGCCATTCGTTTTTAGTAGTTCTATCTGTTTGCAAAAGTACTAAAAATATAATCATTGTCAGCAGTATTTTCACATAATATCCATCGTAAACGTTTACTTTATAACAAAACATGATGGAATTACAAATCAATTTAGTAACTTCGCACCATCTACACCTGCAAGCGATGAGAAAAAACGTGATCTGGACGGTAATTATAGGATGGCTGGCATGTCTGACGACAACGGCTCAGCCCTTGTGTAATATCCTCCAATATGACGAGGACGACGGCGTTCCCTCCTCCCATCTCACCCAACTATTGCAGGACGAGCAGGGCTTCATGTGGTTTGCCACCTGGAACGGACTCTGCCGCTATGACGGTTACGAGTTCCAGACCTTCAAGCCAAAGGTGGGTGACGGATGCCACATGACCACAGACCGTATACGTAATATCAACCTGCTGCCTGGCGGACTCATCCTGTGCCAGGTCGATACAGAATATTATATCTTTGACCTTGACAACTACCGTTTCCGCGACCTGACCGACCAAGAGCGGCAGCATACGAAGGAATATACCTGGGATTACAGACAGAGCCGCTCGCTACTCAACGGGAAGCACTATACATGGACTGACAGTCATCAGACACAATGGACCGTGCAGGGTGACGGTGTGCTGACCTACCTGCACGACGGCAAGGAGACTGAATACCCCTTGCCAGTATCCTTTAAGACGCTGACCTTTGTGGCAACAGACAACCAAGGAAACCTATGGGCGATAGACTATGGCAGCATCTATAGGTTCAGTACCAGAAAACAACCTGTTCAACGACTGGCCATAGAACCTCGTGCAGAGGTGAAGTGCCTGTTTGCCGATAGCAAGGGACATTTCTTCATCACTACCAAGGACGATAAAGTGGTACGTGTCTATAGCAGTATGGATCATCACCTCCTGGGCTATCTGGGACCTGACGGCAGAGTGCATCAGAGCTATACCCCGTTCGGTGCCGCCGTCTATTGCATGTATGAAGACAAGGACAGCACCCTATGGCTGGGCACGAAGCCCGACGGACTCTTCCGTCTGCAACCCATCGGTGCCGAGGCTTACCAAATAGCCCATTTCACCGACCTACCCAATACTTCTATACCTCACAGCAGAAGACGGAGAAACCCCTGTTCCTTATTCCCAGACACTATCCGAAAGACAGCAATGCCCGGTGCAGATACCTCTTCTTTACCAAGAACGACATCATGATGGTGGCGACAGGCAATGGACTGGTAGTGACAAAGATGGAGCGTGATGCCGACAAGATGCATTTCCAGTGTCATCAGCGCGAGCCTGCCCGTAAGAATAGTCTGAGCTGCAGTGCCGTCATGGATGTAACAGAAGACCGGCAAGAAAGGTACTTCGTTGGTACGGAGAGTGGCGGTGTCAACCTGATTGAAGGTGCAGACCTATTGGCACAGAAACTATCCTTCCGTCCCCTGTCCTCCCATCTCTTCCCTCTCACCTCCGATGTGGTACAGTCGCTCGCAACGATCAAGGAGGGAGGATTGATCGCCGTAGGCAGCCACCATGTCACGTTGTTAGACTCCACCTTGCAGGGACGTGTGCTGGATGCCCATTTCTTCAACAGCGACTACCGCTTCAGTGAGGCACATCCCCTGGCACTTGGTAACAGCCACTGGCTCTTCGGACTGACGGACGGTGCCTTTATCACGACCCTCCAGCAAATGACCGTCCATACGATGAAGCCCCGGGTGGTGCTGACACAGATAGAGGTTAGAGGGAAGAAGTCAGAGGTTAGAAGTACCTGGGGAGCAGAGGCTCTCGACACACTGATACTCCAACCACAAGAGCGCAACCTGACAGTACGCTTTGCCGCCCTCGACTATAGTGCCTCCGAACGCATCAACTACGCCTTCCGCCTGTCGACAGACGACCAGTGGAACTATATTGGGCATGACCGCACGGCAACGCTGCTCGATATGGAACCAGGTACTTATCTGTTGGAGATCCGCTCTACGAATGCCGACGGTGAATGGCAGGACAACATACGGAGCATCACCGTCATTGTCCTACCTACGTTCTGGGAGGCATGGTACGGTCAGTTGCTGATCCTCATCCTCCTCATAGGCATATTAGCTGCCATCACCTATACTATATTATATATTAGGCGTATCCGCTGTCAACACCGTGAGACACTGGAGAAATACCTGGCATTGATAGAGGGAAGAGGTGAGATGTCTGATGTAAGAAGGAAGAAGGAAGAGGGAAAAAGTGAGGAGGAAGAAGTGAGACTCGACCCCATGCTGGAACGTGTGATGACCTTTATTGAGGAGAATATATCGAACGGTGATATCGGCGTGGGCGATATGGCATCGGCTGCCGCCACCAGTCGCAGCGGTCTCCAACGTAAGTTAAAACAGACCATGGGTATCACGCCACAGGACCTGCTGCGTGAAGCTCGCATTAAACGGGCATGCCAGTTGCTTCGCAATAGTAACAAGACAGTGGCAGAGGTGGCATACGCCTGCGGATTCACGGACCCCAAGTATTTCAGTCGTTGTTTTAAGCAGAGTACAGGACAGTCGCCTACGGAGTGGAAAAATGCGTCAGAATAAGCATCTGACGCATTTTTCATACCTCTTTGACGCAAAGTTACCCCACCTTGTCATCCTTTATGGCGTACCTTTGCACCCAGAATTCAATCTTTACTTAAAAACAACAAACATCTATGAAACAAAAACTAATCCGATTGATGCTTCTGGTTGCGGCATTCCTCATGCTGGGCAACCTGCAAGCAGCCAAGAAGGTACACACCATTGGTGACTCCACCATGGCCAACTACGACGAGAATACCGAGACGAAGCGTGGCTGGGGTATGTACTTCGGCAACTTCCTCACCAACGGGTGGGAGTCCGTAAACTATGCGAAGGGCGGGCGCGACTCGCGCAGCGGCTACAACGAATTGTGGCAGAATGCCAAGAACAACGTACAAGCAGGTGACTATGTGCTCATCCAGTTTGCCCACAACGACCAGATGTACAATGGCGTGGACAACCTGGAACTACAGGCCTACTATACCAACAAGGGCGATGCCGCCAGTGCTGCCGCTGTGAAGAGTGACGGTCGTGGTACCACACCCTCGACGACCTATAAGGAGTGTCTGAAACAACTTGTCGATGCCGTGAAGGAGAAAGGAGCCACTCCTATTTTAGTGGCACCCGTATGCCGTTGCTATTTCAACGGTGAGACCATCCGCCGTAACGGTCAACACGATTTAGGCGACAAATACGATGCCATTGTCAACGGTGAACTGAAGACGAACCTGAGTGTTCCTGCCGATGACCACACGATGGACTACCGCTACCAGATGGAACAACTGGCTGCTGCAGAGGGCGTCACCTTCATCGATATGACGACAGCCACCAAGGACCTCTACGAGAGTTACGGCTCTGCCAAATGCCATGATGCACTCTTCTGTGCAGGGGATAATACACACTATAACCTGACAGGTGCCCTGATGGCTGCCCGTCTGTGTGCCCAGTTGCTGAAAGAGAAAGGTATCCTGACGGATGCCATCGAGATACCTACCGACCTGTCGGTGACCCCCACTGCCGCCGATATGGGCGATGTTTATGTCGGACAGTCAGGTATGAAGGAGTTAACACTCACAGGACTGGGACTGGAGCCTAGTACAGGGACTATTACCCTCTCTGCCTCTGAGGGCATCCAATTGTCCGTCGACAAGCAGAACTGGCAGAGTTCGTTCTCCGTCAACTACGAGAGCGGAACGGTTATCAAGACCTTCTATGCCAAGGTGGCTGCCACGGCAGTCGGTCCGTTCAGCGGTACGGTGACCGCTACGCTGGGCGACAAGTCTGCTGTTGCCACCATCACCATGAACGCTATAGAACTGGGTGGTGGTGACCCCTTCACCGTGAAATGGGCCCTGACCAGCAATGACAACGCTGAGGTAGACGGCAGTGCCACCGCTGCTGCCGCTAAAGTAGAAGGACTGGTAAAATATGGCAACAACGGACAGAAGGGTATCATGGTCAGTACAGGAGAAGGCGGTACCTGGTCAAAACTCATCGACGAGTCGCCTAATCAGTATGTGCAGTTCACTGTCACTGCCCCTGACGGCAAGAAACTCGACATCAACCACATCGCCATGAAGGTGGGTGGTCATGGAGGTAATGGCATGATGTGCCATGTCTACTACTCCACAGACGGT
>CACZCT010000054.1 GCA_902779745.1 uncultured Prevotellaceae bacterium
GTCGAGTACTGCCATGAATCCACGGTTGAATCTTGCATGGAACCCATTAGCCCCATGATCCTGAGGCTTCATAATAAGTGCACAGAGGGCAGGGGAGAGGGTAAGCGCATTGAAGAGTGAGATACCTACGGCAATAGCCATCGTCAGTCCAAATTGCGTATAGAATGTTCCCGTGACACCGCCAATGAAACAGACAGGTACGAAGACCGCCATAAACACCAGCGTAGTAGTGATGAGCGCAGACGTGATGTTCTTCATCGCCTCCTCCGTCATTTTTCCTCTTACTTCTGACTTCTCACCTTTTTCCAATCTCGCCTGTACTGCCTCCACAACGACAATGGCATCATCGACCACCGTACCGATAACCAGTACGAGGGCGAAGAGTGTCAGCATGTTCAGTGAGAAGCCGATGGCATAGATGACTGCCAAGGTGGCAATCAGAGAAACGACAATAGCAATGGCAGGGATAATGGTGGCACGCCAGCTGCCGAGAAATACCCACACTACGAGAATCACTAATAGCAAAGCTTCGAATAATGTCTCTACCACACTGGCTATTGAGGCATCGAGGAAGTCTTTCTTGCTCTCCAGGTCTTCAATGACAATACCTGGCGGTAAAAACTTTCGTATTTCCTCCACTTCAGCATCAATCTGCTTGATAATCTCATTGGCGTTTGAACCCGCTACCTGATTGATGCTGATGTTGACACCTGGGCTGCCGTTTACACCTGGGCTGCCGTTTGTCTCGCCAATGATATTGTAGTTTTGGGAACCCAGTTCTACACGGGCAATGTCACCGATGCGCAGCACATCACCGTCTGGTAATGAACGGACGACTAACTGTTCGTATTCTTGTTCCTCCTCATAACGGCCACGGTATTTCAGTACATACTGGAATGTGTTCTCACTCTCGGCACCCAGTGTTCCCGTTGCCACCTCGACATTCTGCTCGTTGAGTACATTCGTTACGTCAGCAGGTGTCAGCCCGTAGTTCGCCATCTTCAACGGATCGAGCCAGATGCGCATAGAGTAGTCTGCACCCATCACATTCACCTCACCGACACCAGGAATACGACTCAGGCGCGGCTCAATATTAATCTTCGTGTAGTTGGCAAGGAAGGAACGGTCGAAGGTCGAGTCTGGACTGTAGACGGCAATCTGCTTGATGTTAGAGGTTTGTCGCTTGCGTACGGTGAGTCCGCTCTTCACCACATCGCTGGGCAGTCGCCCTTGTACCGTAGCAGCACGGTTCTGAACGTTCACCATCGCCATATCAGGATTGGTACCCTGACGGAAGAAGATACCGATAGAGGCGGTGCCGTTGTTAGAGGCTGATGATGTCATATACATCATGCCCTCCACACCATTGATGGCTTCCTCTAATGGTACAATGACACTTTTCTGTACTGTTTCTGCATTGGCACCGGTATATGATGCTATGATACGGACGGTAGGCGGTGCTATCTCAGGAAACTGTTCAAGGGCAAGTTGGCTCAGTCCGATGATGCCTACAAGGACCATCAGTACAGAGATGACTCCGGAGAGTATCGGGCGGTCGATGAATGTCTTGACTTTCATGATTTTCGTTAAACGTTATAACGTGATGACGTTATTTCGGCTCCTCTGGTTTCTTGATCTCAACACCATCTTTCAGTAGTCCGGAACCTTCAGCGATGATGGTGTCACCTACGTTGATGCCGTGTTCCACAATATATTCCTTTCCGTTGTGCTGCGGATACAGTTTGACAGCCGTTGCCATTGTCTTTCCGTTGATGACACGGTAGACGAACGAACGGTTCTGTAACTCATAAGTAGCCTCTTGTGGAATGACGATACATTGTCGGAGGTGTGTCGGTACGACAACCGTAGCACTTCCGCCGTTATGTAACAGATGATTGTTATTAGGGAACGTAGCGCGCAACGTGACAGCGCCAGTCTGAGTATCGACTGTTCCGCTGACAGCACTGATGCGCCCCTTTTGATCGTATTCCTTTCCATTGCTCATACGAAGAGTGATTGGTGGAGCCTTGGCAATGAATTCGTCGATGGAGCCGTATTGGGAGATGAGGTCAAGTGTCTGATTCTCACTGATACTGAAATAAACGTACATCTCTGAGTCGTCAGCCACCGTTACCAATGGTTCGCTGATGCTGCTGCTGACGAGTGAACCAACATGCCAGGGAATCATTGATGCCACACCGTTTACTGGACTTTTCACTTCTGTATAGCTCAGGTTATTACGGGCGTTTACTTCTTGTGCTTTGGCCTGTGCCAATGCTGCTTCTGCTTCCCTCAGTGCATTACGCATCGTTTCTACAGAGACTTCGCCAACCACACGTCCTTCTTTCAACAGCGTTTCATTTTCATAATTCATCTTTGCCGTAGCCAGACGAGCCTCTGCACTCTTGCGATTAGCCACAGCTACCTCCAGTGCAGCACGATAAGGAACCTGATCAATGATGAAGAGTGTCTGCCCTTTATGGACAGGTTGACCTTCACCAGTCAGAATACGTGTAATGCAACCGGACACTTGTGGTCGCACCTCCACTATCTGACGACCGGTAAGCCGTGCACTGTAACGACGCTCAAGTGATATATCTTTCCGGCTTACCACCATCGTTTTATACAGAGCCGCATCGTGACCCTTCCGTTTTTCCTCACCACAGGATGTGACCAACAGCATGGCAGCAAAAGCGGCTATGAAGAAATTCTTTGTATACATCATATCATTTTTATGTTGGTCTTGTTTATATATATTCATAATTATGGGGACAAATATACGAAAAATCTCTGATAATTCGCATATTTGTCCCCAGATAATTATGTTTTCTTTCTTTATTTAATCAAGTCAACACTTCGTTTGAGGAACTGATCAAGGGCTTCACCCTTCAACATACCGTTCTGCAACAGCGCAAGATCAATGAGTTGATGGACGATATCATTCTTTGCAGCAAAACCGCTCAGTACTTCCTGTTTCTTATCTTTCTGCTCTTGAACGGCCTTTTCTGTATTGGTCTTATCGTCTTTCTCTTCCTGTGTCAACTCGTCAGCCTTCTTCTTTTCCTGAGCCTGACGAATAGCAGCAAGGCGAGCCTCCTGACCTTTCAACTCACTTTCAATCGGCTTGAGTGCCTCTTCCGTAGAAGTCTTGCAGTCATCAAGGATGCGTTTAACTAATGGATGATCACTATTCAAAACGAGATTCAGGGAGTCGGGCATCTGTGCGTAGAAGTTCATGCCTGGCTGGAAACGGCTCATCTCCTTCATACGACGCATGTATTCGTTCTGCGTAATCATCACAGGACGAGCTTGTTCGCCCAAGGACTGCACCTCTACCATGAACTCTGTCTTCTCAATCTTCGGCATCTGTGAACGGAATACGGATGACAAATTGGCAGATTCGTCGTCTGACAGTGTTGATTTCGGCGCATCATCCTTGACAATCAATCGTTCGATGATGTCACTGTCGACACGGGTAAAGCGGCTCTTTTCGAATTTCTGCTCCAGCATCTGGATGGCAGGAACATCGAGTTGACCATCTAACAAGAGGACAGAATAACCTTTGTCCTGGGCTGCCTTGATATAGCTGTACTGTTCTTCCTTATCAGTAGCATAGAGGTAGACGAGGGTGTCGTCCTTGTCTTTCTGGGCTCCCTCAATGAGTGTCTTATACTCGTCAAAGGTAAAGTATTTGCCTTCTGTGTCCTTGAACAGTGCAAACTCCTTGGCGCGGTCGTAGAAACTCTCCTCTGACAGCATACCGTAGTTAATGAAGAGTTTCAAGTCGTCCCATTTCTCCTCGTATTGTTTACGATCTTCTTTGAAGATACTCTGCAGACGGTCAGCCACTTTCTTAGTGATATAAGTGGAGATCTTCTTCACGTCACGGTCGCTCTGCAAATAAGAACGGCTGACATTCAGAGGAATATCGGGTGAGTCGATGACACCATGCAACAGGGTCAGGAACTCTGGGACGATACCTTCTACCTGATCGGTGACGAATACCTGGTTGCAATACAACTGAATCTTGTTGCGCTGTAAGTCGATATTCGACTTGATACGGGGGAAATAGAGAATACCCGTGAGGTTAAAGGGATAGTCGACATTCAAGTGGATCCAGAACATCGGCTCGTCACTCATGGGGTAGAGAGTACGGTAGAAACTCTGATAGTCCTCGTCCTTGAGTGATGAGGGTGCCTTTGTCCATAACGGTTCCACATTATTAATAATATTATCCTCAGCTGTATCCACCATCTTCTTCTCGTCAGAAGACCACTCTTGTTTCTTGCCGAAAGCGACAGGCACTGCCATGAACTTACAATACTTCGTCAACAGCTCCTGAATCTTTGACTTCTCCAGAAACTCCTTGCAGTCATCGTCGATATACAGGATGATGTCAGAACCGCGGTCTTCCTTCTCTGCATCGTCAATCTCGTAGGCAGGACTGCCGTCACAGCTCCATTTAACAGCTTTCGAATTGTCTTTATAAGACTTCGTAATAATCTCCACTTTCTTAGAAACCATGAAAGCAGAATAGAAGCCCAGTCCGAAATGACCGATGATGTTGTTGGCATTATCCTTGTACTTTTCGAGGAAATCGTTGACACCCGAGAAGGCAATCTGGTTGATATACTTGTCAATCTCCTCTTCGGTCATACCGATGCCGCGATCGCTGATGGTAATCGTACCTTTATCTGTGTCCAATGCGATATGTACGGCAAGGTTGCCTAACTCACCCTTGAACTCACCTTGTTCCTTCAAGGTCTTCAGCTTCTGTGTGGCATCGACGGCATTGCTGACCATCTCGCGGAGGAATATCTCATGATCTGAATAGAGAAACTTTTTGATGACGGGGAAGATGTTCTCAGTCGTAACCCCAATATTACCTTTTTGCATATACCTTATTTATTATTATATATTAAATTTTATCCTTTATTGTGCAAATATCGTGCCATTTTCGTACCTTTGCACCCAAATTGCGAAAATAATGAAAAGAAGATGGCATTGTAAGGCAGGAGAACAGCCAACGGAGTTCGATAAGAAAATCATGTACTTGGAGAACAAAGGGGTTTTGGTTCCTACTCGTGAACTCATCAAGACCCCGGAACAGATAGAGGGAATCCGCCGTGCCGGTGTGGTGAATACTGGCGTCTTGGATGCAGTCAGCGAGGCAATTCATGCAGGTATGTCAACATTGGAGATTGACCAGATATGTCGTGATTACTGTGAGAGACATGGTGCTGTTCCTGCTTGCCTGAACTATGAGGGATTCCCCATGAGTGTTTGCACCAGTATCAACGAGGTAGTGTGTCATGGTATTCCCAAGAAAACGGATATCTTGGAGGAAGGGGACATCATTAATGTCGACTTTACCACGATTCTCGACGGTTATTATGCCGATGCCTCCCGGATGTTTATCATTGGAAAGACAACACCGGAAAAGGAACAACTTGTTAGAGTGACCAAGGAATGTTTGGAGATTGGTATGGAAGCTGCCAAACCCTGGGGTTTTGTCAACGAGATAGGGAAAGCTATCGAGAAGCATGCAAAGAAATACCATTATGGTGTTGTACGGGATTTATGTGGTCATGGAGTAGGATGTCACTTTCATGAAGAACCCGAAGTGTGTCATTTTGCCCAGAAGGGGGATGGTATGTTGTTGGTTCCTGGAATGGTATTCACCATTGAACCGATGATTAACATGGGTACTTGGAAAGTTTTTATAGATGCTGACGATCCTTATGGATGGGAAGTTATCTCAGAAGACGAACAACCTTCAGCCCAGTGGGAGCACACCTTCCTGATGACAGAGCACGGATTAGAGATTTTGTCTTATTAAAAATAACTCGTAATAACGTGATAACGAAAGATATTTATATATTAGGAATTGAATCAAGTTGCGACGACACATCGGCTGCCGTGCTTAAAGACGGAGTTCTATTGTCGAATGTGACGGCATCGCAGGCTGTCCATGAGGCGTATGGAGGTGTAGTACCGGAATTGGCCTCCAGAGCACATCAGCAGAATGTAGTGCCAGTGGTCGATCAAGCCATCAAGAAAGCAGGTATCACCAAAGAACAACTCACGGCTATTGCTTTCACTAGAGGTCCTGGACTGATGGGCTCTCTCTTGGTAGGTGTCAGTTTTGCCAAAGGTTTTGCCCGTTCACTGGGTATTCCTCTCATTGATGTCAATCATCTGCAAGGTCATGTAATGGCTCACTTTATAAGAGAGCCAGAGAATCAGAATACTCCGAGTACTCCGAGAACTCAGAGTACTCAGAATACTCAGATACCTCCGTTACCGTTCCTTTGCCTGTTGGTCAGCGGCGGTAACTCTCAAATTGTCAAGGTAAATGCCTATAACGATATGGAGGTTCTCGGACAGACCATCGACGATGCAGCAGGTGAGGCTATTGACAAATGTTCGAAGGTGATGGGCTTAGGTTATCCTGGTGGTCCGATTATCGATCGTCTTGCCCGTCAGGGTAATCCGAAGGCTTTTCAGTTTGCCGAGCCGCATATCCCAGGACTGGACTATAGCTTCTCTGGACTGAAGACTTCTTTTTTGTATAATCTGCGGAAGTGGATAGAAGAGGATCCTGATTTCATAGAGCATCATAAGGAAGACATTGCCGCTTCGTTGGAATGGACGATAGTGGACATTCTCATGAAGAAACTGCGCCTTGCCGTCAAGCAGACAGGTATCAAGCATGTTGCTGTGGCTGGTGGTGTGAGTGCCAATAATGGACTACGTAATGCTTTCCACGACCATGCTAAGCGATATGGGTGGACCATCTATATTCCGAAATTTAGTTATACCACCGATAATGCCG
This sequence comes from uncultured Prevotellaceae bacterium, assembly GCA_902779745.1. Lineage (GTDB taxonomy): Bacteria > Bacteroidota > Bacteroidia > Bacteroidales > Bacteroidaceae > Prevotella. The sequence goes on from CACZCT010000054.1 coordinate 6,836, forward strand.
CTATGATTGGTATTGTGGGCTATTATAAATATCTCGATGGTGAGACGTGTCCGATTGATGCACCCGCCTTCTCAAAAGTGACATTTAAATAGAAAAAGATATGGATTTTGAAAGTAAAATTATCAGCAGGGAGGTTAGCCAACTGCTGTGGGAAATGGAGAAGACCGTTGGAACGGCAGAAAGTTGTACAGGTGGACGCATTGCTGAAGCCTTGATTTCTGTTCCGGGGGCTTCCAAGTATTTCAAAGGTGGTATCGTCTGCTATGTTGACGAGATTAAGCAACGTCTTTTAGGGGTGGACCCCCAAGTGCTGGAAGAACAGACCGCTGTCTGTGAAGAAGTTGCTCGTCAGTTAGTGAAAGGAGCTTGTAATACATTGAATACCGACTATGCCATTGCCGCTACGGGATTCGCAGGTCCTACCGGAGGGACGAAAGATATTCCAATAGGCACAATCTGGCTTGCCTGTGGCAATCCTGACAAACAGATTACTTTCAAGGTGGCAGAAGACCATGGCAGGGATATCAATCTTGCCATTGCTACCAATAAAGCGATGCAAATGTTCCTTGAATTCCTTAAAGAAGAGTCTGGAGAGAAAGAGAAGGGTTAAAAAATATTAATTGCAAGATAATTGTCAATTGTCAATTTCCAATTTTCAATTAAAAGTCGTACCTTTGCACCCTGTTTGGAGTAAGTTACAATTTAGGAACAAGTAAAAGTAGATAGAAATGTCTAAGATTTGTCAGATTACGGGAAAGAAGGCACAGATTGGTAATAATGTGTCTCACTCAAAGCACCGCACAAAGCGCAGCTTTGATGTAAACCTGTTCAGCAAGAAGTTCTACTATGTAGAGGAGGCTTGCTGGATTCAGTTGAAGATCAGGCTGTTGCTAAAGGTTATGTAGACTGGAAGGACATTAAAGTAATAGGAGATTAATATTATGGCAGGTAAGAAAGCTAAGGGTAATCGCGTTCAGGTAATCCTGGAGTGCACCGAGATGAAGGAGAGCGGACTTCCCGGAACAAGTCGTTATATCACGACCAAGAACCGTAAGAACACTCCTGAGAGAATGGAATTGAAGAAGGCATGACAGTGCACAAGGAGATTAAATAATCTATAAAGCATGGCAAAGAAAACCGTTGCTACCCTCCATGAAGGTTCAAAGGATGGTCGCGCTTACACAAAGGTCATCAAGATGGTAAAAAGTCCAAAGACTGGTGCTTACATCTTCGACGAGCAGATGGTTCCTAACGAGGCTGTGAAGGACTTCTTTAAGAACTAAGATTTAAAAACAAGATAAAAAAACCGGAATCCAACAAGGGTTTCGGTTTTTTTTGTTTAACTATTTGGTTTTTCGCTCACTTAATAGTACCTTTGCACCGATGAAATCGAAATAAATAGAAAAACAATGGGTATATTTGGATTTTTTAATAAGGATAAAAAAGAAACACTTGACAAGGGTTTGGAGAAGACCAAGACGAGTGTATTTGATAAACTGGCACGTGCTGTTGCAGGTAAGTCGAAAGTGGATGATGACGTTTTGGATGACTTAGAGGAAGTACTGATTACCAGTGATGTGGGAGTCGATACAACGCTGAAGATCATCAAGCGGATAGAGGAGCGTGTGGCTCGTGACAAATATGTTAGTACTAGTGAGTTGAATGGTATTTTGCGTGATGAAATCGCAGCGTTACTGGCTGAGAATAATACGGAAGATAATGATAATTGGGATTTGCCCGCTGACCATAAGCCATACGTTATTCTCGTTGTAGGAGTCAACGGTGTTGGTAAGACAACGACTATCGGTAAACTTGCCTGGCAGTTCAAACAGGCAGGCAAGAAAGTCTACCTTGGTGCCGCTGATACCTTCCGTGCTGCTGCCGTAGAACAGTTGTGTATCTGGGGAGAGCGTGTCGGTGTTCCTGTCGTCAAGCAACAGATGGGCAGTGATCCTGCTTCAGTGGCTTTTGATACGCTGAGTTCTGCCAAAGCAAACGATGCCGATGTGGTATTGATAGACACAGCGGGTCGACTGCATAATAAGGTGGGACTCATGAACGAGTTGAAGAAGATTAAGGACGTGATGAAGAAGGTATTGCCTGAGGCTCCCGATGAGGTGATGCTCGTCCTTGACGGTTCTACTGGACAGAATGCCTTCGAGCAGGCCAAGCAGTTCGCCGCAGTCACGCAGATTACTTCGCTGGCCATCACCAAACTGGACGGTACAGCCAAGGGTGGTGTGGTCATTGGTATCAGTGACCAGTTGAAAGTGCCTGTGAAGTATATCGGTTTAGGCGAGGGTATGAAGGACTTGCAGCTCTTTGACCGCAAGGAGTTCGTAGATTCATTGTTTAAACATTAGAAAAATGAAAAAGACTTTTATTGAAGGCTTGGTTATAGGATTGGCATGTGGCGCTTTTGCTGCGTGTCTGTTTTACTTGTTGTAATAAATGATGAAGACGATAGATTTCATATCACTCGGGTGCTCGAAGAATCTGGTGGACTCGGAGAACCTGATGGGGCTCTTCGAGGCTCATGGTTATCATGTGACCCATGATTCCGATGACCCTCAGGGAGAAATCGTCGTCATCAACACCTGCGGTTTCATCGAGGATGCCAAACAGGAAAGCATTGACACCATCTTGGAGTTTGCACAGGCAAAGACAGAAGGAAGACTTCAGAAACTTTATGTAATGGGTTGTTTGTCAGAACGTTATCTGGCAGATTTGGAAAAGGAAATACCAGAAGTGGACGGCTGGTATGGGAAGTTCAACTATAGACAGTTACTCTCAGATATCTCTGAGAACTCCGAGTACTCTGAGAACTCCGAAACCTCTCCCCGAAAGCTCACTACTCCAAGCCACTACGCCTATATAAAGATCAGTGAAGGCTGTGACCGCCATTGTGCCTATTGTGCCATCCCCATCATTACGGGACGTCACCAGAGTCGTCCGATGGAGGAGATTCTGAATGAGGTACGTGCTTTGGTGAAGCGAGGAGTCAAGGAATTTCAGATTATCGCTCAGGAATTGACTTATTATGGTGTTGACCTTGACGGGAAACAGCATATTGCCGAACTCATCGAACAAATGGCGGATATTGAAGGGGTAGAGTGGATTCGGTTGCATTATGCCTATCCAGCACATTTCCCTTGGGATTTGTTACGGGTGATGCGAGAGAAGAAGAATGTCTGCCACTACCTTGACATCGCCCTCCAACATATCAGCGACCACATGCTGGAGCGGATGCAACGCCATGTGACGAAAGAACAGACTTACGAATTAATCAATAAGATTCGTGAGGAAGTGCCTGGCATTCATATCCGCACCACATTGATGGTGGGCTTCCCTGGTGAGACTGATGAGGATTATCAGGAACTGCTCGATTTCACCCGATGGGCACGTTTTGAACGGATGGGTGCCTTTGCCTATTCTGAAGAGGAAGGGACCTATTCTGCCAAGCACTATCAGGACGATGTGCCTGCGGATGTCAAACAGGCACGCTTGGATCGGCTGATGCGGATCCAGCAAAATATCAGCGCGGAGATAGAGGCAGCAAAGATTGGACAAACGATGAAGGTTATCATTGATCGCACAGAGGGCGACTGGTATGTGGGACGCAGTGAGTTCTGTTCTCCAGAGGTCGACCCGGAGGTGTTGATTCCTACTGAGGAGACTCTGACCATTGGGCAGTTCTATGAGGTGAAAGTCACGGATGCTGAAGAATTTGACTTATACGCAACAACAAGATATGAATAACAAAGAGTTTATCAGTACATTAGCGGAGACTAAGAAGAAGATGGAACGTGTGATTGTCAATCCCTCGACAGGGCAGCGTATGCTCGTTCCCCCAAAATTGGTGTTGTCATTCAAGCCCAATCAGACATGGAAGGATAAACTGAAAGGAGGACGTTGAGTATGGGTAAACTGACGATACAAGAGATAGCGAAGATTCTCGTAGATAAGAACAAACTGACTTCCAAAGAGGCGAATCAGTTTGCTGCGACTATGTTTGAGATTATCCAGCAGCAGCTCAGTCATGATGAACTGGTAAAAGTGAAGGGACTGGGTACCTTTAAGATGATTCGTGTTGAGCCCCGTGAGAGTGTCAGTGTTCGCACAGGCGAGCGTGTGATGATTGACAGTCATGCAAAGGTGACCTTCACACCTGATGCCACCATGAAGGAACTGGTCAATAAACCATTCTCCCAGTTTGAGACTGTCATCCTTAATGAAGGCGTGGAGTTTGATGATTTGGCTGAAGAACTGACGGAAGAGGAAGCAGCAGAGTTGGATAACATGGAGTCTGAGGAATCTGTGGAACCTGCAGTTGTTCAGCCTCTATTGGATATTGTAGACGATACTCCTGCTGTTGAAGAGGAAAAAGAAACTGTTGTGGAGGAACCCCAGACAGAGGAGCCTATAACAGAGGAGCCTATAACAGAGGAGCCTATAACAGAGGAGCCACAGACAGAGGAATCTATAACAGAAGAGCCTCACACAGAGGAAACCTCGGATGTCTACGAAGATGAGGAGACTGGTTCGTGGAAGAAATCATTAGGTTATGGCCTGCTGACCCTCGCATTGATGGCAGGCTCCGCATACGGTGGTTATTGGTATGGACAGAAGACGGCAAATGTTATTGTAGAAGAGACTGTCGTTGAGGTTCCGGAGGTGATAGTAGCAGATAGTGTCTCCACTGACATGACCAATGATACAACAACGGTAGCAGAAGACTCCGTCGTTAGGAAGCCTGCAACAGAAACATCCGTTATTGAACAGCCTAAGTCCGAGGTAAAGCAAGAGCAGATAACAGAGGAAGAGCCCTTTTGGAAGAAGTACGAGAAGATGGATGCCCGTGTCCGTACAGGAGCCTATCATATTGTTGGCACAGACCATGAGGTGCAGGTTCGCAAGGGTGAGACGCTTTCCCGCATTGCCCGTCGTGAGTTAGGAGAGGGCATGTCTTGTTATATAGAGGTATACAACAATTTGAAATCTAATTCCGAATTACAGGAAGGTCAAACGATTAAGATTCCTAAGTTGAAGTGGAAGAAACAGCGACGTACGGAATAATTGCACTCCTTATAGGATGGATACTTGATCTTTTGTTAGGTGACCCGGCATGGTTGCCTCATCCTGTTGTCGGCTTTGGCAAATTGATCTCTTTTTTTGAGCATGGACTGAACCGTGGGGTTGGACGGAAGGTAAAAGGTGCCATGACAGCTATCTTTTTGATAGCCTTTGTCTTTGTCATTGTATGGATTATCCGCCACTTGCTCTTCACTCTCAATCCTCCACTCTCAATTATAATTGACGCTCTTCTTATCTTCTTTTGTCTTGCTGGTACTACATTGATACGGGAGGTAAGGGGAGTTTTTCTGGCTTTAGACCGTTCATTGGAGGAAGGGAGACGACAGGTCGCTCGCATTGTGGGGCGTGACACTTCCGAGCTCACAGCCCAAGAGGTACGCACTGCCGCCTTGGAGACTCTTGCAGAGAATCTGAGTGACGGTGTGATAGCTCCGTTGTTTTGGTATGCTGTCTTGGGGGTGCCGGGCATGTTGGCATATAAGATGGTGAATACGCTCGACTCTATGATTGGCTATAAGACGGAGCGATACAAAGACTTTGGCTGTTGGGCGGCACATATCGACGATATTGCCAACTATATCCCAGCGCGCCTTTCCGCCATGTTGATGTTGTTTGCCAATGGCAAAAAGCTAGTAGTAAATAGCCGTTTCGTCTACAAGAACGGACGAAACCATGCTTCTCCCAACAGTGGCTATCCGGAGGCAGCATTGGCTGGTATCTTGGATTGTCGCTTTGGTGGTCCGCACTATTATTTCGGACAACTTTTCGACAAACCGTATATTGGGGAAAACGACCGCTTGTTGACAACGGATGATATGAAAACTGCCGTCCGAATTAATCGAACGGCAGAGGTGTTAATGGTATTATTAGTGTTGGCCAGCATCATTGTCAGAAGTATTTGGTGATCTTTGCATTGTCGAAGTTGTTCATTTCATTAATCATACGGACAGCAGAATCGATAATGGGAAAAGCGCAAAGTGCACCCGTTCCCTCACCAAGTCTCAGTCCCAGGTGTAACAGCGGTTTAGCATCCACGATGTCGAGCATCATCTGATGCCCGCTTTCATCACCGCAGTGGGTAAATATCATATAGTCCTGTGAGTCGGGATAAAGACGGATGGCAGCCAAGGCACAGGCTGTCATGATGAACCCGTCTATTAATATAATAAGGTGTTGCTCTGCAGCACGAAGCATGGCGCCGATGGCGGCAATCATCTCAAAGCCTCCGAAATAGCGGAGAATCACAGGGACAGGTTCCTGATTCTGGATTGAATCACGCAACCGATTCTCCATTGCCTTTGACAATACCTCATACTTATGTCGGATGCCGTCGTTATTAAGTCCTGATCCGGCACCGATACACTCCTTCAGGGGGATGTTGCCAAACAGACTCATCCAGATGCTGGAGGGTGAGGTGTTTCCTATCCCCATCTCACCGATACTCAATATCCGACAACCTTCAGCGATGCAGTCGTCCACGAGGTCGGAACCTGTCTGTATGGCACGGTCGAATTCCGCTTCAGTCATAGCAGGCTCATGGAGGAAGTTCTTGGTACCATAGGCTATCTTACGGTTGATGATACCATCCATTTCAGAAAAGTCATAATCCACTCCCACATCGACGATACGTAGTTTGAAGCCATGCTGTCGACAGAACATGTTCACGCCTCCGCCGCCCTTTGTGAAGTTGATCATCTGTTGCCAGGTGACTTCCCTGGGTGATACGCTGACCCCTTCACGCTCGATGCCGTGGTCTCCTCCCAACAGGAGATGACAGGGATGTACCAACGAGGGCGCTGGTGTCTGTTGGATAAGACATACCTGCATGGCAATCTCTTCCAAACGTCCCAAGGCCCCCTTGGGCTTGTTCAGGTTGTCAATCTTCTCTTGAATCGCTGTTTCTATACTGCGTTCAACTGGTCGTATATTGAATGTTTTCATTTCTCACTTTTCACTTTCACAGGGATTCCGCTCACCATCAGTATCACTTCGTCAGCCTTTGAGGCGATATATTGGTTCATCCATCCCTCAAGGTCTGTGAATTTCCGCTGGAGGGCATTCTCACTGACGCCACCGCTTCCGATCTCGTTGGTGACGAAGATATAGGTGGCATCAGGAATGGTGAAATGGTCGAATTCCTTCTTGGCGACTTCCAGCGACTTCTCTGTCTGCGAGTCATTCGCATAGAAGAAATTGGTCAGCCAGAGAGTCACACAGTCGATGACGACGACACGTCCCGTCATGTCATGCCGGCTCAGGAACATCTCCTCCTCGATATTGGTCCATTGCGGGCCCCGTCTTTCCTGGTGTTTCCTTACCCGTTCCTCAAACTCCTTGTCCCAGATATGTGCTGTCGCCATATATACCGGATGGGAAGAAAGGCTCAAAGCCAGTTCCTCTGCCTTTTGGCTCTTGCCAGAACGCTGTCCTCCAGTAATCAGGATGATTCTCTTCATAACAGTCCTATGTGGTTTTGTATACAGACAATCAGATAGACGCCCAATTCCACCAACAGGCATACGGCACCACAACAGTCACCGGTATATCCCTTGATTTTCCTCCAGATCAACAGGTAGAGGAAATACATGATGATGGCAGGAAAGAAGATGACCGTTTCCCAAGCGATACCTGTTATCACGATGAAAGCAATCATGGGTAACAGTCCTTGTATGGCAAGACTGATGCCTGCCGATACACTGAACTTCCGATAGACGGTCTTTACCTTCGCTTCCTCTTCCCGTCGGGCATAGGGCATCATCAGGATCAGCTGAGAGGTAACCATCTTTGCATAAGGGTCGGCGGCAAAGATGAGCATAGCCGCATCACGAGCGGGAATTGACATTAAAGCCATGACCAACAGCAGTTCGTAGAAGATGAGTCCGAGAACACCGTATGTCCCGATGTGGGAGTCCTTCATAATGGCAAGGATGCGCTCGCGGTCATTGCCACCGCCTCCGAAGCCGTCGATGAAGTCGGCAAGACCATCTTCGTGCAAAGCACCGGTAACGAGCAGACGTATGATGATGGCGACAATGACAGCGATGGTGTAGGGGAGTACCATACTGCCGAAATAGAGGGTGGCAGCCATGACACCACCTGTCAACCAACCTGTCAGGGGCCAGTGTTCCACTACCGTCTTATAGCATTCCTTGGGTGGCTCATGTAGTCGCCAGAAGGGTAGGCGGGTGAAGAAGATAAATGCTGCCCATATCCTGTCATACCATCTCGTTTGGTCAATATTCATCTCCATATCCTATAGTATCAACATGATTTCAGACAGGGTGTCAACAACATAGGTGGGTGCCTGGGGACCGTCAAAGGTTTTCAGTTCCCAACGGTTGAAGAGCATGGCATCAATGCCAGCACGAAGGGCTCCTTGGATGTCTGTTTGCAGATTGTCGCCAATCATCAGCGTGGTGTCCTTGGCAGCCCCAGACTTTTGCATGGCATAGTCGAAATATTGCAGTGACGGCTTGTTGCTTCCAGCGTCCTCGCTGAGGATGATGGTATCGAAGTAGTCGCGTAGTCCGCATGCCGCCAGTTTCTTGTATTGCACCTCATGGAAACCGTTGCTGCACATGTGCATCCGATACCCTTTCCCTTTCAGGTAGTCCATCAGTTCGTGGGCACCCTTTATGACGCCTGGCTTTGAAGAGCAGAAGTCAAGGAACTTGTCACTCATCTCCAGACATAGCTGTTCTGTGATATCAATACCACTGCCGGCACTCAACGGACGACGAAAACGCTCTACAATAAGGTAGGGGCGGTCTATCTCACCACGGGAATAACGGCCCCACAGGTCGATATTGGCTGCCCAGTAGGCATCGTAGAACACTTGCGGACTACTGAAATAATGCTCCAGATGGAACGCTTCATAGGTCTCGCTCAAGGCAATGACGGCATTGCCATAAGTATCGTAGAGCGTATCATCAAAATCGATAAACAGATCGGTGTATTTCAGTTTGTTAGCCATCATCTGCGAAGGTACGAACTATTCCCGATATGAGCAAATTATTCCACTATTATTTTTATGGGGTTTATTAATTTCTTCGATAAACGATGACATAAAATGAAAAAACGAGTGAATGTGCACATTTCTCTCAAAGTTTTTGTATTTTTGCAAGCTAGCAGCAGCAATTATATTCAATAAAATGAAACAGAAATCTGTTACGATATAATCATGATGAAGAATAAAAAGTTTATTTCCTTTTCAAAACTGTTGTCGCGACGCATCCTGATGGTCAACGTCCTGACACTTACTGTCCTTGCCCTGTTGGTGATTGTTTAACCCCCTGTACCAGGATGATATCAACGAAAAGGACAACAAGAGAGTCTGGGCCTACAATGTCGTCATCGACAGCGTAGGCACCTATATCTACCATCCTGACAGACAACGTATCGGAAAAAGGAATTTCTTCGATGACATCCGACAGTCAGGCGATGCGCTCTGTAAGGAACTGGTGCTCGGCTTGAATTCTAATGAAATGAGTCACCAGAGGATAACGATAGACGGTGTATCGTCCTACATCTTCTATTGCGGCGTGAAAGTCACTCCGTGGCGAAACGCCATCATCGTACCTATGGACGGACTCGTGATTCCCGTCATTATTACGGGACTGATTCTGCTGACGATTATATTCCTTGGAATGCTGGTGGCTTACAGAATCAGCCGTTTCACCATCCACCGCGCCACCATCCCACTGCGACTTCTAACCAAGGGTGCCGACGAGGTGGCACAGGGAAACTTCCAGGCTCCGCTGCCTGAACTGAAGCACAACGACGAGATCAGCCAGTTGCGCGACTCTTTCGCCAATATGCAGCAGTCGCTGACACAGTATATCGAGCAGCTCAAGACTACCACCACCAGAAGGCCGCCATGGAGAGCGAACTCAGTATCGCCCGTGACATCCAACTGTCGATGGTACCCACCGTATTCCCCCAACAGGACCACATTGACATCTATGCCAGCATGACCCCGGCAAAGGCTGTCGGTGGCGACCTCTACGACTTCTTCGTGCGCGATGGTCAACTCTTTTTCTGCATCGGTGATGTCAGCGGGAAGGGTGTTCCAGCAGCCCTGTTCATGACCGAAACAAAGAGCCTGTTCCGTGCCTATTCCTCGAACGATGGCACGCCCGACAGCATCGTCAGACACATGAATAAAGACTTGAGTCTGGATAACAAGGAGTGTATGTTCGTCACCTTCTTCGTCGGCATCCTCGACTTGAAGTCTGGAGTGCTGCGTTATTGTAATGCCGGACATGAGGCTCCTATCATCATCCACAAGACTGCTGAGCCACTGTCTGTTAATCAAATCTTGCCCATTGGTCTGATGGAGGATACGGATTATGTGACAGAGACGGTCGTTATTGAACCACAAACCACCATCTTGCTCTTTACCGACGGACTGGACGAGGCGATGGATGCCGATAATTTGCAGTTTGGTGAAAAGAGAATCTTCAACGAGTTGAACGATGCTATCCAGTCTGGGGAACTCTCTCCGAAGGCCGTGATAGAGCGCATGACGCAGGCTGTTCATAATTATGTCGGCGACACTGAACAGAGCGATGACCTCACCATGCTCTGTCTGAGATTTAAATAGGACTGTCAATTTGATACGTTTCACAATATCTATGCAACAAAATTCCATTAGGTTTTGTTGTATATTATATACTTTTGTAGCCGCAAAGGAAAATCCTAAAATAAGATAATCATTAAAAACAATATTCGACAAATGAAACAGTTTCTTTACCGTGCTTGGTTGCTCATTGGCACCTTCAGCGTTTTCCCTACTGCAAACGCACAGAGTCTTGAAAGCATCACCGTGGATGGTACACAACGGACTTACCTTGTGTATAAACCTGCTAATCTGGAGGCTCAGCGCCCATTGCTCATCTCATGTCACGGCGCTAACCAAGATGCCTACTACATGAAGAACGAACAGATGAAGATGGAGACGGTGGCAGACACCGCCAGGTTTCTCATTGTATTTCCCAACGGTATCGACAAACAATGGGATATCTCAGGAGACAGGGACATCCACTTCATAGAGGCACTCATCGACAAAATGGTGGAACAACATCAGGTAGACCGTAACTGTATCTATCTCTCAGGTTTCTCCATGGGTGGCATGCTGACCTATCACGCCATGAACAAGATAGCCGACAAGATAGCCGCCTTTGCGCCTATCAGCGGTTATCCGTTGTACGGCAGTAGTGCCAACAGTTCACGACCAGTTCCCATTATGCATACACAAGGACTTGCCGACGATATCTGTAGTCCTGATGGTGTTCCTGCTGTACTGGCCAAATGGATTGCACGTAACAACTGTGACCCGACACCGACGGTCATAGAAAATTATCTGGGCTTCAGCCATGCCAAGATGTCAATATGGGGCGGGGGAGACGAAGGAACGGAAGTCCGTCTGCTGGAATTGGCAGGTAAGGGACACTGGGTGTCGAACGACGGACTTATCACAGGTGATGAGATATGGCGCTTCTGTAAGAGATTCTCACTCAACAAGACGACACCCAACATCAGCATCACCTCGCCCAAGAGCGGCACAACCAGTTATTGCTTCGCTCCCCAGGGAGAGGCAGCCTTCCCAGATATCGTGTTCTCTGCCAATGCCGACGACAACAACGGCACCGTTACCAAGGTGGATTTCTACGATGGAGACCAACTGGTGGGTACTGACGAGACCAGTCCATACAGTGTGACACTTACGGGACTGACAACCGGAGTACATACACTGACAGCCGTGGCTACCGACAATGACGGAGAGACCTCTTCGACATCCGTCAAAGTGACGCTGTCTTCCCCTAGCACTCTGATTATCTCGAATTCCTTTAACCAAGCAGGCTGTGTGCCTGCCGGATGGACGACGTATGACGGCAAGGAGACACGTGTGGGATACAGTAACGGCTATAACCTGGGATGCCGTATCCTGCAGTTTACGGGTTCACCGCGAGGCCTGAACTATGGACTCTATTTCCGCAATGTCGACGGAAAGCCTCGTGAGGGCTGGGCTAAATTTGGTCTTGCCAATGGTAGCGCCACACTCTCGCTGACTCCAGGTCACTATACGCTGAAATATAAGATATGTAACTGGAACAAGCCGAACTTCGAACCTGTTGAACTGGATATTGAGAAACGTGCCGACGGTACAAGTGTTGCCCAACAAACCTATCTGCCAACCATCAATATCGGCAATGTGGCATCAAACAGTTTCGGACAATTGGAGCAGCAGACATTTTCCTTTGACATTACTGAACAAGGTGAATATGTCATCGCACTTTATACCGCTGATGTGTCATATGGCGACTGCATCCTGGGACAACTCATTCTGACAGCTGATAGTTATGGGACTACAGATATCCGTGAGATGCGCCAAGATGATAAGAGAGAGATTACAGGCAACCAGGTCATATATGACCTGCAGGGACACCGCCTTAACAGTTCCCAATTGTCAAAGGGACTATATATCGTGAACGGAAAGAAAACAATCCTCCATTAATAGAATAGCATTGACAACAGGTAGGCAACGATGGTGGAGGTGGATACACAGATCAAGCCAGGCATCATAAAGGAGTGGTTGAGCAGGTATTTACCGATCACCGTCGTACCCGAGCGGTCGAAGTTCACCGTGGCGATATCCGAGGGATAGTTCGGGATGAAGAAATAACCGTAGACACTGGGAAGTACGCCCAAGAGTATAGGACCAGGAATACCCAAAGAGTAGGCGAGGGGCAGCATGGAAACAACAACGGCTCCCTGGGAGTTGATGAGTACGGATACCAGGAAGAATACGAAAGCAATAGACCAAGGATACTCTTTCACGATATCAGCAAGCATCGTCTGCATCGTACTCATGTAATTGGAGAAATAGGTGTCTGCAAGCCATGCGATACCATAGATGGCAACGACGGCCACCATACCAGACTGCCATACAGGACCGGCCACAGCTTTCTTGGGTGAAGCCTTACAGAAGATAATCATCAATGCTGCTGCACTGATCATCACAATCTGAATGACAAGATTCATCGCAAGAGGCTTTTGGAAATTCTCCGTGAGTCCTGTCACAGATATCTTAGCCTTCACAAGCTGGTCTGCCGTCAGGGTGACAGAGTCGTTGACCACCAACGGGTCGGCACCTTTCACTGCACGTAAGGTATCGTAAGCAGGCAACGCATTCTGGAAAATGGCGAAGAATACAATCACTGCCAGTGCTCCTAAGAAGATGAATACGGCACGCTTTGCCTCTTTCGGAATCACCTTGTCAAGCGTAGTGGCAGAACCGCCATAGATATATTCGTATTGGGCGGGATCCTTCAGTTTTGCTTGGAACTGCGGGTCCTTGTCGAGATCCAGTCCACGATGGTAGGATGCTGCTGCGGCAGCCATCAGTCCACAAAGACAGGCAGGGATGGAGACCATCAGCACACCTGGGATGTTGACATCAAAGTGGTTGGCATTAGATATCGTCACAAAGGCGACGACAGCGGCAGCGATAGGGGAGCAGGTGATACCTACCTGGGAGGCGATAGAGGCGACACCACAGGGACGCTCCGGACGGATGCCTTTCTTCAGGGCGATATCACAGATAATAGGCATCAGCGTATAAACCACGTGACCCGTTCCCACCAACACCGTTAGGAAGAAGGTGGTCAGGGGAGCTAGGAACGTGATGCGGTCGGGATGCTTACGCAGCAGTTTCTCCGCAATCTGTATCAACCAGTCCATACCTCCCGATGCCTGCATGATACCGGCACAGGTGACGGCTGCTATAATGATGTAAATCACATCAGTAGGAGGATTACCAGGTTTCAGTCCGAAGCCAAATACCAACAAGGCTAGACCGATACCAGAGATTGCACCTAAGGCAAGACTGCCAAAACGGGAACCAACCCACAATGCCCCTAATACAATAAGAAGCTGAAGAATCATCACAAAATCCATAGCGTTTTAGTTATTAGTTTTTCTTTTGTGGACAAAGATACGAATAAATGAGCAAAATGCAAAAGGAATCTGAGATTTTTTTATCCCTGCATTATAGCCGTCCCTTATCAAGGGACTCTAAATCTTTTCATTTTCGAATGATAGTATCTTCTGACTCATAGTTTTTGTGTGTTTTTAAAGGTTTGTAATTTAGTTTAGTTTTTGCGTTGATTCAGATCTGCAGCTCTTCCTCATTGCAATGGCAAAATTAATAATAATTTCACCTACCACCAAATTTTGGTACCCCAAACGTGCACGTTTTCAGCACCAAACTTTTCAATTTAACATTTCAATGCCTTCCATGCTTCATTTCAATATCTGTTGTGGGGACAAAGGAATGCTTCCTTAGGGGGTATAACAGGCTTTGGAACAAAGTGAAGGAGGTATTGGAACAAGTGATAGAAGGCATTACCATGAAAAGAAGTAGCATTTTTGACATTTGACAGTATTGAATATTTTATGTATAAATATATACTATATATATAATATATATATTATATATATAGTATAACTATTAATCCCCTTTTCACTTCAAAAATCAATAACTGTCAACTGTCAAACTGTCAAATTGTCAAGCACTTATTTCAACTTGATAATATCACTCCAGCGAGTCGTCGGATTCTTGCTCTTGTCACAATTGAAGTCAATACTCTCCATCATGTAATCCTCTGCAGACGAGGGGAATCCAGCCCCTAATGAAGTTTGAGGGCTGAAGTATGAGGGAACTTTTGGTTCAGGGTTAAGGACGAAAGATGTAGGCTCACAGGGGGACTGTCCCCTTGTGAGTATTGCAAAGATAAACATTTTTGTTCGTTTTCAACTAAGTTTATTAAAAAAGTTGTATATTTGTACCAAAATTAAAGTTTGGAATCTATGAAACGACTCGTATCATTATTTATCATTCTTATTTCGGGAATGACCCTGTTCGCTGCGGAAGTCAGCCAGCAGGAAGCCATGGAGAAGGCCCGTGCCTTCATGCAAAAACGCCAAGGCGGCTCAAAAGCGATGCATCGCGCACAGCTTTCCCTCAATATGCAGCAAACCGATGCCGGTACACAGCTGCTCTATGC
>CACZCT010000055.1 GCA_902779745.1 uncultured Prevotellaceae bacterium
CAAGACCGAAAGGGAATACCGCCAACTCTGCGAGAACCTGGGTGTCGCCCCGGAACAGACGCTGATGGTGGGCAACTCCTTCCGCAGTGACATCGTGCCAGCCCTTGCCACGGGAGCCTGGGCTATCCATATTCCCTACCATGTGGTATGGGCTTTGGAAAAATCAACGGAATATCCGCATGAACGGCTGCGCAAGATTACACGATTCGGAGAAATCTTGAAGGAGTTAAGTCTTTAATTTTTGGGGTTTCTGTTAATTTGGAACTATTCATGAGGGATTCTCTTTCAAATTGAAAGTATTTGTCGGCATATACTTAGAGATTGAAAGATTGCGCTTCTTCTTTGATAGAAACTTGAGGTATATTGCGACATTTTGTCTTATAAATCCGTAATTTTGCAAGCAAAATGAAGGTTTAATCAAGGATAATATGACAAAATGTAAGCAAACTTCCAAACAACAAGGACTCTATAGAAGCGAATATGAGCACGATGCCTGCGGTGTGGGTATGGTGGTCAATATTCATGGTAACAAGAGCCACGAACTAGTGGACAATGCCTTGCGCGTACTGGAGAACATGCAGCACCGCGGTGCTGAGGGAGCCGACAAGAAGACGGGTGACGGAGCAGGTATCATGCTGCAGATACCCCATGAGTTCATCCTGTTACAGGGTATTCCCGTGCCTGAGAAAGGCAAGTACGGTACAGGTATCGTCTTCCTGCCGAAAGAAGAGCAACAGCAACAGGCTATCCTGAGTGTGATGATTGAGGAGATAGAGCGTGAGGGACTGCAGTTGATGCACCTGCGCAACGTCCCCACCAACTCCGCCTGTTTAGGACAGGCAGCCCTCAGCAACGAGCCTGCCATCAAACAGGTGTTCATCACGGGAGTCACTGACGACCATGTGCCTACCTTTGCGCGTACCTTATATACTATACGCAAGAAGATAGAGCGCAGGGTGGACGACAAGGACTTCTATATCTGTTCACTGAGCAACACAAACATTATTTATAAGGGAATGCTCACCAGTCGACAACTGCGTGAGTACTTCCCCGATCTCTCGAATCCCTATTTCACAAGCGGACTGGCGCTAGTGCACTCACGATTCAGCACAAACACATTCCCTACGTGGTCATTAGCCCAGCCCTTCCGCTTGCTGGCCCATAACGGAGAGATCAACACCATCCGCGGCAACAGGGGATGGATGCAGGCAAGGGAGCGTGTGCTTAACAGCGGTGCCCTGGGCGACATCCAGCAGATTACGCCTATCGTACAACCGGGGATGAGCGATTCCGCCAGTCTGGACAACGTATTGGAGTTCTTCGTGATGAGCGGACTCTCCCTGCCCCATGCTATGAGCGTACTAGTGCCTGAGTCGTTCAATGACAAGAATCCCATCTCAGAAGACCTGAAGGCATTCTACGAATACCACTCCATCCTCATGGAACCATGGGACGGTCCTGCCGCCCTGTTGTTCAGTGACGGCCGCTTCGCAGGTGGCATGCTCGACCGTAACGGTCTTCGTCCGGCCCGCTATACCATCACCAAGAACGACACGATGGTAGTTGCCTCAGAGGCAGGTGTCATCGACTTCGACCCTACGGAGGTGGCAGAGAAGGGACGGCTCCAGCCAGGTAAGATCCTATTGATAGACACACAGGAAGGCAAGATATACTACGACGGTGAGATCAAAGAGCAACTGGCCCATGAACATCCCTACCGCCAGTGGCTCTCCACCAACCGCATCCAGTTGGAGAAACTGAAGAGCGGTCGCCATGTAGAGAATGCCGTACCGGACTTGTTGCAGAAGGAAATCATGTTCGGCTACGGAGAAGAGGATATCGACGGTACCATCGCCCCGATGGCGGTGAATGGTGTGGAGCCTACTGCCGCGATGGGTAATGACACCCCGCTTGCCGTTCTCTCCGACCGTCCGCAGACCTTCTTCAACTATTTCAGACAGCAGTTCGCACAGGTGACCAATCCTGCTATCGACTCCATCCGTGAGGAACTGGTGATGTCGCTGACGGAATATATCGGAAGGGTGGGACACGGTATCCTCACACCTGATGAGACCAACTGTAAGATGGTACGCCTGCCTCATCCCATCCTGAACAATACCCAGTTGGATATCCTCTGTAATATCCGCTATAAAGGCTTCAACACTGTCAAACTGCCAACCCTGTTTGACGGCAGGAAAGGAGAAGAGGGACTGAGGGAAGCACTTGACAAACTCTGTCATGATGCGGAGCACTCCGTAGACGAGGGGTATAACTATATCATCCTCTCCGACCGTGACGTGAATGCCGACCATACCGCCATCCCCTCCCTGCTTGCCGTGAGTGCCGTCCACCACTATCTCATCAGTGTCGGCAAACGTGTACAGACCGCCTTGATCGTGGAGAGCGGAGAGATCCGTGAGACGATGCATGCTGCCCTGTTGCTGGGCTATGGTGCCTCCGCCCTCTGTCCCTATATGACCTTCGCCATCCTCGACGACCTTGTCAAGCGGCATAAGATACAGGAAGACTACGCCACGGCAGAGGCGAACTATATCAAAGCCGTGAAGAAAGGCTTGTTCAAGATCATGGCGAAGATGGGTATTTCGACCATCCGCAGTTACCGTGGTGCAAAGATCTTTGAGAGCATCGGACTCTCCGAGCATCTGCTGAAGACCTATTTCGGTACGGAAGTCAGTACTATCGGAGGTATCGGACTGGAGAAGATCGCACATGATGCCAATGCCTTGCATGACGCAGCCTACGCTCATAACAACACAGACACAACATTCCTCCCTAACCAGGGACAGTTCCATTGGCGCAAGGACGGTATCCGCCATGCCTGGAACCCAGAGACCATCGCCACCCTGCAACTGGCGACAAGGACAGGCTCGTACGAGAAATTCAAGGAGTACACCCGACTGGTCGACGAGAAGGCAGACCCCATCTTCATCCGCGATTTCCTCGGCTTCAAGAGAAACCCCATCCCCGTGGATGAGGTGGAGCCCGTGGAGGCTATCGTCAAGCATTTCGTGACAGGTGCAATGTCGTTCGGTGCCCTCTCGAAGGAGGCACATGAGGCCATCTGCCTTGCCATGAACAAACTTGGCACACGTAGTAATACGGGTGAGGGCGGTGAGGACTCTGAGCGTTTCCACAGCACCGTCGACGGCATCTCCCTGTCGTCCAAGACCAAGCAGGTGGCATCTGGCCGTTTTGGTGTGACGACGGAATACCTGGTGAATGCCGAGGAGATACAGATCAAGGTGGCACAGGGTGCCAAGCCCGGAGAGGGCGGACAACTGCCTGGCTTCAAGGTCAACGAGGTCATTGCCAAGACACGTCACAGTATTCCGGGTATCTCCCT
This sequence comes from uncultured Prevotellaceae bacterium, assembly GCA_902779745.1. Taxonomy (GTDB): domain Bacteria; phylum Bacteroidota; class Bacteroidia; order Bacteroidales; family Bacteroidaceae; genus Prevotella. The sequence continues at coordinate 3,365 of CACZCT010000055.1, forward strand.
CATTTCCCCGCCGCCTCATCATGACATCTATTCCATTGAGGACCTTGCCCAACTCATCTTCGACCTGAAGAATGTCAACCCACGGGCAGCCATCAGTGTGAAACTCGTCGCAGAGAGTGGCGTGGGTACCATAGCCGCCGGTGTGGCAAAGGCGAAAGCCGACCTCATCGTTATCTCTGGTGCAGAGGGTGGTACTGGTGCCTCTCCGGCAAGCAGTATGCGCTTTGCCGGTATCTCTCCGGAGATTGGACTGAGCGAGACCCAGCAGACACTCGTCAAGAACGGACTGCGCGAACAGGTACGCCTGCAGGTGGACGGACAGATCAAGACGGGTCGTGACATCGTCGTGATGGCACTACTGGGTGCCGAGGAGTTTGGTTTCGGTACCTCCGTACTCATCGTCCTGGGATGTATGATGATGCGCAAATGTAACCTAAACACCTGTCCGATGGGTGTCGCCACCCAGAATCCTGCGTTGCGCAAGCATTTCATCGGACGCTATGAATACCTGGTGAACTATTTCACCTTCCTCGCCCAAGAGGTGCGTGAATACCTCGCGGAGATGGGTTTCAAACATCTGAACGACATCGTGGGACACACGGAACTGGTGGAGACGAAACCTAATGTGCTCGACCTTACGAGACTGTTGCACCAGGAAGAGGGTGACACCACCCTTTACCATACGGTAGACCCCAACAAGGGACTGGACGACGTGCTCGACCAGCAGATTATCAAGGCGGCACAACCTGCCTTGGAGAAACAGGAGGAAGTCAACCTCGACTTCGCCATCAAGAACACGGACCGTGCAGCAGGTGCCATGCTGGCAGGTGCCATCGCCACGAAATACGGACAGGCAGGACTGCCTGACCAAACTATCAACATCAAGTTCAAAGGGTCGGCAGGACAGTCGTTCGGTGCCTTCCTCACCAAGGGAGTGTCCTTTAAGTTAGAGGGTGAGACCAACGACTACTTCGCCAAGGGCCTCTCCGGAGGACGTATCGCCATCCTGCCACCCGTCCGCTCCAATTTCAATGCGGAGGAGAACATCATCGCCGGTAATACAGGACTCTATGGAGCCACGAGCGGAGAACTCTATATCAACGGTAAGGTGGGTGAGCGCTTCGGTGTCCGTAACAGTGGTGCGATAGCAGTCATCGAAGGAGCAGGCGACCACTGCTGCGAGTATATGACAGGAGGACGTGTCGTCGTTCTGGGTGAGACAGGCCGTAACTTCGCCGCAGGTATGTCGGGAGGTGTCGCCTATGTCTGGGACAAGCGTCATAACTTTGACTATTTCTGTAATATGGATATGGTGGAGATCAATCTTGTGGAGGACAGTGTGAGCCGTAAGGAACTGCATGAACTCATCCGTCAGCACTACCTGTATACGGGCTCCAAACTCGCACGGACGATGCTTGACGACTGGCAGCGCTATATAGAGGACTTCATCCAAGTGGTACCTATCGAATACAAGCGTGTCTTACAGGAGGAGCAGATGAACAAGCTGCGTCAGAAGATTGCTGACATGCAGCGTGATTATTAGTAAGATGTAAAAATGAGAAAATGTAATAATGTAAAAATTGTCGCATTTAATTCTTTAATTTTTAAATTCTTAAATTTTACGCAATGGGAAATCCGAAAGCATTTTTAGAGATACACCGCCAAGAGGCAGGCTATCGTCCGATACACGACCGCATCCACGATTTCGGAGAGGTGGAGCAGACTTTAAACACGAAAGAACGCAGGGCACAGGCATCCCGATGTATGGACTGCGGTGTTCCCTTCTGCCACTGGGCATGTCCTTTGGGCAATAAACCGCCAGAATGGAATGATGCTCTCTATAAGGGAGACTGGGAACTCGCCTACCGGTTATTGAATGCCACGAATCCCTTCCCGGAGTTCACAGGACGTGTCTGTCCTGCCCTCTGTGAGAAGTCGTGTATCCTGAATCTCATCGAACATGAGCCGACCACTAACCGTGAGGACGAGTGTGCCATTACGGAGGCTGCCTTCCGCGAGGGTTTCATCACCGTCCATCATCCTGAGCGCAATGGTAAGAGTGTTGCCGTCATCGGTGCGGGTCCTGCAGGACTTGCCGCAGCCCACGACCTCAACCTGATGGGCTATAGCGTGACTGTATTTGATAAGAACGAGGCAGCAGGAGGACTCCTGCGCTATGGTATTCCGAACTTCAAACTCAACAAGACCATCATCGACCGGCGTATGCGTGTACTGGAGGAAGAAGGTGTGATGTTCGTGTTCAATACCACCTGCAGCAGCAACGGCTCCGACGCGATACTGAAAGACTATGATGCCATCGTGATTGCCACTGGCACACCTACAGCCCGTGACCTGAAGATTCCTGGCAGGGAACTGAAGGGAATACACCTTGCCCTCGATATTCTGTCACAACAGAACCGTATCCTTGCCGGTAAGGAGTTCAGTAAGGAAGAACTGGTGACGGCAAAAGGCAAGGATGTGCTCGTCATCGGCGGCGGTGACACGGGTTCCGACTGTATCGGTACGGCACACCGTCAGGGTTGTAAGAGCGTGACACAGATAGAGATCATGCCCAAACCGCCCGTCGGTCCCACCGATCCCAATAATCCATGGCCTGCCTATCCTCGTACCTTGAAGACAACCAGCAGCCATGAGGAAGGCTGTGTACGCCGTTGGAACATCAACACACTGGAATTCTTGGGAAAGGATGGCAAACTGACAGGTGTGAAAGTACAGGAGATAGATTGGAAGCCAAATCCCGAAGGAGGTCGTCCCATCATGGTGGAGAAAGGAAAACCAGAGGTCATCAAGGCGGAACTGGTATTGCTTGCCATGGGATTCCTGAAACCCGAACAACCCAAACTGGCAGAGAATGTTTTTATGTGCGGTGATGCACTGAACGGGGCCAGTCTGGTGGTACGTGCCATGGCGAGTGGTAAGCAGACAGCACAAAAAGTAGACGCTTATCTCAGGAAATAAGCGTCAGGCCATCAGCTTAACATAAGAAAAGGCATCCCGCAGTGAACGGGATGCCTTTTTCCTTTTCTCATGATCTTTAGTAGGACTGTTCGTGAACACCGATGACGGCACGTCCACTGGGATCGTTCTTCCCTTTGAACGACGCGTCCCACTCCAAGGCTATTGCCGTCGAGCAGGCAACACTCGCCTCGCTGGGTACACTGAGGGCGGCACTGTCACTGGGGAAATGCTCTGCGAAAATACTACGGTAGTAATACTCCTCCTTGTTCTGGGGCGTATGTATCGGGAAACGCTCAGCGGCATGTGCCATCTGCTCGTCAGTGACTGTCTCGGACGTAATCTTCTTCAACGTGTCAATCCACGAATAGCCTACCCCGTCGCTGAACTGCTCCTTCTGTCGCCATGCCACCTCTGCAGGTAACATATCGGCAAAGGCCTCACGGACAATCTTCTTCTCCATCATCGTTCCAGGACACATCTTCGCTGACGGATTGGTACGCATAGCGACATCCAGGAACTCCTTGTCAAGGAAGGGTACGCGTCCCTCCACACCCCATGCCGACAGACTCTTGTTGGCACGCAGGCAGTCGTAGAGATAGAGTTTCGAGAGTTTGCGCACCGTCTCCTCATGGAACGCCTGTGCATCCGGGGCCTTATGGAAATAGAGATAGCCGCCGAAGATCTCGTCAGCACCCTCACCGGAGAGAACCATCTTGATACCCATCGACTTGATGACACGCGCCAACAGATACATGGGGGTAGAGGCACGGACCGTCGTCACATCATAGGTCTCAATGAAGTAGATGACATCACGAATGGCATCCAGTCCTTCCTGGATAGTGTAGTTGATCTCATGGTGTACCGTACCGATATGGTCGGCGACCATGCGCGCTTTCGCCAAGTCGGGAGCCCCTTTCAAGCCTACGGCAAAGGAGTGCAGACGGGGCCAGTAGGCCTTCGTCTTCGAGTCATCCTCAATACGCATCTCACTGTATTTCTCCGCAATGGCGGAGATGACTGACGAGTCGAGACCGCCACTGAGCAATACACCATAAGGGACATCAGACATCAACTGGCGGCGAACGGCATCCTCAAGAGCATCGTGGATGGCCTCCACAGAGGCAGGATTGTCCTTCACGGCCTCATAGTCGAACCAATCGCGGCAGTAATACCGTTTCATCTTTCCTTCCACACTCCAGAGATAATGTCCTGGCAAGAAAGGCTCATAACGCTGGCACTGTCCTTCCAATGCCTTCAACTCAGAGGCGACATATACTGTCCCGTCGTCGTCATAGCCGATATACAGGGGGATGACACCTATCGGGTCACGGGCTATCAGGAACTCATCCTTCTCCTCATCATAGAGTGCGAAGGCGAAGATACCGCTGAGATCCTCCAAGAAGTGGATGCCCTTGTCGCGATAGAGGGCGAGGATGACCTCACAGTCACTGCCTGTCTGGAACTCGTACTGACCTTTGTAATACTCACGGATTTGCTGATGATTGTATATCTCACCATTGACAGCAAGTACCTGACGACGGTCAGGAGCATACAAGGGCTGCTGTCCTGACTCCGGGTCGACAATGCTCAACCGTTCATGGGCGAGGATAGCGGAGCCGCCACAATAGATGCCACTCCAGTCCGGACCACGGTGCCGGATCTTCTGACTCATCTTCAACGCTTTTTCACGCAACTCATGCGTCTGTTCCTTTACATGAAATATTCCAACGATTCCACACATAATCTTATCTTTTATAATTGCATTTTTAATACTTTCTCCACATAGTCCACAAAAGCCTGGTTCACCATACGAATACCGCCCGCTGTGGGATAGTGACCCGTGAAATACCAGTCACCAGGGTGGTTGGGACATGCCTCATGAAGTCCTTCGATACTTTGGAACACCAGTTCCACAGGAGAGCGCATCCCTTCCGGACGGAGCATCTCCACAATCTTTTGGTTGATGTCCTCCACGGTGAAGGGGGCATAGACAGCACGGACATGGTTCTCCGCTTCCGGCTCATTCTTACATAAGCGATAGGTGTCGATGATCAGTTGTCGCATGCCACGCTCCCTGATGAGCTCCATAGTGGCACGGAAAGCACACAGTTCCTCCAGGTGTGACATATCGATGCCATAGTAGTCGGGATAACGTATCTGCGGTGAACTTGACACCATCACAATCTTCTTGGGGTGCAGGCGGTCGAGAATCTTGAAGATACTCTCCCGTAAGGTCGTGCCACGCACGATAGAGTCGTCGATGATGACGAGGTTGTCCACATCGGGTTGCAGACAACCGTAGGTGATATCATAGACATGGGCGGCCAGATCGTTGCGCTCATTGCCCTCCGTGATGAAGGTACGCAGTTTGATGTCCTTCCATACGACCTTCTCAATCCGCACCTCATGGTTCTGCCGTCGGAAACCGTCGGTCATTCCATAGAATGCCACAGCGGCAGTATTGGGAATATACGAGAACACGGTATGCTCCACATCACCGTTAATCGCTTTCAAGATAGGTTGTGTCAACTGCTCACCCAACCGTTTACGCTCCTGGTAGATGTCACGGTCAGACCCTCGGCTGAAATAGATACGCTCAAAGGAGCAGCGATAGTTTCCCTGAGGGGGCAGGATGGGTTCCAGACACGTCTTGCCGCTCTGATGGACGATGAGTGCCTGTCCGGGCTCCAACTCATGGATATCATCCGCATGGAGGTCGAAGGTGGTCTGAATCACAGGGCGCTCACTTGCCAATACGACGACCTCCTCGTCCTGATAGTAGAAGGCAGGGCGGATGCCCCAGGGGTCACGGACGGCAAACATCTCTCCGCTTCCGGTCAGTCCGCACATCACATAGCCTCCATCGAAATGAGGCATCGTGGTCTTTAGCACATTCGCCATCTGCACATTCGCCTCAATATAACAGGTGACTTCTTCGTCCTCCAATCCCTTCTCCTTAGCCTCCCGGTAGAGACGTTCCACCTCCCGGTCGAGGCGATGTCCCATCAGTTCCAAGGTGATATAGGAATCGCCGTAGATACGGGGCGACTGTCCATGTCGGGTGAGGTACTGAAAGACCTCATCGATATTGGTCATGTTGAAATTACCGCAAAGACACAGGTTCTTGGCCCGCCAGTTGTTACGACGCAGGAAAGGATGAACATAGGTCAGTCCGCTTTTCCCCGTCGTGGAGTAGCGCAGATGTCCCATGTACAACTGTCCAGTAAAGGAGTCGTCTATCCTTTTAAAGATCTCGGTGATGGCGTTCGCACCTTCTGCCCTCTCACGAAACATATACTCTGTTCCGACAGGAGCATCCATGTTGACACAAGCAACACCCGCACCTTCCTGTCCACGGTTATGCTGCTTCTCCATCAACAGATAGAGTTTATTCAATCCATAACGCCGTGTTCCGTATTTCTGTTGATAGTACTCTAATGGCTTCAGGAGCCTGATGAGTGCTACGCCACATTCATGTTTCAGCTGTTCCACTTCTGTAATGATTATAAGTCTTCAATACATGCCTTCATAAAACTCATAAAAAGAGGATGCGGTCTCAGCACGGTAGAGGAGTATTCCGGATGGAACTGCGTACCGATATACCATTTCAAGGTCGGTATCTCCACGATCTCCACGAGGTCAGCCTCCGGATTGATACCGACACAATGCATACCATGCTGCTCGAATTCGTCCATATACTGGTTGTTGAACTCATAACGGTGACGATGTCGTTCCCGGATGAGCGTCTCTTCCCCATACGCCTGCCATGTCCTGCTGCCCGTGACGAGTTCGCACTCATAGGCACCCCGTCGCATCGTACCGCCCATCTGTGTGATGGTCTTTTGCTCTTCCATCATGTCAATGACATTATGCGGGGTGTCGGGATCCATCTCACTGCTGTTGGCATCCTGATAGCCTAGGACATTCCGTGCGAACTCAATCACCATCATCTGCATACCCAGGCAGATGCCGAAGGTGGGAATGTCGTGGGTACGGGTATATTCGGCAGCGATGATCTTACCCTCGATACCACGGCTGCCAAAGCCGGGACAGATGACGATGCCTGCCATCCCTGCCATTTTTTCCGCCACGTTATCACGGGTGATGAACTCGCTGTTGATGAATGTGGTCTCTACTTTATAATCATTATAGGTTCCTGCATGGGCAAGACTCTCCAGAATACTCTTGTAGGCATCCTGCA
>CACZCT010000056.1 GCA_902779745.1 uncultured Prevotellaceae bacterium
TCATTCTTCTCACTACTGATAACTTCAGGTCCCAAGTTTGCCCACGGCAACATCTCGGCAGGGTCGAACATACCCAGTTCGAAACGTCCATAAAGCGTTTTACGCAGATGCTGGTCAAGGTCTGACTCTTTGATAAGTCCCTTCTTCAGTCCTTCTGTCAGGCACATAAACACCTTTCCGCACTCCAGGTCCGTACCATTCAATACTGCATCAACACTTGCCGAAAGTGGATCCTTATGTGTCTCATGCTGTCCTTTGCTATAGAAGTTATTGATAGCATCACAGTCGGTCAAGACGATAGCATCATATCCCCATTTATTACGCAGGATATCTATCAGCAGACGGTCACTCGTGCAACAAGGCTTACCTTCGAAACGCTGATAGGCACACATCACCTCACGCACATTGGCCTTCTTCACTAATGCCTTGAAAGCAGGCAGATAGGTCTCCCAAAGGTCACGATTGGTAGGATCCACGTTCATCGAATGGCGCAAGGGCTCCGGTCCGCTATGTACGGCATAATGCTTGGCACATGCATGGGTCTTGAAATAATGGCTGTCATTTCCCTGCATGCCTAATACAGTCTGGACACCCAGTACAGCATTCATATAAGGATCCTCACCACAGGTTTCCTGTCCGCGTCCCCAACGGGGGTCACGGAAAATATTTACGTTTGGACACCAGAAGGTGAGTTCAGGATTACCTGGATAATAGATCGCGCCCATCGGTACATTGAAGATGTTATGGTCACTACGGTTCCAGTTGGCACGGGCCTCATCAGAGACTGACGAAAACACATCATAAACCAGTTGAGCATTAAAGGCTGCCGCCATACCAATCGGTTGCGGATAGACGGTATAGTCACTCTGGCGTACACCATGACATGCCTCACTCCACCAGTTATACGACGGAATACCGAGACGGTCAACAGATGCCGATTTGTTCATCATCAGTCCTACCTTCTCTTCGGGAGTCAATAGAGAGATGAGATTTTCCACACGCTCCTGATAAGAGAGCTTGGGATCTTGGAACGGATACTTGTACTGAGCAGATGCCGTAATAACCGTCAGTCCTGTTACTAATAAATACAATAACTTTTTCATCATATCATCTTTTTATATTCGTTAAAAACCATTATCCATATTTCCCGGACCACCGAAGCCGCCACCGAAGCCTCCGCCACCGAAATTAGGGAATGACGGTGCAGGCTCCTTGCCGATACGCAAGAGGAGACCCACCAATGCACGACGACGGAGTGACCATGTCGGATAATCATCGGCACGAAGGGTATGAATCTTGAAGTCAGGCATCTGAGGACCTCCCTGATGCATGAACTCCATGGAACTGGTCGTTATCACACACGGTTTTGTTTTACCGTCTGCCATCAGTCGGTCAGCAATAGCGTCAGCACCTCCCATCTTGAACCAGCTCTCCATAGTATCACCCTCTCCTGGTACAAGTTGTATAAAGGCTGGCATCGTTGGTGTAGCTGGCATTGGTGACATATACCATGCCTCCTGACGTTCCACGTCATAACCTACCCTGCCATGTGCGATATCCCCTTGTGAAGCAAAATTGAAAGGGGACTGAGGATTGTCGGCAATGCTATACTTAAAACCACGGTCTGGAGACAAGAACATATTGCTGGGATCAGCCACTTGTGTACCATCCACCACGAAACAGTATTTAAAGGTTTCAAAAAGGAAATCCGTCATCGTCACGTTCCATACGCCATCCGAATCTTTCTCCATCGGCAGGGGCTTCGGCAGAATCTCACACGCTAACTCCACCTTCTGTGCTTCTGGTGCCTTGAAGCGGAAAATGATACCTTGCTCCGTATACTCTGGAGAAATGATGGGTTTCGGGAACAGACGTGCCATCACCCCAGGGGTAAACTGTTGCTCCTTACCTGTGGCGGCTGGGGCAGGCTGTGCTTCCTTCATTGCAGCCTCAGCGGCCTTTTTGTCAAACAATAATGGTAGGGTTTTATATAGGAAATATTTGGCATTCATCCAAGTATGTCCATATTTGTCGTTCGTATACTCCTTGACAGAACGGATGCCCTTTTTATCAAGGAACTCCATATAGTCACGGGCATTGCCATAGAGAAAATCGTCTGTTCCCACTCCTAACCAAAACAAATGGATCTTTTTGTTAGTATCGGCGGCATTGTCATAGACTTGAGGGATATCCATTGATGTGAAAGAACTATAGGAACAGAGATAGGAAAACTTATCGAGGTTGCTCAATCCATTGAAGAGCGCCTGATTACCACCACGGGAGAAACCTCCTATGGCACGATGGTCGCGGTTATTGATGGTACGGTAGTTCTTCTCGATATAAGGCATCAAGTCATTGATAAGGTCCTTACTGAACACATCCCCGCCAAAACGCGTCTGAGGCATGCCGTTACCCTCGGGCTTTGCAGGCAGTAACTTATTAGGATTACCGTAAGGCAATACGATGATCATCTCCTTTGCAGCCTTGTCGGCAAGCAGGTTATCAAGGATATAATTGACACGTCCCACCTTATAATAGACCTCCTCCGTATCTGTCGTACCACTGATCAGATAGAACACCGGATATTTCTTTTGCATGTCCATCATGTAGTTAGGCGGTAAGTAGACGACGGCATTATTTGTTCCACCTAGACTCTTGGAGTAATAATGGATATACTCCATACGTCCATGAGGAACCTTTTTAATGTCATGCGCCAAAGTTCCCGTCTTGGAAGGAATCTCCAATAAACTATTCTTAAAGCCCTCATTGGGGAAATACTGGGGATTCTCAGGATCCATCACACTCACACCGTCTACGATGAAGCAGTAAGGATACATATCAGGAGCTGCTGGTCCTACCGTCACCGTCCATAGGCCTGTCGCTGTATCACGCTGCATTTCTTTCCTCCCAGCAAACTGTACGTCAAGCAAAACGGTCTTCGCTTGGTCGTTCTTGTAGTTAAAGGTCACTGTCCCGTCATCATTGCACACGAACGACTTCTGACCTGTTAATTGTTGCGCCCAACCTTCTGCTGTTATGAAGGCTGTCGCCATTACCAAGAGTTTTAATAATAGTTTCATGTTCTGTAATATTTATAGGTTTATAGTATCATTCTGATGTTTTTGCAACTATTGAGGAGGCTACTACATAGGCGGTAGTCCATGCCGCCTGGAAATTAAAGCCTCCTGTGACACCATCGATGTCAAGTACCTCACCGGCAAAAAAGAGGTTGGGTACCGACTTGCTTTCAAGCGTTGATGAATGGACACTTTGGAGGGACACACCGCCACAGGTGACGAATTCTTCCTTGAAAGTAGCACGACCTTCTATCTTGTAGGTGTCACAACAAAGAATATTGACCAACCGATTCATATCTTTCCTGTTCAATTCCCTCCACCTTAACTGCGTCCTATCCGCCATTGACTTCTCTAAAAGATAACCCCACAAGCGTTGAGGCAGTCCGAAAGGATTAAAAGTGGATAGTTGTTTCTGGGCATGCTGTATAGCCATTTGATAAAGAATCGTCTGTACCGCTGTGTCATCTTCATCCGTCCAATTGACACATAACGGCATCCGATATTCATGCTCTGCCAGTTGTCTTGCCGCATAACTGGAGAGTCTGAGTATCGCAGGACCACTCATTCCCCAATGGGTAACCAGCAAAGGTCCCTTTGCCCGGAACTTGGTACCAGGAATCATCACAGTCGACTTCTCGACTACGGTCCCCATCAATGCCGTCAATGCCTTGTCAGCGATATTGAAAGTAAAGAGCGAAGGAACTGGCCGGACAATCTCATGCCCCATATCAGACAGCCATCTTAAGCCCTCTCCCTTAGGAGACCCACCTGTCGTGACAGCTATAAAATCATATCCTTGCAAATCTTCTATAGACTGTACCCGTCTACCTGTAGATATCCGGATTTGATAACGATGAGCCAATGACAAGAAACAGTTAATAATTGCATGTGAATCTTGGGCAGCAGGAAAGACACATTGATCGTCCTGGGTCACCAAAGGAACACCATGACGTTCAAACCATGCATAGGCATCCTGATAGTCAAAGACATTAAAGAGCCGCTTCATCAGACGATATCCACGAGGATAGATGGTCTGTAAATCACGTACCTCCACAAAAGAATTGGTGCAATTACAACGACCGCCACCAGAGACCTCCACCTTCGCTAATACCCGATGACTACGCTCGAAGATGGTCACTTCCATCTCCGGCATCATCTCCTTCAGGTTTATTGCCAAGAAAAATCCAGCAGCACCACCGCCTATAATTGCTGTCCTCATGAGGTTGTGCATTTGTTTACGTTGCAAAGATACGAAAAATCTATATAAGAAGAACGTTAATATTCTATAATTATAATTAGATAGAATTGACTTTCATCATCATTATACGTCAAAAAAAAGAATAATTATCAACAATATAACAATATATGAAAAAAACATCCACCAACACAAAACGTTCAGCCTTTAAGAAGGCAATCTCTTTATGTCTGTTTTTCCTGATTGCTATGACAGGAATGGCACAAGACTTACAACTCAACGACTTGGAGTATTTTGAATGCCAAGGAGTCAACGTACTGGTTTTCAGTAACAGTTTTAATGGAGGTTTCAATGATGAGAAGAACTCTGGTATTGAGGTTATCCATCATGGTGTGAGAACCATTCAGGGAGGAGCTGTCCGACTGAACAACACCCCAGAACAATGGGACCTCGTACCTAAAATGACTGCCCGTAAAGTAGACCAGGAGAACAAATCCATTGAGGTCAGTCTCCGTTATGACGACTATGATTTTGATAGCCGTATTATTGTCTCCGCAAAAGGTAAGGCTGTAGAGATTGCTGTCTTTTTGGACAAGCCTGTTCCAGAGGCACTTGCAGGAGAGGCAGGATTCAATTTAGAATTCCTTCCCTCCCAATATTGGCAAAAGACTTTTGTAATGGATGGTAGACTAAACCGTTTCCCACGCTATGCCGCCAGTCAGACAATTACGCGTCCTAACTCCCAAAAACCTAAACAGTTCAAAGGATTCAAGACATACGACGACAGAGGTACCAATCGATTTGTCGACCCTCTCCCCATGGAGACTGGACATGAAATAATCATGGCTACCGACACACCTGAACGCATGATCCGTATCAATAGCACGGACGCAGAGCTCAAACTCTACGACGGACGGATGCTTGCCCAAAACGGCTGGTATGTATTACGCAGTGTGCTACCTGCCAATAAAACAGGTAAAGTTCTCACATGGACTGTCGAGCCACATGCTATTCCCAACTGGATAAGGGAGCCGAATATCGGATTCTCACAAGTAGGATACATTCCTGAGCAGCCAAAAGTGGCAGTCATCGAACTCGACAAGAAAGACGAGGTTAAGACAACTGCCTCACTCTGGCGCATCAAGGATGACGGTCAGATCGAGAAAGCCTATGAAGGAAAGATTACAACATGGGGACCATATTATAAATATAACTATGTGAAGTTCGACTTCTCTTCAGTGAAACAGCCTGGTGTCTATTATATCCAATATGGTGATACCAAGACTAACAATTTCCTGATTGACAAAAATGTCTATACCAAGATCACCGATGCCACTACAGATGTGTGGATTCCCATCCATATGAATCACATGTATGTCAACGAAGGATACCGCACCTGGCATGGAGAGCCTTTCAAGGAAGGTTATCTACAAGCACCGCCCAGCGACCATTTTGACCTGCATGCACAAGGACCAACAACAGATACGAAATACAAGCCTTATGAACTCATCCCCGGTCTTAACATCGGTGGTTTCTTTGACGCTGGCGACTTCGATATTGAGACCGGTTCGAACATCAATGTCGTGCAGAACTTCATCCGCACTTGGGAACTCTTCAACCCTATGCGTGATGAGACTTTTGTTAGTCAGAAGCAACGTTATGTCGACCTACATCGCCCTGACGGAACACCAGACATCCTGCAATTCATTGAGCATGGTACACTCAACCTGGTGGCACAGGCAGAACAGATTGGACATATGGCATCCACCCTTTCCAACTCCATACTCGACAACTATCATCACTTAGGGGATGCAGCATCCATTACTGACGGACTACACTACGACCCGAGTCTGAAACCTTATGAAGTTTCTTCAGACGGCAAACGTAGCGGGACACCTGACGACATGTGGGCTTTCACAACTCGTGACCCGCGTCTCGACCTTCGTGCAGCCACCATGTTCGCAGCCGCCTCTCGCGCCCTTGAAGGCTATAATGACGACCTTGCCCAATGTGCGCTCACCCAGTCGAAACGACTGATGAAAGAGGCAACGGACCTCATCAATAATAACAAAAGAACTGTGAATGACGCACAGGCTGAGGAGGATTTCAATTGGTTGGGTGGTTTTGATGCAGGAAACATGAGTACCAACCTCCAACTCTATGGAGCGACAGGAGAAAAATCGTATCTCGACAACTTCGAGAAACAGATTTGGAAAGCACTCGACAAGCGACTGCCTATGAACATACAAACTGCCCTTGATGCCATCCCTTATATGAATGAGGCATACAAACAGAAATTACGTCCATATATCGAAAAATATAATGATTACATCAAGAGCTTTGACCAACAGAATCCCTATGGTGTACCCATCGGACTAGGCAACTGGGCGGGTGTGAATATGGTACTCAATTTCGGTATTACCGTCAACTATGCCCATCTCTACTATCCTGACATCGTCAAGAAAGATGAGATATACCGCGTTGCCAATTGGCTCTATGGTTGTCATCCCTACCACAACTACTCTTTCGTAGCTACTGTAGGTGCAGCACGTCCTAAAGCCGTCTTCTATGGTAACAACCGTGCAGACTTTTCCTTTATCCCAGGTAACGTAGCTCCCGGGTTGTTGTTCCGCCATCCCGACCACTTCGAGAACTTTGATGACTGGCCATTCCTCTGGGGACAGAATGAGGGTACGATTGCCGGTAATACGCAGTATGTTATTTTCGGCTCGTCATTTAAGAATCTCGTTAATGAACAATAAAAACATTTATGATGAGAGATATAATTTTAAGAGCATGCACCATCGCCTTTGGCATGGTGCATGTATTAATTGTATGGGCAGGAACACCTCTTATCAAATCTGAGGGAGATGCCAAGTACAGCATCCAGGTAAATGACCTGACCATGACTATTGACTCTAAGGGAGGAAAGATACTATCCTTCAAGTACAAAGATGCTGAGGTTATCTCGCAGCTGCGCTTCCCAGAGGCCTTCGGAAGTACCTTTTGGACAAGCCCGCAAAAAGAATGGTACTGGCCCCCTGTACCTGAATATGACAAACAACCCTATACCGTAGAAGAGAATGGAAGTTCACTAATCATGAAGAGTGGCGTCTCTGACAAACTGAAATACAGTATCACTAAGGAATTTCTTCCTGATATGAAAGACAATGCCATCATCATCAATTACACCATTACAAACGAATCAAATGAGACACGCAAAGTAGCTCCATGGGAGATTACACGCGTTCAGAATGGCGACGGACTCATCTTCTTTGAGGCAGATGTTGATAAGATTACTCCTGCTGGGCTGATGGATTTCAAGGCTGAGTATGGTGCCGTATGGTATCATACGGATGTCACTAATGAAAATCGCAAAATTAATGCTGACGGAAAGGGATGGCTGGCCTATTGTGCCAACGGACTGCTCTTAGTCAAGGTCTTCAAAGACTTACAGCCTTCACAACCCGCACCTGATGAAGCAGAAATACAAGTCTATGTCAACAGAGGGAAAACCCATATCGAACTAGAGAGTCAGGGTGCCTATACCGCCCTGGATTCCCATAAATCGTTAACATGGTCTGTCAAATGGTATCTCATTCCTGTCGATGATGCAGCTATGCCCTCCAAACAACTGCTGAAGAAAGTCAAGGGTCTACTCAAATAATCTCCAGATACAAACAGAATACCTAAGACTTACAAATATGAAACACTACCATCTTAAAAGCATTATTTTTGCAGCAGTCTTGCTGACTGTAACAGCCATCCAAGCAGGAAAGTATCAGAATTTCAAGGTGTCTACCTATATCCGGGCACAGGATGTGGCACGGATGGAGGATGACAAGTTCCTTCAATCTACCTGGGAGACAGTGAGTAGTCAGGTGGACCTCGACAAGATTTATATCGAGACACACCGTGATGCATACACCGTTCCTGAGAAGACCCTCGTTAAAGTGAAGAATTTCTTCCTGAAGAAAGGTCTTGAGGTGGGTGGTGGTATCACGTTCACACGCTCGGAGCCTTCTGATTTCGAGACCTACAGTTATGCACGAGAGGAGGAACAGCAACAGGTGAAGCAGATATCGGAATATACAGCCAAGTTCTTTGATGACTTTATCCTCGACGATTTCTTCTTCATCGACCTGAAGAACGATGACGAGATTGCCGCCAAGGGTGACAAGAGTTGGACGGACTATCGGCTCCGACTCATGGCTGACGCTGGTCGTGAACTGGTGATGAAGCCTGCCAAGGCTGTCAATCCCAACGTGAAGGTGATTATCAAATACCCTAACTGGTACGACCACTTCCACGGATTGGGCTTCAATCTGGAGGAGGAACCTACGTATTTCGATGGGATATGGACAGGAACAGAGACACGTGACCCTGGTTCCGCACAACACCTGCAGAACTATCTGAGTTATAATATCGTCCGTTATTTCGACAACATCGCACCTGGGCGCAACGGTGGCGGATGGGTGGATGCTGGCGGCATCCATATGAGCATGGACCGCTATGCGGAACAACTGCACCTCACCATGCTGTCCAAGACTCCTGAGATCATCCTCTGGAACTACATGCAACTGAATGATGTGAAGCTCACCCCAGCCATGCGTGCTGAATGGCAGGAGGCAGGTGGCAACAGCTTCCGTCATGACGAGATGGTGGCTCCCTTCACCAAAAACGGCAAGACCATCACGCCGACGACGATGGCACGCTTTGCCGATGTTACACTCCACCAGACCGACCAACTCATCGGAGCCTTAGGCAACCCCATCGGACTGGTATCCTACAAGCCCTACCACTCTTCTGGCGAGGAATTCCTGCAGAACTACCTCGGAATGATTGGTCTGCCCATGGACATGCATCCGCAATGGGTGAAGGGCAAACAGCAGATTCTGTTGACAGAACAGGCTGCGAAAGACCCGAAGATTGTGGAGAGCATCAAACAACAACTGAAGAACGGTGGCGATGTCATCATCACCACAGGCTTGTTGAAAGTCATCAAAGACGACCTCGCAGACATCTGTGAGTTATATTGCGGCGACCTGAAAGCCATTGTCAACGACTTCGGATATGCAGGTAAGTCAGAGCGTGAGTTCATCATCCCCATCGTGAAATACTTCACCAACGACGCGTGGGAGGTGGTCAGCGCAGGCAGACCCCTCAACGGAGGCGTCTCAGGTTTCCCTATCCTGCTGCGTGACACGTACTCGAAAGGCATGCTTTTCGTGCTTACCATCCCTGATGATTTCGGCAACCTCTACGACTATCCCGCTCCTGCCCTCAACATCATCCGTCGTGCCATGAGCAAAGACATTGGTGCCTATATCGAGGGTCCGTCGAAGGTGGCACTCTTCCCTTACGACAACAAGACACTGGTGGTAGAGAACTTCAACGACAATGCTGTCAAACTGCGTGTGGTGGTAAATAGCAAAGTGAATGCACTACGTAATCTGCTGACAGGGGAACAACTGAAACCTGCTGAGATAAAACCTGTACAGGGCTTCTGGGGTCGTAACCGCTTCTTTGGCTATCCTGACGGCTCTACCGTGTTTGACATCCAACTTCCAGCCCACAGTTACATCGGACTAGCCTATTGACCATTTTAATTTTTACATTATTACATTTTTAAATTATTACATTATTATAATGTCCAACATAAGAACTATAATCGCGATTGTTGCGCTGAGCGCAGCTACAGCAGGACAGGCACAGACCTATCCGACACAGTTAATGAGTCATGAGACACAGATTGATGCTATCATCAAAGACATGACGCTGGAAGAGAAGATTGCCATGCTGCATGGCAAAAACATGTTCTCGTCAGCAGGTATCCCCCGACTGGGTATTGCCGATATGGAGTATGCTGACGGACCTTTCGGCATCCGTGAGGAGATGGAGCCTCACTCCTGGAACTCCCTCCAACTCACCACTGATTATGCGACATTCTTCCCAACAGGCTCGGCACTCGCTGCCACATGGAGCACGGAATGGGCTTACGCCTACGGACGAGGCATGAGTCGGGAGGCAAGACTGCGCGGAAAGGATATGATACTGGGACCTGCCATCAACATACAACGCATACCTACTGGTGGACGCACCTATGAGTATCTGAGCGAGGACCCGCTGTTGAGTGGGATGCTGGCCGTAGCGTACACCAAAGGCTCACAGGACGAAGGGACGGCAGTATGTCTGAAACACTATGCCCTCAACAACCAAGAGGACTAATGTCTCTGATCGTACCATGCACGAGCTTTACCTGCGTCCCTTTGAGATGGCAGTAAAGGAGGCAGATGCATGGGGCGTGATGGCTGCCTATAATAAGGTAAACGGCAAATGGTGTTCTGAGAATGAACATCTGCTGAACACCATCCTGCGTCAACAATGGGGCTTCCCTGGCATGGTAATCAGTGACTGGGGAGGTGTTCACTCTACCGTTGATGCAGTGACGGCTGGTATGAACGTAGAGATGCCTGGCGACCGTTATATGGGTAAGGCTCTCCTTGACTCTGTCAAGGCTGGCAAGGTCAGCGAGGAGGTCATCAACCAGCGCGTGAGGGAGATT
>CACZCT010000057.1 GCA_902779745.1 uncultured Prevotellaceae bacterium
TTCGGACAAGTACGCCAGGGATGGTGCAACAGACGTTGTGTCTCTGTCGCCATCAAGTTGAGCATGTTCAGGCGGAATACCAGCTGTGTCTCCAACAAAAGCATGACTTCCTGTTTGTCGATGGTTATCAGGTTGACATCTGTCAGGGCGGTATAAATATTGTTGTATTGCTGATGGATGCCAAACAACCGTTCTGGTTCAGGGAGATAGGGTGCCGACAACTGCTCCGTAACGCGATAGGCTTTGTTGTCTGCAAAGCATTCCGCCTTGACAGTCCCGTTGATGAGGAAGGCAAGTCGTGTACAGGGATCCCCTGCAAAGACAAGTCTTTTGCCTGCCGGGAACTTATGGAAGCCGATCTTCGTATGCGTCACCACCTCCATCAGGTCAGCATGGCTCATACCCTGGAAGAGCGTGAACTGCAACAGCTTGTCATAGAGATGGAGGGACGGCATTATTCTTCTATTTTGTTTTTGAGGGATGGTGAGAACCAGACAGCCGACTTGTTGTCCTTGTCGTTATAGATGAGATACGCCATCAACTCAGGATGCTTCTCGAGAATAGCTTTTGTCTTCTCGAGTCCCATTACCATGAACGAGGTCGCATAGGCATCGGCAGTGGTGCAGTCGGGAGCCAATACGGTGGCAGACAGGATGTTATGCTGTACGGGATAGCCCGTCTTTGGATCGATGGTATGGGCATAGCGTTTGCCTCCCTTATAGTAGAAACGACGATAGTTACCACTCGTCGCCATCGCCTTGTCAGTCACGTTCAGCACTGCCTGATGCTCATTGCTCACAGACAGGGTGTCGTCTGTGGGTTTGATGACGGCAATCCTCCAAGGTACCCTTCGGGGATTGATGCCGCTGGTGATAACCTCTCCGCCGATCTCCACCATATAGTTGGTGATGCCTTTCTTACTTAAAAGACGTGCCACCACATCTACGCCATAGCCTTTAGCTATCGCAGAGCAGTCGAGCATCACACGAGGGTCGCTCTTCTTGATAGTATTCCCCTCTGCGGACACCTTCTGCCATCCGATAAAACGGCGGATGGAGTCTACCTGCTGACGAGTGGGTATCTCTCCGTCTTTAAAGCCGAAACCCCATGCATTCACCAGGGGAGCCACTGTGATATCAAAGGCACCGTCCGTCTCCTTGGAGACCTCCATCGCCTTACGGAACACCTCCATGAACATCTCGTTGGCTTCTCCGCCTTTCTCGCGGTTGATATGTGAGATAATCGACCGCTCGTTAAACATCGAGAGGGCTGAGTCGACTTTCATCAGTTCTGCAACAATCTCTTTTTGGAGATTCTCTTCCGACTGATAGGTAATAGTATAGAAAGTACCGAAGATACCTCCCTTGTCCGTATGGTAGGGGATAGAACGCTGCTGGCGGATGATCAGGATGGTACCGATGACAAGCAGCGTCAGGAAAGGCAACTGCCAGATGAGTTTCTTATTACGCATTATATATCTATAATAACCCTGAAGTCAGCACCGAAAGTGTCTTGGTCGTTGATGCCGAAGCCAGGGACATACCATGACAGACCGATGTCTCCTTCCTTATGAGCGATACGCCGCTTGTAGCGCACGTTCCAACCGAGATGCATGGGACCAAATATCTTGGCATCAATACCGAAGACCACCTCAAACCAGTGCATGTTGCATTTTATGCCCTCTTCTCCGAAATCTGTCATATATTGCCAGACAGGGTCGACCAGGTCTTTTCGGGTAATGTCAACCTTATAGGAGGTAAAGGCGTAGCGGATACCGGCAAAGAGACGGTTGGACTGGTGCTTGTTTTTTAGCAGGTTCAAATCAATACCCAAACGAAAATAAGGTGCTGTCGTCTTATAGGTAATCTCTGTCACCTCATCATTCTCATGATTTGCCTTACCCACACCAATCTCAACCACAGGAAACCACTGGTCGTGCAGATTGATGCGCAATCCTCCTTCTATTTCACCATGGTCACTGAGCATCAATTTGGCAGGTCCCACCAAGTCAAAGGATACGGAGAATCCCCTGAAGAGAGGAATGGAGTCTTTCTCCATGCGGAATATTTTCAGTTGCGCATGAGCTGTAGGAGTCATTGCGAGTAAGGCAAGACTAATAGCGATCCTTGAAATAAATATGGAAATGTTCTTCCGTTGCATTGTAATTGACAGTTGAGTTGTTAATCTCGATATCCTCGATGATATGGTGGGTAGTCTGTACTTCGGTCAGTTTGTGGAAGTAGGCAGGCTGGCAGTCTACGGACTCGAAATGCTGGTAGTTCTCCTTCTTGACACGGACGGTGTCTTTATAGACGTTGCCTAAAGTGTCATGCAGGATGTAATAGAACTCGTCTTCGGGTTGGGTGTAGCTGATGGCAAGTTCGTACCAGGTAATGCCTACAGCACTACTCAGCAAGGTGTCAAGGGTGCCGTCTGCCCGTTTGGTGGAGATAGTCAGCGTATCGACCTTCAACGTGTCAGTAGTGCCGTCTTCCTTTAACAGATCATATACGGTATATACCCTGTTCTCTACGGGGCAATCAATCTGTGTACACGCTCCGATGACGATGAGCATCATGATAACACCTATTATTTTCCGCATCTGATCTCCTCCTCTATCTGGTAGTCATTACGTCCTGCGCTGTTACGGCTGATGAGGTCGCCCAGGAATCCTGCAAGGAACAACTGCGTACCAATCATCATCATGGTCAGGGCAATGTAGAAATAAGGGGAGTCGGTCACCAGTCGCATGGGGACTTCATTGTAGAGGGCCCATGCCTTCTGGGCTCCCAAGAAAAAGGCAGCAAAGAAACCGATGATGAAGACGATGGTACCCAGAAAACCAAATACGTGCATCGGCTTCTTGCCGAAGGTACCCAGGAACCACAGGGTCATCAGGTCGAGATAGCCGTTCACGAAACGGTTCCAACCCATGAACTTCGACTTGCCATACTGGCGTTTCTGGTGGTGTACGGGCTTCTCTCCAATCTTGTCGAAACCGGCATTCTTGGCAAGGTAGGGGATGAAACGGTGCATCTCACCGAACACCTCAATGTTCTTGACGACCTCACGGCGATAAGCCTTCAGTCCGCAGTTGAAGTCATGCAGGTTCTTGATACCGCTGACCTTGCGGGTGGTGGCATTGAAGAGTTTGGTTGGCAGAGTCTTCGATAGCGGGTCTCCTTGGCTGCGGTTCTGCTTATAACCGCTGACGAGGTCGTACTGCTCTTCCTTGATCATGTGGTAGAGTTCAGGAATCTCGTCAGGAGAGTCCTGTAAGTCGGCATCCATTGTGATGACGACATCACCCTGTGCCTCCTTGAAACCACAATAGAGGGCAGGACTCTTACCATAGTTACGACGGAACTTAATGCCTTTCACATGTTCTGAACGTGCGGCCAGTTCTGTGATGACATCCCACGAGTGGTCGGTAGAGCCATCGTTGACGAAGATAACCTCAAAGGAGAAATTGTTGGCTGACATCACTCGCTCTATCCAGTCGTAGAGCTCAGGTAGCGACTCATCCTCGTTGTATAAAGGTATAACTACTGATATATCCATATTTTAACTCTTAATTCTCAATTCTTCGCCCTTTGCATCACTGCAGCGATAGGAACACCAAGGAAGAAGCCCGTGATGATGTTGATGGTCAGCATGTTCAGGGCAAAGTCTATCGGGCGCATTTCCGAGAGGAACTTGATGTTCTCTTCTAACTGTCCCTCAATACCGTATGCCTTGATAGCTTCTCTGCCTTCTGGCGAACAGAATGTCTCCATGATCTTGCTAAGGAAGAAACCTTTGTCGAGGAAGGCGAAATAGACATAGACGGCAATGGCGAACAAGACACCGGCATAGAAGTAAATAAGTATCGTATAAGCATAACTGCGTGAGAAAGAGATGACCCCCTCCCGTCCGTAGTCACGGAAATGACGTAGACGATTTGCCGCAAAGAAAGGGGATGCAACAATGAGTATCAGTGCAACTATACCTAATAGAGGATAGGTTAGTCCCAGGATATAACATAAGAGACTTCCTGTCCATAATAAAGCAAGCAAAGCACCATCCTGTCGTGCAAACGCTTTTAGTTGTATGTATTCCTGTGGTGTCATATTCGGCTGCAAAATTACGAATAAGTGAGAAGAAAACCAAATTTTATTTGGGTTTTCTCGAACGTGAGGAGTTTCCTTGAGCATTTGCGAAAAATTTCGAGACAAAGTCTCAAAGTTACGAATTTATTTGGAATCAAGAAAAAATATCTGCAATCATTTGCATTTTATCATTTTTTCTTTGTACCTTTGCAGCCGCAAAACCAAAAATGGGCAGTCCTGTACGGCCAGCTCCCTCGGAATCCCCCAGGGTGGGAACGCAGCAAGGGTACTTGGTTGTAGCGGCGCGATGCAGTAAGCTGCCCACCTGCCTCTTTAGCTCAGTTGGCCAGAGCACGTGATTTGTAATCTCGGGGTCGTTGGTTCGAATCCGACAAGAGGCTCAAAGTAAAATGCTTGGAAACCCAAGCATTTTACTTTATCTGATAATCATCGAGAAGCCACCGCCTGGAGCCAAGTGTACTTTCAGCGTATCACCTTGTTTGACCGTTTGCGTCGTCTTCGTATAGTCGTTGGCATCACGGTCGGCATTGACACCGTCGGCAAAGACCTCTGCCTGATGACTTCCCTCGCTGAGCATCGATAAATCAATCGTTATGTCACGTGCCGTCCAGTTGGTCATGGCAGCGACATACCACGTCATACCCTTGCGCTTGGCAATGACGGCATATTCGCCTAACTGTCCGTCTATGCCGATGACCTCATCGAAGACGGTGGGGATCTGAGAGATGAAATCAGTAGTGGGCTGCTCACGTTCATACTTCGTCGGAGCATCGGCAAGCATCTGCAGAGGAGCATCGAAGAGGATGTACATCGCTACCTGATGGGCACGGGTACCCTGACTCATGGGATGGTCGTTATTGCCGAAGAACTCTGCACGGGTGGCGTTGGTCATAGCACCAGGGGTATAGTCCAACGGACCTACCAACTGGCGCAGATAGGGAATCGATACGTCATAACGGGGCTGGTCGTGCAACGGACCATCGCCTACACGAGGTTCCCACTTCGAGTTCTCCAGTCCTTTCACGCCCTCGAAATTGACGATATTGGGATAGGCCACTTGAATACCTGTAGGACGATAGCCGTGAAAATCGAGTAGCAGGTGGTTTCGGGCAGCACAGTCGGCAATCTGCCATGCGGAGCGCATCACTACCTGGTCGTCGCGGTCGAAAAAGTCGACCTTAAAGCCTTTCACACCCAGTGAGGCATAATACTTGAAGTCGTCTTCTGTATGGTGGATACAATTACGCCACGAACTCCACAGGATAATGCCCACGCCTTTCTTCTCTGCGTAGGGTAGCAGACTCAGCAGGTCGATGTCTGGATTTAGTTCGGAGCGCAGCGACTCATCCGTACTCCATCCCTCGTCAATGATGATATACTCCAAATGGTTCTTGGCGGCAAAGTCGATGTAGTAACGATAGGTATCGGTATTCATACCTGCACGGAAGGGAACACCCGTGAGCATAGTGGCATTCCACCAATCCCAAGCCACCTTGCCGGGACGTATCCACGAGGTATCAGTGAGTTGGCATTGGGGACCATAACGCTGAGGCAGATTAGCTGCCAGCAGTTGCTTGTCTTGTTCTGTCACCAGTACGATACGCCATGGTAATGCACCTTTCACGTCCTTGGCGATATAGTTGGCACGAGCTGTCGGCACGAGGTTCAGACGGGAGAAGCCGCCTATCTCCTCCGCAGTGGGATAGGGGGCAAAGGCAGCCTTCAGCTCGTGTGTACCGTTTTTCACAAGGAACATGCCGGGATAGTCGATAGCTCCCATATCGGCAATGACAGCCAGTTTCCCTTGGGGTAGTCTGACAGCCAGCGGGTTAATGGCAAGGGAGTCTGCGAACATCTTCGAGAGCGGTTGCTCGTCGTAGTAGGACTCAAAACTGAAGCAATAGCGTTCGCCCCCTCGATTATCATTGACGTAAGGGATGAAGGCATTGTAATCGTCGGCAAAGTTGAACTCAGCCGTTTCGTTCTGAATGGTGACAGCGTTCTTGTCCAATACATGGATGCGATAGGCGGCAGCATCGTTGTCGGCACGGAACTCCACACGATATTGCCTGTTGCTGATGACGGCGGTATTTTTTGTCACCTTACCGTTCATCTTCTGGAAGGCACCGTTGAGGCCAATCTCCGAAGGAGACAGTACCTCCGTCGCCCCATGCTTGACTTCCCATTTCAACCATTGCTGGTCGGCATGGATGGTGATGACTAACTGACCATTCGGGGAAATGACGGTATAGTCCTTGGCTACTGCGCCCGTCGTGAGCGTCGTAAATAGGATGAGTAGTAATGCTTTAGGTTTCATAACAGTCGTGATATTCTTATCTCCAGTTCTTCACCACGTTGATCAGTTTCTTGACATTCGCTTGCTTTGTCTTCGGATAGATCACCACCAGAGCCTTTACATGCGTCACAGCCTGACCATGTACGAGACATTTGTGCAGATACCATATCCTGTCGTCATTCGTATAGCCGGAGAAGATGGAGCCTTTGCCGTTCTTATACGTGATACTCTTGATCGTCACTTTTTCCGTCAGATAGGAACCGACAGCGGGGAAGTCATCCACAGCCCAGGCTCCTAACATCGGCCAGCACGCCATCGTGACATCCTTATATTCCCACTTGTTGACAGAGGCGGGAATATCATCGACAAACACCTCGGGACTTGCAGTCATGAAGTCAGGATACCTGAATCCATACTCCGTACTCACCCATTTGGCATTGTTCATTAATGTTGCATAACTCTTGGACTGGGCCGACATAGAGCCACACCCCAGAAACATCATCGCGGTCAAAAAAAGAATTACTTGTTGTTTCATATGACAAGAAGAATTATAGTTTTATGTATCTTACTAATCTCGTAACTCCCTAATGTCCTGTCCCTTTGCGGATTATTGACAATGCGATGACACCCGTCAATACGTTGGCAATGAAAGAGGCTGAGATCAGCAGCAAGGTAATGATCAGACCAGTGAAGGCAGGAATACCGCCCAGCAGCATACCGGCATATAATGTTGGTATGACCATTACTAAGGGTTGGGCCATCAATCTTACTTGAGGTAAGACACTCTCGCGCCATGACAGTTCCTGCCTCTGAGCCATTGGCTGATGCAGGCTGCGCTGGAAGTTCAGCATGGTTTGGATCATCGAAGCCGTCAAACACGCCATCAATACCGAGTATACCGTCACAAAGACATTGGCGGACAGCATGAGCAACGTACTGCCTGCCACCACAATGCTACCTACCAGCATTGAAATACATATGGGTGTCACCATCTTTTTCCACATGGATTGTAATGGATATAGGCACCAGCAAGTGGACAAAAACAGTATCAACACATACCAAAGCAGATAAGACCATACGGAATGCGTTTGATAGCAGAACCATACGACGGCAAGAACCACTGCCATCTGCAACACCGTTACTACAAATATGGTCAGTATTCGCTTCAGCATCCGACTGTCAGCGATGGCAAGTGCTATTATTGAAACACCCAGTAAACACGCTACCAATACTGCTCCCCATAAATAAACTTCAGTTACTAACATATTCTTATATTCTTTTTAATACGACTTAAACCAGTCTAATTGTATTATTCCAAATCTACGACGGTGATGCCAGCACCTCCGAACTGGACGTGTTCGTCTTTGGCTTTCTTGACATTCGGAACGGTGTTCAGATACTGGCGGATGAGTTGGCGGAGAATACCAGTACCTGTTCCGTGCAGGATACGCACACGACTCATACCTATCAGGATAGCATCGTCAATGAAATGCATGACAGCATCTATCGCCTCATCGCCTCGCATACCACGTACGTCAATGTCTTGATGGAAGTTCTGTCTGCGATCCTCCATCGTAGAGCGCGTCATCTTCGAGGTCTTAACAGCCAAGTCAGCATGCTTATTGGCGGTAGCAAATTGTTCACTATTCACTTTTCCCTTTTCACTTCTCTCCAGCTGCTCTATCTTTACCTTGCTGCGTAGGTCGCCAAAGATGACAGTAGCCTGCTTGCCTTGTATACTCTCGATCTCACCGATGCTGTTGGTGCCTTTGATGCGGACAGTATCGCCTTTCTCCAAAGGACGGTTTTCTGGCTGCAGATTCTCTTTGGCTCTGGCAGCCAATTTCTCACTGGCCCTCTTTTGTTCTTCGTCCTTTTTCTCCTTACGTTGGGCTTTGCGGGCCTTGCGCTCCTCCATCTGACGGAGTTTCTTGGCGAAGTCTTCTTCGCTCATCAATCCTTGCTGATGGTCGTCGTTGACTACCTGTTCACGGAATTCCTTGAGTTCCTCCCGGGCGATACGCGTACGCTCTTTCTCTGCCTGAGCCTCCTTGATCTCACGGATGGTGTTCTCTATCTGACGATTCGCTTCACGTAACAACTCGTCAGCCTGTTCTTTGGCACGACGGAGAATCGCCTGTCGCTCTCGTTCAATCTCTTCGATATGTGTCTCGTATTTCTGGATGCGTCCTTCCAGTGATTTCTCATGCTGGTGGATGGTCTGGCGCTTGCCTTCCCAATAGCGTTTGTCGCGTACGATGTCCTGCAAATATTTGTCACTCTGAATATACTCCGAACCAACAATATCCGAAGCATCCTTGATGACTTCCTCAGGAATGCCCGTTTTTCGTGCTATCTCGATAGCAAACGAAGAACCAGGTTGTCCAATGGAGAGTTGAAATAGCGCCTGCATCTGATGTCGGTCGTAGAGCATCGCACCATTGACCACACCTTCATGGTCTTCTGCGAAGTGTTTCAGATTCTGGTAGTGGGTAGTGATAACACCAAAAGCCTGTTTCTCCCAGAACTGTTTCAGTACTGCCTCAGCAATAGCGCCACCAATTGTCGGCTCCGTACCACCACCGAACTCGTCTATTAATAACAGTGTACGCTCGTTCGACTGCTTCATCATGTTCTTCATGTTCAGCAGATGACTTGAATACGTAGAGAGGTCGTCGGCAATACTCTGTTCGTCGCCGATATCTATCATGATATTCTGGAAGATACCCACCGTTGAACGGTCGCCAATGGGAACGGAGAGTCCACATTGCAGCATATACTGAAGCAGTCCTACCGTTTTCAGACATACCGATTTACCACCAGCATTCGGACCTGAGATAATAAGGAGTCGCTTGTCTTTTGTCAGCATAATGTCCAGTGGCACCACCTTCTTTTCCTGTTTTGCCAGTGAGCGTTGCAGGATGGGGTGGATAGCACGAATCCAGTCAATATAGGGCTCCTTTTTCACTTGTGGCTCGAAGGCCTGCATCTGTGCTGCCATTTCTGCCTTGGCGCGGATGAAGTCGATCTGTGCTAGAAACTGGTAGGAATTAAGAATCTCATCCACATGGGGACGTATCTCGTCAGAGAAAACTGTCAGGATACGGATAATTTCGCGACGCTCTGCCGCCTCCAGCTCACGAACTTTGTTATTAGCCTCTACGACCTCCGCAGGCTCGATGAATACTGTCTTACCTGTTGCACTCTCGTCATGGACGATACCCTTGATACGGCGCTTCAAACCAGGAGCCACAGGGATGACAAGTCTGCCGTCACGCATGGTGGGAGCCACGTCCTTGTCGACGAGTCCGTCACGCTGGGCGGCATGTAAGATAGTATATAAAGTACGTGAGATGTTGCCCTCTGTCTGTGCCATGTCATGACGGATGCCTGCCAACGTCATCGTGGCAGAGTCCTTGATTTTCCCGAACTTATCCAGAATAGAGTCAATGCGGCGAATCATGGCAGGGAATGTCAAAACGTCTTCAGCCAAGCGATGCAGGGCAGGGTAGGGATACTCCGGGTTTTCCTCGTCTCCTCCGTTCTTGTTGAGGAAGTTGACAATACCTGTAATGGTCTCCAAAGAACGACGCAGGTCAAACAGCTCATCCTCCTCCAGATGGGTGTTCTCCAGGCGGATACGGGTAATCGACTCGCGTACGTCAAAGAAATAATTCAGGGGAAAGTTCTCTGCTTCCTGTTGCAAACGACGGAACTCACGCGTTTGTTGGAGCCATTCGTTGATGACTTCCGCATCGTCAGAGAAAATGATTTCATCCACCTTCTCCTTGCCCAATGTACTCAAGCATTGGGCTTTCAGCAGCGTCCGTATCTCGTCGAATCCAATCTTCGCTTCAAAGTTCTTTGGGTAAATCATGTTGCAAAATTACTCATTTTGTCTTTATCTGACAAAAAAGTACATTAAAAATTTGTTCGTTTATAAAAAAACTCGTACCTTTGCATCCGCTTTTGAGCAATTCGAGCACTGGAGAGATGGTAGAGTGGTCGATTACAACGGTCTTGAAAACCGTCGTGCTGAGAGGCACCGGGGGTTCGAATCCCTCTCTCTCCGCGAAGAGCAAATTT
>CACZCT010000058.1 GCA_902779745.1 uncultured Prevotellaceae bacterium
GTCCAGCGCATGCCGGCGCTGTCACGTAAGGTTTTTTGAATTGCTTGAGTCATTTTATTTTATTATTATATTATTTCAGCCAACGGTCCAGCCAGTCAAAGAACGTGCGCTGCCAAAGAATACCATTCTGGGGCTTCAATACCCAGTGGTTCTCGTCGGGGAAAACCAGGAACTCTGCCGGAATACCCTTCATACGGGCAGCATTGAAGGCAGCCATACCTTGCGTATAGTTGATGCGGTAGTCTTTCTCACCATGGATACACAGAATAGGTGTATCCCATTTCTCCACCATCTTATGCGGCGAGTCATGATAGGTCTTCTTGGCGCGTGGCATCTGCGGACGGTGCCAGTAAGCCTCGTCATACTCCCAGTTGCTGAACCAGTTCTCCTCGGTCTCCAAGTACATGGCGGCCAGGTTGAAGGCACCGTCATGGGCAATGAATGCCTTGAAACGTTTCTCGTGGATGCCAGCGAGGTAATAGACACTAAAGCCGCCGAAAGAGGCGCCGACAGCACCGAGGCGGTCTTTGTCGACGAAGGGTAGTGAGTCTGCAGCAAAGTCGATGGCCGAGAGATAGTCGTTCATACACTGCCCCGTCCAGTCACCGCTAATCTGTTCTTTCCATTCCTGTCCGAAACCAGGGAGTCCGTGACGGTTGGGGGCAATCACCACATAACCATTGGCTGCCATCATCTGGAAGTTCCAGCGGTAGCTCCAGAACTGGCTGACGGGACTCTGCGGTCCTCCCTCACAGAAAAGCAGAGTGGGGTATTTCTTTCCTTCCTCATAGTTGGCAGGCAGCATCACCCAGACGAGTTCCTCCTTACCATCGGTCGTCGGAACCCAGTACTGCTGCATTTTACCGAAAGTCAGTTGGTCGAGGATATGTTTGTTCTCGAAGGTGAGTTGTTCTATTGTTGCTTTTGGCTGGGGAAGGACACGATAGATGTCCGTAGGTGCTGACAGACTCTGACGGGTTCCGAGGATATGCCT
Source organism: uncultured Prevotellaceae bacterium (assembly GCA_902779745.1). Lineage (GTDB taxonomy): Bacteria > Bacteroidota > Bacteroidia > Bacteroidales > Bacteroidaceae > Prevotella. The sequence goes on from CACZCT010000058.1 coordinate 995, forward strand.
GCCGTCATTGGCTAGCTGCAGACTCGTCCAGTCGTCCCACGTCTCGGTGAGCTGTGTTACGTCGCCCTTGTTGCTGGCTGCATACATGTTGCAGCAGCCGTGCCATACGCTCAGAAAATAGAACTGTGGGTCAGCAGCTTTCAGTTTTTTGCCGACAGCAGTAGGAGCCCAACAGAAGGCATCGATGTCACTTTGCCAATTGAGGTAGCGTTTCGTGCCTGTTGCTAAATCACAAATACACAAACGGTTAAGGTCGGCCTCATAACCGTCACGCTCCATCGACAGCCAAGCAATATATTTGCCATCTGGTGAGAACTGCGGGTTCTGGTCGTAGCCCACGTTATTCTTCAGGTTATCCTTGGCATTGACAGCCTGTGTGGCGAGTGTGATGGTAGGATCTACCTTGGGAGACACATAGCCCTCGGGCTTACAGAGATTCGTGGTTTTACGCGTACCTATATTATAAAGATAGATATCGGAGTCGGTGGAAATGGAGTACTCCAGTCCCGTCTTCTTACGACAGGTATAGGCAATAGTCTTGGAGTCAGGACTCCAGGCAAGTTGCTCAATACCGCCGAACGGTTCCATCGGACACTCGTAAGGCTCGCCCTCGAGGATGTCAGTTGCGTCTGCGGCTATGTCACAGCCGCTTACTGAACAGACAAACGGATGCTGGATGCTTTCCACATAGTGGTCCCAATGACGGTACATTAGGTCAGTGACCCGGCGACCCGTTGCCTTGGGCAGGTCGTCGGGATTCTTCTGGATGACCTCGTGGAAGGGGATGCTCTGGAGGATGATGACCTTCGTACGGTCGGGTGAGAACTTGAAACCCTCCACTTTGCCGTCCGTTTTCGACAACTGCCTGCGGTCGGAACCGTTGGCTTTCATCGACCATATCTCACCGTCGGATATAAAGGCGATGGTCTCATTATCCAACCATGTCGGATCTGTCTCGCTTTTGGAACCTTTGGCTGTCAGTTGTCGGCTGTTGGCACCATCGGCATCCATGACATAGATGACCTGACGGCTCTTGTTCGCCTTCACACTGTAGTAACCTACCTGATAGACAACACGCTTGCCGTCGGGAGATGCCTCAACGGTACCGATGCGTCCCATTGCCCAGAGGGCTTCCGGGGTCATCATCCGGCTTTTCAATTGAATACTACTCTTTCCAATCACGTCTTCTTGTGCGTTGATAGCGGCAGGCATTAACCCTAATGCCATAGCTGCGATGGTCAGTAATCTTTTCATAAGATGTGGATATTGAATGCAAAGGTACAAAATAATTCGTAAATGAAAAGAAAATATTTCTTTTCTTTTGCGCTTTGCCCACTTATTCGTATCTTTGCATCGTATTGTAGCTATTAATGCGTATGTTATTGAAGAAAAAGTCGTTCTATACGATACTTGCATTGCTGCTCCTCATCCTCAGCGGTATATCGTGCGATAGTGCCAAACGCCGTGAGGTACGGGCTAGTCGTGCCGACAGTGTTCTGTTTAACATTGGTGTGACGATGAACTATGAACGTTTGAGGGCTGTTGCCGACAGTTTTGAGATTGTCGGGGATATCTCTCAGCTTAATGCCAACCGTTGGCGTGGCGTGGCGTATTACCATGAGGGACAGTACCGTATGGCAGAACTTTGTTACCGCAAGGCATTGGAGTGTGAGGTCAAGACAGCTCTGGACCAGTTGAGCTATAACAAGTGTGCCCGTCGCCTGTCTGAGATATTGTTGGTGAAGGGCGATTTTGAAGGATCCTTGCAGGTAGCCATCCCTGCTGTGAAGAGAATGGATAAGACGGGGATAGGCTCAGACATCGACTATGCCATCCTGCTGAATAATATCGGCTGTTGCCAATTGAACCTGGGACGTGACGAGGAGGCGAAGGAAAGTTTTATCACTGCCCGTGGTCACTATGCCAATCGCTGGCAGACGGATACTACCGGTCGTGGATTCCAGGAGGCAGTGCTGGGTACGGTATATACCAGTCAGGCATATATCAATACCCGTCGTTATGCGGAGTCTATCTATTGGATTGACCGCACGGAGATGCTGTTGAGTAAGTACCGTGAGCGTCCCGATGCACGTAAGGAGTATTTCGACGAATATCAGGGACGTATCGAGATCATGCGTGCCATTGCCCAGGAGGGACTGCATAAGTCGAAGGAGGCTGCTGAGGCCTATCAGCGTTTCAAGGAGACGAAGTTTGCCCATACGCCTTCCGGTAAGATTCTGGGTAACGACTACCTGATGGTGGCCAAGCGTTATCAGGAGGCGGCTGATAACTACCGTTTCCTGGATAAGGCAATCAGTGACTGGGGGATGGAGATGTCACTGGATAATATCCAACTCTATATGCTTCCCAAGTACCATGCCAATGCTGAGGCTGGGCGTAAAGACTCGGCACGGGTGGCTGGAACACGTATCCTGGAATTGCTCGACTCTGCAATTACGGGTCAGAAGAGCAGTGCCACGGCAGAGCTTGCCACACTCTACGACACACAGGGCAAGGAGGCTGAGATTGCCGAGAAGGAAATGAAACTCACCCAACAGCGACTGGTCAGCACGGGTGTTGCCTTAGTCCTGATTATCGTCTTCTTCCTGATTTATATCTTCCATAAGCGTAAGGCGGCTCATAAGTTGGCAGCGGCTCATGGACGACTGGAGGAGGCGCATGCTAAGTTACAGGTTGCCTATGACCAGTTGGAGGAGACGACGCAGATCAAGGAGCGTATCCAGAGTGAGTTACGTATTGCCCGTGATATCCAGATGTCGATGGTACCGAATGTGTTCCCCGATCGCGAGAATATCGATATGTATGCCGCAATGACACCAGCTAAGGAGATCGGCGGTGACCTTTACGGTTATCAGTTATTGGGCGATGAGTTGTATTTCTGCCTGGGCGATGTGTCAGGCAAGGGTGTTCCCGCCTCGTTGTTCATGGCACAGGCGAACCGTATGTTTCGTACCCTCGGTTCGGAGCACATGAAACCTGCAGCTATTGCCACGCGTATGAACAACGCACTGACGGAGAATAACGACCAGGGTATGTTTGTCACGATGTTTATGGGACTGATAGACCTGAAGACAGGTCGTATGGACTATTGTAATGCAGGACATAATCCGCCAGTATACGGCAATCCTCCCAAGTTCATGGAGGTGGAGTCGAATGCACCTATCGGTCTGTGGCCAGGACTGGAGTTTGTGGGAGAGACTATTGATGATATCCGTGGAATTCCGTTCCTTATCTATTCTGACGGACTCAATGAGGCAGAGAATAAGGAACAGGAACAGTTCAGCGATGAACGTATCATTGAAGTACTGAGCGACCCGTCGTTAGACAATGCCAAGAAGGTGGTACTGAAACTGATGGATGAGGTGAACAAACACCGCAATGGTGCCGATCCTAATGATGACCTGACGATACTGAGTCTGATGATTAAATAACAAAAATCCTGAGCAAACGCTCAGGATTTTTGTTATTTCTTCTTGATAGGATCACAAGTCAATCCACAACCCAGTTTCTTGAAAATCTTATGGTCGACTTCACCCAGCATGATGGTAGTATGAATTTGACAGCCACGTAACTTAGGCAATTGTTCCAAGGCATGTCGGCATTGCTCGTCATGCTGTGACAATACGCTGAGAGCCACCAGTACCTCATCGGTATGCAGACGGGGATTGTTGCCACCTAAATACTCTATCTTGGTTTTCTGGATAGGCTCTATCATGCTCTGTGGAATCAGTTTCACGTCATGCCCGATGCCGGCAAGATATTTGATGGCATTCAGAATCAGGGCAGCACTACATCCCAGTAGGGGCGTAGTCTTGGCGGTGATGATGGTGCCGTCCTCTAATTCAATGGCAGATGCAGGCTGTCCCGTCTCTTGTTTCCGCTCGTTGGCGGCAATGGTGATGCGGCGGTCTTCAGTACTAATCTTTGCCTGGTTGAAGAGCATTTGTATTTTATGCACTTCTGCCTCATTATCAGCACCGTTCGCCAGTTTGTTGGTGGCAGCATAGTAACGACGTATGATCTCTTCCTTGGAAGCTTTACCGCATACCTCGTCGTCGCTGATGCAGAAACCGACCATATTGACCCCCATATCGGTGGGCGACTTATAGGGATTCTCGCCGTAGATACCCTCGAAGAGAGCGTTCAATACAGGGAAAATCTCGATATCACGGTTATAGTTGACGGCGGTCTTGCCGTATGCCTCCAGATGGAACGGGTCAATCATGTTCACGTCGTTGAGGTCGGCAGTGGCTGCCTCGTATGCGATGTTCACAGGATGCTTCAACGGCAGGTTCCATACGGGGAAGGTCTCAAACTTGGCATAGCCGGCACGGATGCCGCGCTTGTGCTCATTATACAACTGGGAGAGGCATACAGCCATCTTGCCAGAACCGGGACCTGGAGCCGTTACGATGACCAACTCACGGGTGGTCTCCACATAGTCGTTCTTACCGAATCCCTCGTCACTGGCAATGAGCTGTACGCTATGGGGATAGCCGTCGATGAGGTAGTGGACATAACTCTTGATACCCATGCGTTCCAGACGATGGCGGAATTGGTCGGCGGCACGTTGTCCGTCATAATGGGTGATAACCACGGAGCCTACCATGAAGTCGCGGCTCATAAACTCGTCACGCAAGCGCAGCACATCCTCGTCATAAGTGATGCCGAGGTCGGCACGTATCTTGTTCTTCTCGATATCCTCGGCACTGACTACAATGACGATCTCCAATTGGTCGCGCAGTTGTCCGAACATCCTCAACTTACTATCAGGCTTGAAACCGGGCAACACCCGGGAGGCGTGATGGTCGTCAAACAGTTTTCCTCCCAACTCCAGGTATAGCTTTCCGTCAAACTGGGCAATACGCTCCCTGATATGCTCTGACTGTATCTTCAGATACTTCTCGTTGTCGAATCCGATCTTCATATTTCAATGCTTAATGCTATTGTCTTAACTCCATAACTCCTTACTTCCTGTACCCATTCTGTCGCCGACGCTTTAGTTCCTCTTGTTGCTTCTGCATCGCCTCCAAACGAGCGGCGAGGCCGCTCTGTTTCTTGGGATTATTCTTGTTCTCCTGATATTTCGCCTCCAGAATGGCGAGCAGTTTCTCGTCATCCGTCGTCTTACGGAGCGTCCACATGATAGCAGCGGAGAAGAAAAGTGAGATGAAGTAGTAGAAGTTCAGACCTGACGAGTAGTCGTTGAAGATAAAGAAGAACATCAACGGCATGATATACATCATCCACTGCATCATCTTCATCTGTTCCGCCTGTGCTCCAATCATCTGGTCTTTCTGCTGACGCATACTGATCCACGTATAGATAAGCTGGGCGACACAGAAGAGAATACAGGTCAGCGACAGATGGTCGCCGATGCCCCAGATATTCTTCGTCCATTCAATGATGGGGTCGTAGGTCGACAGGTCGTCCATCCACAGGAAACTCTGTCCGCGTAACTGGATGGCATTAGGTACAAACCAGAACATCGCAATCCAGATAGGCATCTGGATGAGCATGGGCAGACAGCCGCCCATTGGACTGACACCGTATTTAGAATACAGCGACATCATTTCCTGTTGTTTTTTCATCTGGTCCTCGGGCTTGTCATATTGCTTGGTGGCTTCCTCCAGTTTTGGCTTGAGGACACGCATCTTCGCGGATGACATATACGACTTCTTTACCATCGGATATGTAATGACTTTCAGAAGGATGGTAATAAGAATAAGTACGATACCCATGCTGAAGCCGAAACTGGCGAGCCAGTCGAAGACATATAGTGTAAACCAGCGGTTGATGAGGCGGAACAGCCACCATCCCAGGTTGACGAGTTGTTCTAGGTCAAGATCCTTGCCGAACTGGCTCTGCTGTTCTACGTCCTGGATGAGACGGAAGTTATTAGGACCGATATACATCTCAAACTCTGAGGGTTTTGCTCCTGTGGGGTCGAAGGCGGTCTTGAGCTTGGTGTCAAACTGTTTCAGATAGCCGGTACCCTTTAGGTCGAGCGTACTGATGAGGTTGGCGTTCTTGGCGAAATTGTCCTTGGAAATCAAGGCAATGCTGAAGAACTGGTTTCGGAAAGCCACCCAGTCGAGTTCCTCCTCGATGGTTTCGTTCTCGTCAGAAGACTCCGACAGGTTGTCAGTGTCGCCCTTGGTCTCTTTATAAAAAATGCCGGTATAGCGATTCTCAAAAGAGAAACCTTTCTCATGTTGGCGACAATGGTCAGTCCATTCTATCTCCATCTCCTTGTAGGAGGGTGCGAAGGCGTTGGCGAGTTCCTTGACCTGCAGCGAGAAACCAAGCATATAGTCCTTGCCGAGACGGTATTTCAGGATGACCTGTCCGCCATTGCCTGCCGTTGCCGTCATCGTCACCGTGGAGTCTGTCTTCTCGGAAGGTGTGAAATAGAGGTCGGAAGTGACGATGTTGTCCTGCTTTCCCGTCAGCATGAAGTTCAAGTTCTGATCTTCCGCGTCAAAGAGTGTCAGGTCCTTCTCGTCGTTCAGGTCCTTGAAGTCCATAATCTTTGCCTTCTTGATGACACCGCCCTTCGTGTCGAGGGTCAGTTCCAATTTGCCATTCTTCAGGACGACATGCTGGGATGTTCCGTTCAATGCCCCATAGAAGAGGGCGGTGGAGTCAACCTTGGTGGTATCCTTCTCTTCCTGTTTCTGCTTGGCGGCTGCTTCCTGTGCTTTCTTCGCGTTTTCCTGTTGTACGGCTGCGATGGAGTCTTGTATACGTGCAAACTCCAGATCCTCCTTCGAAGGACTGTTATACCAACTGAACCCAATCAGTACCAGTGCGATAAGGACAAAGCCGATAATCGTATCTCTATTCATATTAATATATTATTTCTTCTCAATTTAGTTTACAGCCGACAAAGGTACAAATAAGTGAGCGAAAATGCAAATTTATTTGCAATTTTCCGAACGAGAGTACTTTCGACGTCTGTCAAAGGAACTAAATTATGCTTAATTCTTAATGTTTAATTCATATTTTTTTGTAATTTTGCATCCAAATTCAATAGGATTAATGAGAAAGTTAAATATATTTATACTGCTGACAGCGCTATTGGTAATACAAGGTGCTGCTGCACAGACTATTCGCCAGAATACGCAAGAAGTACTGAAGAACTATACTGACTCTATTGTCGTTTTGCGTCATCAGTTGGATTCCATCCAACAGGTGAACGACTCACTGCGCCAAGAGACACTGACAGACGGACGTTACTACCGGCTGTTTGCCCCTGCCACCTTCTATCACTCTGGTGCCAATAAGTCGTTGTCGCTCCATCCGGAGACGGGTGATGAGGTGACGGATGCCATCGACGAAGCGATGATGAGCCTTTATATGCGTCGCCCTGACCTGATCAGGAATACGGAGAGTCATCTTAATCAGGTGGGGTCGGTACGTGAGGATGTCAACCAGGAGGTGAAACAGAATGTGGAGATGGTGGAGCATGTGGAGCCGCTTCCCGACGAGCCAGAGGTGGTACCTGTCGGTATCGTTATCACGAAGCCTAATTTTTGGAAGTTCAAGGGGGACGGCTTCCTCCAGTTCTTGCAGAACTATGTCTCAGACAACTGGTACAAGGGTGGCGAGAGCAACTACTCTGCTGTGAGTGCTGTGACTCTGGAACTGAACTATAACGATAAGGACAAGTATCTTTTTGAGAATAAACTGGAGATGAAACTGGGCTTTCAGACTTCACGGTCGGATACTGTTCATAAGTTTAAGACCAACAACGACCTGTTGCGTCTCACCAGTAAATTAGACATGCGGGCATATCACAAATGGTACTATAGTCTGCAGCTGCTTGCCGTCACTCAGTTTGCCAAGGGTTATAAGGCAAATGATAAATTTGTGTATTCAGACTTCTTCTCTCCCTTCGACCTGAACATCGGTATTGGTATGGAGTATAAGGTGAATGCCATGAAGGGCAGACTGACTGGTACGCTGAACTTCCTCCCCCTTACCTATAACCTTCGCTATGTGGGACGAAGTGCCCTTTTTGATGCTAACGGTACGAAGGGTAAACATGCCCTGCGTGAGTTCGGTCCTCAGTTTACGGGAGATATCAAGTGGACAATCATTGACCAGATAATATGGAAGAGCCGACTCTATGCCTATACTTCCTATCATCGTGCCTTGATAGAGTGGGAGAATCAGATAGAGTTCAAGGTGACGAAGTATATCTCAGCCAATGTCTTCCTCTATCCGCGCTTCGACGATGCTGCCATACGTGACGACAATAGTGGTTACTGGCAGTTTATGGAATATAGCTCGCTGGGCTTGAGTTATAGTTTTTAAAACAAGAGAAGCATCGCAACTGCGATGCTTCCTTTGTTATTACCTTAGACCTTAGTCCTTCGACCTTAGTCCTTCGACCTACTTCGCCTCCGTCATATCTCCCTCGATATACAGGCGGGTCATCTCTACTGCACCATTAGTGCGCACGGTGATGGACTTCTTGAAGTGTCCAGGGAATTTGCCCGTTCCGTTATACGTCACCTTGATCTCACCTTTCTCACCAGGCTGGATGGCTGTCTTGGTATATTCTGGTACAGTACATCCACAGCTTGCCACAGCCTGATTGATAACCAAGGGCTGCTCACCAATATTGGTGAAAGCGAAGGTACATGATACTACAGGGTTGCTTTCCGAGAAAGTACCGAAGTTATGAGTTGTCTTATCAAACTTAATCTGTGCAGGTTTCTGGGCGAAGACGGTTGTCATACCGCATACCAGCATCAGCGTCATCAGGATGATCTTTTTCATTTCGTTAGTCTTTTATGTCAATTAATTCGCTGCAAATGTAAGCCTTTTTCTTCAAACTTCTATCATTTGCCATTTGATTTTCAATATTTTTAATAATTATAGGCAGTCTCCTGTCGTATTAACTTTTCTTAGCGTTTTTATTTTCTTTATTCATTGAACTTTCTTTATCTTTGCCATCAAGAGAATAACTTTAAACCATAAAGAATCATGAAGAAACTGATAATGATTGCCGTACTGATTGCCTTTGTGGCAATACCGGCAGAGGTGAGTGCACAAGGTTGGCTGGGTCGAATCGGAGGGAGTGTGGTAGACAGGGCCAAGTCGAAGGCAGAGAGTAAGGTGGATCAAGCTGTTGACAAGGCTGTCGACAAGGCAGAAGATGAGGCCACTGATGCTGTAAAGGGCAAGAATGGCAAAAACAAGAAGGCTAAGAATGAAGAGGCAGAAGAGATTCAGGGTGAGGCTGCTGATAATAATCCCACAACAGCAACATCATCCGATTTTAAACGTGGCAGTGTCATCATGTTCCAAGATGATGTTACTGCAGAGCAAGTAGGCGAGTTCCCTTCCAAGTGGGATCTGTTCCAAGGTACAGTAGAAACCAAGACACTGGATGGCGTGA
>CACZCT010000059.1 GCA_902779745.1 uncultured Prevotellaceae bacterium
ACGGGCAGACAATGCAAGAATTTTCCGTTGTTGGTCCACGACATATGCTCTGTATCTACCGTCCACGACATATCCTTCGAAGTGATTTTGCCATAGTCGGCGGGATTCGTCACGCCTGGGTTCGACCAGTTCTTGGCATAGATGAAGTCAGCACCTTCAAAGGCTTTCTTCTGATTATATTCCACACGGGTATTGCCGATGAATTTCGGATCGAGTTCGTAACCCTCGGGGTGGGTGATGATAAGGTCGACATCGGCAGCATTCATCCACTGGGCGAAGGAGTTAGGCACGGCCTGCGGCAAGGCACGGCAGTGTGGGGCCCAGGTAAGCACCACCTTTGGACGCTTCACCACTTTGTGTTCCTCGATGGTGATAAGGTCGGCAAAGGCCTGGAGAGGATGAACGGTGGCTGTCTCCATTGCGAAGACGGGGCGGCCTGAATATTTGATAAACTGATTCAGCACCGTTTCTGCATAGTCATACTCACGGTCGGTAAGTCCGGCGAACGAGCGTACACCGATGAGGTCGCAATAGCAGCCCATCACGGGAATGGCTTCCAACAGATGCTCACTCTTGTCGCCGTCCATAATGACGCCGCGTTCGGTCTCTAACTTCCAAGCGCCGGCATTCACGTCAAGCACGATGACGTTCATGCCGAGGTTCATAGCAGCCTTCTGGGTCGACAGACGGGTACGCAGTGAGTTATTGAAGAATATCATCATGAGGGTCTTGTTCTTACCCAGATGCTGATATTTGAAACGGTCGTTCTTAATCTCTTGTGCCTCTGCCAGTGCTTTCTCCAGCGGACCGATATCTTCTACGTTAATAAATGTGCGCATAGTTAATGTTATTAGTTAATGTTATTATCGCTACAGCGGTAGCAAATTATTCACTTTTCGTTTTTACCTTTTCACTTTCTCGTTTGTCCTTCACCCTCGATGAGCCATTTATAGGTAGTAATCTCCTCTAATGCCATCGGACCGCGCGGACCGAGTTTCTGGGTGGAGATACCTATCTCGGCACCCAGCCCGAACTGTGCTCCATCCGTGAAGGAAGTCGGGGCGTTCCAGTAGACGCATGCCGCATCGACATGCTGTTGGAACTTGCGTGCCGTCTCCTTGTTTTGGGTAATGATTGCCTCGCTGTGACCGGAGCCGTATTGGTCGATATGCTTCAATGCTTCTTCTAAGGAGGATACCGTTCTGATGGCAAGCTTGTAATCCATGAACTCCGTACCGTAGGAGTCTGTCGTGGCAGGACGCAGTAAGATGGCGGGATAGTGTCCTGTCAGCAACTGATAGGCAGGTCCGTCCACATAGAGGGTAACCTTATGGTCCAGCAACGGCTTAACCAGTTCGAACAAATCACCTAATCGCTTCTCATGGATAATGAGACAGTCGAGGGCATTACAGACACTGACCCGGCGGGTCTTGGCATTGCAGATAATCGCCTTACCCATCTCCAGGTCGCCCTCCTTGTCAAAATACGTATTCACTACGCCAGCTCCTGTCTCGATGACAGGAATACGTGCCGTGTCACGGACAAAGTCGATTAGTCGACGACCACCACGGGGGATACAGAGGTCTATATAGCCGACTGCATTCAGCATTTCACCGGTGGCCTTGTGAGTGGCAGGCAGTAAAGTGACGACATCAGGGTTTACATCAAAACGCTCCAAGACCTCATGGATGAGTTCCACGGAAGCCTGGTTTGACAGGTCGGCATCACTGCCGCCTTTCAGGACACAGGCGTTGCCACTCTTAAAGCAAAGCGAGAAGACGTCGAAGGTAACGTTAGGACGTGCTTCGTATATCATACCGATAACTCCGAAGGGGACAGATACCCGACAGAGATGTAACCCGTTTGGCAGGGTCTTCTCTTTCGTAATATGTCCTAAAGGAGAGGGGAGAGAGGCGACGTTGCGCATATCATTGGCGATATCGTCCAGTCGCTTCTCCGTCAGTTGCAGACGGTCATAGAGCGGATTCTTGACATCCATTTTCGCTAAGTCCTTCTCATTGGCAACGAGGATGCGCTCTTTAAAGTCTATAATGGTATCAGCGACAGCCATCAGGATTTCGTTACGCTGTGTGTCTGAGAGCAAGGCCAAGCTTTTGCTCGCCGCTTTGACACTTTTGAAAGTTTCTGTCAGATTCATGATAGATTAGGTTTAAATTCTGTATGTGGGGTTGTTTGAGGTTTCTCTATCAGGTCAACAAGTATATTGTCACGTTCTCCATTGGCGATGATGACACGGATGCCAGCCTGGGAGACATCGCTTGCCGTCGTGTATTTGGAGTGCATGCCCCCCCTGCCGAAGGCACTCTTTTCTGTTTGGATATACTGACTGAGGTCTGTTCCGCTCTCTACCGTACAGATGAGTCGTGAGGCAGGGTCTTCAGGCAGACCAGTATAGATTCCGTCGATGTTGGAGAGCAGGATGAGTGTGTCGGCATGCATCATACGGGCTATCAGACCCGACAGCTCGTCGTTATCGGTAAACATCAGCTCTGTGACACTCACCGTGTCGTTCTCATTGACAATGGGCAATACACCATTCTCCAGCATGACAGTCATACAGGCACGCTGATTCTCATATTGCTCGCCGGGCTGGAAGTTCTCTTTCATCGTAAGAACCTGTCCGACATGGATGTGGAACTCGCGGAACAGGTCGTAATAGAGTCCGATGAGTTTGACCTGTCCTAAGGCGGAGAACAATTGCCGTTGTTCTACAGAGTCCAAGGAGTGGTCGACCTTCAGTTCCCGTCTGCCACAGGCGACGGCACCGGAGGAGACAAGGATGACCTCATTGTCGTTTTTCCTCAGCCAGGCAATTTGGTCAACCAATGCCGACATGCGGGTGACATCCAGTTTCCCGTCTGGACGTGTCAGAACGTTGGAACCAACCTTTACTACGATACGTCGTCTCATAGCGGTAGCAAATTTTACACTATTCACTTCTTTTTGTCTTTGTTTCTGATCTCCACACGGCGGATTTTTCCGGAGATAGTCTTGGGCAACTCATCGACAAACTCGACGATGCGCGGATACTTATAAGGAGCAGTCTCCTTCTTGACATGCTGCTGTAACTCCTTGACGAGGTCGTCACCAGCCTTGTCTTTCCATTCCTTGCCGAGTACGACTGTTGCCTTGACCACCATGCCACGGATATCATCGGGGACACCGGTAATGGCACACTCTACCACAGCGGGATGGGTCATCAGGGCACTCTCCACTTCGAACGGACCGATGCGGTAGCCGCTTGACTTGATGACGTCGTCGATACGTCCCTCAAACCAGTAGTATCCGTCCTCGTCACGCCATGCCATATCACCGGTATGGTAGATACCGTCGTGCCATGCCTCTTTGGTTAACTCTGCGTCACGGTAGTATTCCTTGAATAGTCCGATAGGTTTCTTGTCACCGATACGGACGACAATCTCTCCTTTCTCACCATCCTCACAGGAAGTACCATCAGCACGGAGTAGGTCGATATTGTATTGGGCATTGGGAATACCCATGCTTCCCGGTTTTGGCTTCATCCATGGCATGGTACCTAATGTCATGGTCGTCTCGGTCTGACCGAAACCTTCCATCATCTGGATTCCTGTCTTTTCCTTGAACTTGTCGAAGACGGCGGGATTCAAAGCCTCACCAGCTGTAGTGCAGTACTCCAATGAAGAGAGGTCGTATTTAGACAGGTCTTCCCGGATCATGAAGCGGTAGATGGTAGGAGGAGCGCAGAAAGAAGTCACCTTGTATTTCTCTATCTGACGTAATAGCGTGTCAGCATTGAATTTCTCATGGTCGAAGACGAAGACGGTCGCTCCGGCAAACCACTGTCCGTAGAACTTGCCCCATACTGCCTTGCCCCAACCGGTATCGGCGACGGTCAGATGCAGTGAGCCTTCATGTAGGTTATGCCAGAAGACACCAGTTGTCAAGTGTCCCATGGCATAGAGGAAGTCGTGTGCCACCATCTTAGGTTCACCACTCGTCCCACTGGTGAAATACATCAGCATGGTGTCGTCATTGGTGTTGACAAAAGCTGGGCGTTGGAACTTGGGAGCCTGCTTCCACTCCTTTTTCCATGAATGCCAGAATTCTGAGTTCTCTGAGATCTCAGTGTTCTCTGATATCTCAATCACCGATTTCACCGTTGGGCTCTCTGGCATGGCCAGCTTGATCTGCTCTGTCACGTAAGGGTCATCCACGCAGATAATTGCCTTGACAGAGGCACGGGTATTCCGATATACAATGTCGTGTTTGGTCAGCATATGGGTGGCGGGGATGACAATAGCACCAATCTTATGCAGGGCAAGCATCACGACCCACCATTCATAGCGACGCTTGAGGATAAGCATCACAGGGTCGTTCTTGCCGATTCCCAGTGTTTGTAGGTATGACGCAGCCTGATCGGTCTGCTCCTTCAGCTCCGCAAAGGTGGTGCGAATTTCCTCGCCTTGGTCATTGGTCCATAGCAAAGCAAGTCCGTCGGGTTTCTCCTCAGCCCATGCGTCCATGACATCATAGGCAAAGTTAAAGTTCTCTGGAATGATGAACTTCAGATTCTTATTGTAATCCTCTACAGACTCAAAGTGTGTCTGTTTCAAAAATCTCTCTATCATTTTAACCTTTTTACTTTTTACCTTTATTCCACCGTGAAAGCGAGGAACTTCACAGCCTTGTCACCCAGGGCAAGCATACCATGGGGTTTGGTGGAGTCGAAATAAATACTGTCTCCCTCTTCCAAGACAATGGTCTTTCCACCGATATAGAGTTCCATCTTTCCCTCCAAGATGAGGTTGAACTCCTGTCCGGGATGTGAGTTTTTGTAAATGGTACGGGCACCGGGTTTCGGCTCGACAGTCACGATGAATACATCAGCCTTGTGACCCACAAAGCCACCCACTAGGCTCTGGTATTTGTATGCCTTTGTACGTTCAATGGACATTCCTTGTCCTTTGCGTGTCACATAGTACGACTTCATATGAGGTGATTCGGCGAAAATCAGTTCTTCCGTCGATACGCCGTACTTGCGTGCTATCTTCATCAGATTGGAGATGGTGATGTCCATCTCGCCTGCCTCTATCTTTTCATACTTCTCCGTAGAGATACCAATGGTCTCTGCCATCTCACTGACAGGGATGTCTAACACGTCACGCAGTCCACGCAGCCGCTCTCCAATTTGTCTTAACTGTTCGTCCATAATTATTCACTTTTCACTATTCCCTTACTTTGCTCCTGCCTTCAAACCTCTAATGACTGCCGAGGTGAATCCGGCATGTTCCATCTCGTTGAGTCCCTTGATGGTAACACCGCCTGGGGTCGTCACCAGGTCGATGGCTGCCTCAGGATGCAAACCGCTTGCCTGCAATAGTTTCACGGCTCCCTTCATCGTCTGCATCACAATCTGTTTAGCCTCGTCAGCCTTAAAACCCAGTTCTACACCGCCTTCTGAGGCAGCACGGATATAGCGCATGGCATAGGCGATGCCGCAAGAGGCGAGGGTGGTGCCTGCCGCCAAGTGCTGCTCGTCAGTAATAATGGTCTTACCCATTTTGTTGAAGATATCCTTTATTAGTTGGGTCTGTTCAGATGTGGCTGATACAGGGACGAGGAATGTCATTGATGCCAGTTGGGCAATAGCGATATTCGGAATCATCAGGAAAAAGGGAGGACAGTCTGGCAACCACTCCTTGATTTTTGTGGAAGATACACCTGCTGCTATTACAATGAGCAGTTGTTTTTTCGGATCCAACGAGTCTTTGATGTTTTTCAGGACTTGCTCTACCAGCCAGGGCTTTACACAGACACAGACGATATCGGTATCCTGTACTGCCATCTGGTTGTCGGTTGTCACCGAAACCCCCTGTTTGGCAAACTTTTCCACGACTTGTAGGGAGGGGTCTGCCACTGTGATATCCTCGTTCTTGAAATACTCACTCTTGATGAGTCCTTCTACCGTTGCGCCTCCCATGGCGCCGGCGCCAATCATTGCTATTTTCATAATACTTTCTTGAGCTTCTCAATAAACAAATCTGCTTCGGCTTTGGTCAGACAAAGCGGTGGTAACAGGCGCAGGATATTCGTTCCGGCACAACCTGTAAAACAGTGTTCCTGATATATCAGGGGCTGGCGGACCTCCTTGTGGGGAATGTCCAGATCAATACCGATCATTAGACCTCGACCACGGATGTCCTGAATATGACTCTTGCCTTCTAACTTCAATTCTTCAATTCTTAAATTTTTCAATTCTCCGATTAAGTACTCACCTACCTCATGGGCGTTTTCCACCAATTTCTCTTCCTCGAAAATATCAAGTACAGCAAGGGCAGCGGCGCAGGCAAGGTGGTTACCGCCGAAAGTGGTGCCCAACTGGCCGTAAACGGGTTCGAAGTCTGGCGAGATTAGGACGGCACCCATAGGGAAACCATTAGCAATACCTTTTGCTACAGTGATGATATCAGGACGGATTCCCAGCCATTGATGGGCGAAGAACTTACCGCTACGGCCATAACCGCATTGTATTTCGTCACAGATTAGAATCGTGTTATGCTCTCTGCAGAGTTTCTGCAGTCCTTGGGCAAACTCCTTGGTAGCGAGTTTGATTCCGCCTACACCTTGGATGCACTCTAAGATAACGGCACAGACATCTCCCTTCTGTAACTCTTTCTCCCATGCTGGCAGATCGTTGAGGGGCAGGTAGGTGACATGACTATTGTCGTTGATCGGGGCGATGATCTTCGGATTATTCGTTACTTCCACGGCAAGACTTGTCCTGCCATGGAAAGCCTTTTCTGCGGAAAGCACACGGGTACGTCCGTTAGTAAACGAGGCGAGTTTCAGTGCGTTCTCGTTGGCTTCTGCGCCACTATTGATCAAAAACAACTGGTAGTCATCGTAACCACAGATACGTCCTAAGCGTTCGGCAAGTTCCACTTGCAGTTTGTTGATGACGGAGTTGGAGTAGAATCCTATCTTATTCAGTTGCTCCGTCACTTTCTGGATATAGTGTGGATGGGAATGCCCGACACTGATAACGGCATGACCGCCGTAGAGGTCCAGGTATTCCTGTCCTTTATCATCCCATACCTTACAACCCTGTCCCTTCACGATGTTCACGTCGAACAGGGGATATACGTCGAATAGTTTCATATTTTTTATACCTAAATTATATGATATACGTTGCAAAGGTACTGCAAATATCTGACAAATCTTTTTTTTTCTGTATTATTTTGTTGTTTAGAATGCCGAGGCCTTGAGTCGGAGTCCTGCGGTCTCGTCGATGCCGAACATGAGATTCATGTTTTGGACGGCTTGACCTACGGCACCTTTCAACAGGTTGTCGATGGCAGAAGTTACGAGCAGTTTGTTGCCGTATTTCTCCACATGTACCAATGCCTTGTTGGTGTTCACTACCTGCTTCAAATCAATGGGCTTGTCGCTATAATGGGTGAAGGCGGCATCGGCATAGAAATCTTTATAGGCCTCGATGATATCCTCAACAGGTGCCATTGTTTTGATGACGGCTGTACAGAAGATACCGCGAGTGAAGTCACCACGATAGGGGATGAAGTCGATGTCGGCATCCAGATATCCTTGTACCTGTTTCAGCGACTGACGAATCTCTGCAATATGCTGATGCTGGAAGGGCTTGTAGATGCTTAGGTTGTTGTTGCGCCACGAGAAATGGGTGGTGGCACCGGGCTTCTGGCCGGCACCCGTGGAACCTGTGATGGCATTCACTGCCACATCTTCTTTCAGCAGGTTCAGGTTGGCGGCAGGCAACAAAGCTACTTGGATGCAGGTGGCAAAACAACCGGGATTAGCCACATGTTGTGCCTTCTGAATATCTTCCTTGTTAATCTCGGGCAGTCCATAGACATAGTCGTGGTCGCCCTTGATGCGGAAGTCCTGAGCCAAGTCAATGATTTTGACGTTGGCAGGGATGGTGTGCTCCTTGAGGAACGCCTCGCTCTTGCCGTGTCCGAAGCAGAAGAAGACAACATCCACTTGGTCGAAAGACATCTCGTCTGTGAACTTCAGATCGGTATCACCAATAAGTCCTTCGTGTATGTCGCTCACTAGATTGCCGGCATTGCTTTCTGAGTTGGCAAAGACAATCTCTGCCTCTGGGTGGTTCAGCAGGAGGCGGATGAGTTCTCCGCCCGTATAGCCTGCAGCACCTAATATTCCGACTTTAATCATCTTTTCTCGTCTTTGTGGATGCCATAGTAAACGCGGAGCGGGGTGGAACTGACCTTGATGAATCCTTTGGCTTCATCGGCAGTCCAACCTGTCTGAGTCTCACCATACTCGCCAAGTTTCGACTTCGTCAGGTCGTTGACGGAATCAATACCCACCGTCTCAAAACCGTAGGGACGGAGTTTTAGGATTGCAGTACCTGTAACATTGCGTTGTGAAGAAGTCAGCATCGCCTCGATGTCTGGCATGACAGGCTCCAGATACTGGCTCTCATGCAGGAACATGCCATACCAGTTGGCAACCTGGTCTTTCCAGTATTGCTGCCACTTAGACAGCGTCGATTTCTCCAACAAGCGGTGTGCCTCGATAATCAGTTTGGGGGCAGCAGCCTCAAAACCGACACGTCCTTTGATACCGATAATCGTATCACCTACGTTGGCATCACGACCGATAGCATAGGAGGCACCAATTTCCTCGATTTTCTGGATGGCCTTGATGTGGTCGTCGAATTTCTCTCCATTCACTGCTACAATCTCACCCTTCTCAAACTGAATCTTCAACAGTGACTCCTTCTCAGGATTCGTTACGTGCTTCAGATAGGCCTCTTCTGGCAGCCCTTGTGTGGGGTCGAGCAATTCTCCGCCACAGATACTGGTTCCCCAGATTCCTACGTTATAGCTATATTTCAATTTGGTGAAATCAGCAAAATAACCGTTGGCATTCAGATAGTCAACCTCCTCTTTACGTGTCAGGTTTCTGTCGCGGGTCAAAGTGATGATCTCCACACCTGGAGCCATTACCAGGAAGGTCATGTCGAAACGAATCTGGTCGTTACCGGCACCTGTAGAACCGTGGGCAATGGCGTCGGCACCAATCTCCTTGGCATAGCGGGCAATGGCGATGGCCTGGAAGATACGCTCTGAAGAGACAGAGATGGGATAACAGTTGTTACGGAGCACGTTGCCGAAGATCATGTATTTCAAAGACTTCTCGTAATACTCCTGAGTTACGTCAAGAGTGACGTACTTCACTGCGCCCAGCTTATAGGCATTCTCCTCGTTCCTCTTCAACTGTTCGGCAGAGAATCCTCCTGTGTTGGCACAGGCGGCATATACCTCATAACCTAACTCCTTGGTGAGATACATCACATTGTAGGATGTGTCCAAACCACCACTGAATGCTACTACAACTTTCTTCTTGTTTGCCATATTTACTATATTTTCTAATTTTTACATTTTTACATTGCGTCAAGTTGCTTGATGCGTTCAATCACTTCCTCAGGAATCTTTGCAGGGAGATGCTCCTCGGGATCATAAAGCATAGCAGTGCAAATACAATATTTCCGACCCGTGCGATGCAGTACATCCACATTGACACACCCCTCACATCCTCGCCAGAAAGCTTCGTCATCCGTCAGGTCAGCAAAGGTCACGGGCTGATAGCCTAACTCAGTGTTCATTTTCATCACGGCAGCACCGCTGGTGAGGGAGAATATCTTGGCATGGGGCCAACGGGTACGTGCCAACGAAAATGTCATATCCTTGATTTTCTTTGCTACACCCAGTCCCCGGAAGTCGGGATGTACTATCAGACCACTTGTGGTTACATATTTTTTGTTGCCCCAAGTCTCAATATAGCTAAAACCTGCGAAACGGTTGCCACTGAGGGCTATCACCGCCTTTGCCTCTTTCATCTTGGTGGCAAGATACTCGTGGGTACGTTTGGCAATACCTGTGCCACGTACCTTGGCGGCATCTGCTATGGTCTGTAAAATGGTGTCAACATAGATCTCATGCTCGGGACCTGCTACGACAACTTTTATTTCTTCTTTTTCCATTTTCTTACTTTTTACCTCATATTAGGTACTACTTCGCTTAAAGCGGTGATGACTTCTTCTTGACTGACACCTTGTTTGAGGACAATGAAGATGGTATCGTCACCTGCAATGGTTCCGATAATTTCTTCAATATGATTATTATCTATATTGTACGCGATACTGCTGGCATAACCGGGACGTGTCTTGATGACGCCCATATTGCCAGAGAAATTGATGCTCAGAAAGCCTGGAACCTGCATCATTTCACGAACGCTCTGGGGTGTACTGACGCGTTTGTACATGGTGTCATTGGGCAATACGTAGACATAGTTTCCACGCATAGAGGCAGCCTTGGCAACCTTTAGCTGCTTGAGGTCACGACTTAATGTGGCTTGTGTCAACTGAAATCCTTCTTTTTTCAGTGCTGATAAAAGCTCATCCTGACTGCCTAACTCCTGACTGGATATAATCATCCTAAGTGCTTCCAGTCGGTCATTCTTTATTTTCATATTTGGTATATTTATTCAAACGGCGGTGCAAAATTATACAAAATCTTGCATATCTCCAAACTTTATGCCATATTTTTTATATAGGTTTCACTTTTCCTTAATACCCTTCCAAACTTTCTCCTATATATATAATAAGGTGTAGGTACTTTTGGTGATTGATTTATGTTAATCACTTCTGCTTTTTTTATCTTTTTTCAAAAAAAAGTTCGTAAAAGATTTGCTAATTCGGAAAAAGTTCGTACCTTTGCATCCGCTTTCGCCCAAAAACTGGGTGTTAGCAAGTAGAAGGAGTTCTTTGAAGTAATTACATAAAACAGAGAAGTAGTAGTACAAGAAG
>CACZCT010000060.1 GCA_902779745.1 uncultured Prevotellaceae bacterium
CCTGCCTATCGTGTGGATGTACAGCGTCCCTGTGACGTAGTGGAAGACATCCTGCGTATCTATGGATATAATAATGTGGAGATTCCCACCCAGTTGAAGTCATCGCTGGTGATCAAGGGTGAGGAAGACCAGAAGCATAAGCTTGCCAACCTCGTCAGTGAACAGTTGGTGGGTGAGGGATTCAATGAAATCCTGAACAACTCGTTAACGAAGTCAGCTTATTACGTCGAAAAACAGGACACGCTGGTAAAGATCATGAATCCGCTGTCGAGCGACCTCAACGTGATGCGTGGTACCCTGCTCTTTGGTGGACTGGAGAGTATCGAGCATAATGCCAAGCGTAAGAACGGCAACTGTCGTTTCTTTGAGTTCGGCAATGTGTATGCTTTCAATCCCGAGAAGGAGAATCAGGACGATCCCATGCAGGCTTATAAGGAACAGTATCACTTAGGTTTGTGGGTGACAGGCAAGCGTGTGGAAGGCTCATGGGCACATGCCGATGAGGACAGTTCATTTGCCGAGTTGAGTGCCTATGTGGAGAATATCCTTGCACGTATCGGTGTACAGCCTGGTATGCTGGTTCGTAAGAAGTCTCAGAACGACATCTTCTCTGCCGGACAGACCATCGAGAACCGTGGCGGTAAGCAACTCATTGAGATGGGTGTCCTGACGAAGAAACTGCAGAAGCAGTTCGATATTATCCTGCCGTCTCTCGCGACCTCGCCCTACTCATTGACCAGAACGTGGAGTTTGCGCAGATTGAGGAGATAGCCCGTCAGACGGAGAAGAAACTGTTGAAGAAAGTAGAGCTTTTCGATGTCTATGAGGGTAAGAACCTGCCTGCCGGCAAGAAGTCGTATGCCGTCAACTTCATCCTGCAAGACACGGAGAAGACGATGGGTGACAAGCAGATCGAGGCCATCATGAATAAGTTGATTGCCAATCTCAAACAGAAACTCGGTGCCGAGCTGCGCTAATTTTATCATTTTTACATTTTTGAATTTTATAATTTTACTATAATGGGAAGAGCATTTGAATATCGCAAAGCTGCGAAACTGAAGAGATGGGGTCACATGGCAAAGACCTTTACCAAGATTGGTAAGCAGATCGCTATCGCTGTGAAGGCTGGCGGTCCCGAGCCTGACATGAACCCTGCATTGCGTGCTATCATCGCCAATGCAAAACGTGAGAACATGCCGAAGGATAATATCGAGCGTGCCATCAAGAATGCGATGGGTAAGGACCAGAGCGACTATAAGGAAGTGACCTATGAGGGATATGGTCCTCATGGTGTGGCTATCTTCGTGGACACGCTGACAGACAATACCACTCGTACTGTTGGTGACGTCCGTTCGGTGTTCAACAAGTTCAATGGTAACTTAGGAACACAGGGCAGTCTGTCGTTCCTTTTCGACCACAAGGCCGTGTTTACCTTCAAGAAGAAGGACGGACTGGACATGGACGAGTTGATTCTCGACCTGATTGACTATGGTGTAGAGGATGAGTTCGACGAGGACGAGGAGGAGAACAGCATCACGATATATGGTGATCCTTCTTCTTTCGGTGCCATTCAGAAACACTTGGAGGAGAATGGTTTCGAGGTGACGGGTGCTGAGTTCACGCGTATCCCCAACGACCTGAAGGATGTTACTCCTGAGGAGCGTGAGACCATTGACAAGATGATTGAGAAACTCGAGGACTTCGATGATGTACAGACAGTGTACACCAACATGAAGCCCGAGGGTGTTGAGGAGTAACCGTTAGCGTTAACGTTGCTTATTGATAGTCTTTTTCAAGGAACGTAGCTTCAAAAAGCTTCGTTCCTTTGTTTTTTGTGGAGTAATAGATATAGCGGAAGTTATAGCCGGCATCTTTGTAGGGCTTCATGGCGGTGGCATTCCTCAGTTGCAGTAACATCTGGTCAGTGGGGTTGTTACGACGGATGACGGCGGAGTCGTCGAGCATGCCACTTAACGTATAGGAGTAGGTGAGGGTATGTGTCGCCTTGTCGAAACTCATACTATCGACTGTCACGCCTTTGGCAATAGGGGCAGGGCAGTGCTTCTCGGTGTATTCCTTTGCCTCACGGGCACAACGTTGTTCCAAGGTCTCCTGACAGGCTGTCAAAAACAGACAAGCCACTGATATCCATAATACTTTTTTCATATCCGTACGTCTTGAGGGGCTATCCAACGATAGAGATTACAACCTACGAAGTTACCCAGAACCTCAGCGATATAGACGACGAGCACCATCGGTTCGGCAAGTTGTTCCCAAGGTGCCGTCAAGAAATAGAAAGCATCGGCGATGCTGTGGGCAAAACCACAGAGGATGAAGACGGGGACGCCCAATACCAACGGCAGCATCTTTCCCTTACGGGCAAACTCCACGGCGGTCGTCATGATAAAGCCGCAACCTATCGCTAAGAGGAAACACGCCCATGCGCCTTTGTCAAGACGACCAGCAAGGATGGCACCGGCCTTCTCTACACAGTCGGGCTGGGCATAGCGGATCATCAGGGCTGACAACAGACAACCCACGATATTACCCAACAGGACGATGACAAGCATCCCCCAGTCACCATGCCTACGGATGAATCCTGCCGTGCCTGTATAGAGTTTCAGTCCGTAATAGACGACGGTAGTGAGTCCGAAGGCGAAGAGTACGGCACCAGCCACACCGCCGACACGGAGGTTGACAGTGCCTCCAATGGCAATACAGATACCGGCAAGAATAGCCAGGGGGAAATGGGTTCTGAAGGTTTCTTTCATATCGTTTTGGATAGAATTGTTTATAATTTCTGCAAAATTACGAAAATAAAATCGGATAGAAATAGATGTATATCATTTTTTTTTCGTAATTTTGCAAAAATATTGTACATATACGAACGGGATGGAACATATCAGGAATTTCTGTATCATTGCACACATCGACCATGGTAAGTCAACACTTGCCGATCGTATGCTTGAATTCACCAAGACGATTCAGGTAACGGAAGGGCAGATGTTGGACGACATGGATCTGGAGAAGGAGCGTGGTATCACGATTAAGAGTCATGCCATCCAGATGGAGTATATGTATAAGGGCGAGAAATACATCCTGAACCTGATTGACACGCCGGGACACGTGGACTTCTCTTATGAGGTTTCCCGCTCTATTGCCGCCTGTGAGGGTGCCTTGTTGGTGGTGGATGCCACACAGGGTGTACAGGCGCAGACGATCTCCAATCTCTACCTGGCTATCGATCATGACTTGGAGATCATCCCTGTCATCAACAAGATAGACATGCCGAGTGCGATGCCTGATGAGGTGGAGGATGAGATTGTCGACCTGATAGGATGTGATCCTGAGGATATCATCCGTGCCAGTGGAAAGACAGGCGAGGGCGTAGAGGATATCCTGAATGCCGTCGTTGAGCGCATCCCTCATCCTGTAGGTGATGAGAAGGCTCCGCTGCAGGCATTGATTTTCGACTCCGTCTTCAACTCCTTCCGTGGTATTATCGCATACTTTAAGATTGTCAATGGTACCATCCACAAGGGAGAGAAGGTGAAGTTCTTCAATACAGGTATGGAGTATGATGCCGACGAGGTAGGCGTGTTGAAGATGGATATGATTCCACGTAATGAACTGCGTACAGGTGATGTGGGTTATATCATCAGTGGTATCAAGGACTCCAAGGAGGTGAAGGTGGGCGATACCATTACCAGTGTGGCGAAACCTTGTGAGAAAGCCATCGAGGGCTTCCAAGAGGTGAAACCGATGGTGTTTGCCGGTGTCTATCCCATCGATCCTACGGACTACGAGAACCTGCGTGCCTCGTTGGAGAAATTGCAGTTGAACGATGCGTCGCTGACGTTTGTGCCAGAGACTTCCGTGGCGTTGGGCTTTGGCTTCCGTTGCGGCTTCCTCGGATTGCTCCACATGGAGATTGTACAGGAACGCCTCGATCGTGAGTTCGATATGGATGTGATTACCACCGTGCCTAACGTTACCTATATGTGTTATGACAAACAGGGTGGGGTGAAAGAGGTGCATAATCCGTCAGGACTTCCTGACCCGACACTCATCGACCATATCGAGGAACCGTATATCAAGGCATCTATCATCACAGCCGCCGACTATATCGGACCTATCATGACACTCTGTCTTGACAAGCGTGGCGAACTGATAGACCAGCAGTATGTCAGTGGTGGGCGTGTAGAACTGCGTTTCATGCTGCCATTGGGTGAGATCGTCATTGACTTCTACGATAAACTAAAGTCGATATCTAAGGGCTATGCGTCGTTCGACTATCATGTCGACTGCTTCCGTCCTTCGAAACTGGCGAAACTGGATATCCTGCTCAACGGTGAGTCCGTGGATGCACTCTCAACGTTGACACATCAGGATAATGCCGTTTCTTTCGGACGACGGATGTGTGAGAAACTGAAGGAACTCATTCCGAGACAACAGTTTGACATCGCCATCCAGGCAGCCATCGGCGCAAAGATCATCGCCCGTGAGACAGTAAAGCAGGTGCGCAAGGACGTGACCGCCAAATGCTACGGTGGTGATGTGAGTCGTAAGCGAAAACTCTTGGAGAAACAGAAACGCGGTAAGAAGCGTATGAAACAAATCGGTAATGTGGAAGTGCCGCAGAAAGCCTTCCTCGCAGTATTGAAATTAGACTAAAACAAATAAGAAAAAACTGAAAATCCCTATTAATATGACGACAATTGGACTGACACCACGAGATGTGGCCCGTGAACTGGCCCGCCGCTACAGTACGATGACACACGATGAACTGGATGTGCTGGAGAGTATTCTTGTACCATTGAAATACCAGAAAGGTGAGATGATTATCAAAGAAGGCGACATCTGTAAGAATATCTATTGGGTCGTCAAGGGACTGGTACGCCAGTTCTATTATAAGAACGGAAAGGAACTCACGGAATATATGGCAACAGAAAATACCATCTGCATGTGTATTGAGAGTCTTTTCAAGGAGAAGCCTACCCACCTGCAGATGATGGCTTTGGAACCTACCATCATCTATGCCTTACCCAAGGCGTCGTTGGAGCAGCAGGCTATCAAGAATGTCAATATCCAGATGCTCTATCGTAAGATCCTGGAGGAGTCGTTGATCTTCTCCCAGATTCATGCTGACATGCTCCGCTTCGAGTCTGCCCAGGACCGTTATGCGAAGTTGGTGAAGCGTAATCCCCAACTTGTCCTCCGTGCCCCGTTGGTCTATATTGCCAGTTACCTCCAGATGACACCAGAGACGCTCAGCCGCGTCCGTACCTCCGCCTTGTTGGAGGATAAAGATTAATCCAAAACTAAAGCCTGAGCACATCGCTCAAGTTCCCTCACAAAATTGGCAAAATGAGAAAAGTATAAAGTACAAAAAAGCCCTGCAAATAGACATTTGCAGGGTGTTGTTTGTAGTCGATAGGGGAATCGAACCCCTATGCCAAGATTGAGAATCTTGTATCCTAACCATTAGATGAATCGACCATCTATGCTCTCTCAGAGAAATCCCCTCGGCTGCGGAAGGAGGGGGATTCGAACCCCCGGTACGGGAACCCGTACGGCAGTTTAGCAAACTGCTGGTTTCAGCCACTCACCCATCCTTCCTTCAGGACCCTGGAGTTCGAAACCTTGGGGTTATCTCCTTGATTGCGGGTGCAAAGGTAATGCTTTTATTTCACTCCTGCAAATTTTTCAGAGAATTTTTTATTGTCTGTTGTTATTTTTGCAGGAGGAGCGGTAGACGGGACTCGAACCCGCGACCCTCGGCTTGGGAAGCCAATGCTCTACCAACTGAGCCACTACCGCAAAAAAAGAGTCAGACTTTTCTGACTCTCATTACCTGAAAGAGCCGATAGCCGGACTCGAACCGGCGACCCACGCATTACGAATGCGTTGCTCTACCAACTGAGCCATATCGGCAAAATTTCAAAGATCGAGTTAGCCGAATACAAAGCCAAACTTGTTTGGGCTTTGTTGAGGCGACACCGATGTTCGATGCGAAGCATCAAAGACCGCTTTTGCAAATCGTGTGCAAAGGTAATATAAAAAATCCGTTCAGCAAAATTTTTACTTAACAAAGTTTGTTACGTAGGAATTTTCCCGTGATACTCTTCTCACATGCTGCAATTTCCTCAGGTGTACCACAGACGACAAGGTCACCGCCTCGGTCGCCCCCCTCGGGGCCTAGGTCTATGACGTAGTCGGCACACTTGATAATTTCCATGTTATGCTCAATGACGAGGATGGTATGTCCACGTTCAATCAGTGCGTCAAAAGCATGGAGCAGGCGTTGGATATCGTGGAAGTGAAGTCCGGTAGTGGGCTCGTCAAATATAAATAAGGTAGGTTCCTGTCGCTCTTGTCCGATGAAATAGGCAAGTTTCACACGCTGGTTCTCACCGCCAGACAGGGTTGAGGAATTCTGACCGAGTTTGATGTAGCCGAGTCCCACATCCTCCAGTGGCTTCAGTCGGTTGACGATAGTCTTGCAGAGGCTTTTAGATGTTGGCTGTTGGCTATTGGCAAAGAACTCTATTGCCTCTGAGATTGTCATATTCAACACATCGTCGATATTCTTTCCCTCAAAGTGTACATCGAGAATATCGTGCTTGAAACGATGGCCGTGACAAGCCTCACATTCTAAGACGAGGTCTGCCATAAACTGCATCTCAACCGTTATCACACCAGCACCTTTACACTCGTCACAGCGTCCTCCATCGGCATTGAAGGAGAAATACTGGGAAGTGAATCCCATCTGTTTCGACAAAGGCTGTTCTGCGAAGAGGTCGCGGATGGCATCATACGCCTTGACATAGGTGGCGGGATTGGAACGTGTCGACTTACCGATAGGGTTCTGGTCGACAAACTCGATATGTTTCACAGACTCATGGTCGCCTCCCAGTCCCATGTACTCACCTGGAGCATCGCACACATCACCATGTAACCGCTTGAGGGCGGGGTAGAGGATTCCCTTGATGAGACTTGACTTGCCGCTTCCGCTGACACCTGTCACCACTGTCATCACATTCAGGGGGATGGAGACATTGATGCCTCGCAGGTTATTCATCCGTGCTCCCTTGATATCTATCTTCTGGTTCCAGGGACGACGGCTTTTGGGAACAGATATCTCTTCCTGATGCAACAGGTATTTCACTGTGTGGCTCTTCGGATATTTCTTCAAAGCCTTCTCTGTGATGTCTGCGGCATTACCCTCGAAGACTATCTCACCTCCCAATCGTCCTGCATTGGGACCGACATCGATAAGATAGTCGGCGGCACGCATCATCTCCTCGTCATGTTCCACGACAACGACAGTGTTGCCGAGTGCCTGCAACTCCTTGAGGACTTTGATGAGCCGTGCCGTGTCACGGCTATGTAGTCCGATGCTCGGCTCGTCCAATATATATAAGGAACCCACAAGGGAAGAACCTAGCGACGTGGTAAGGTTGATACGCTGACTCTCTCCACCACTGAGGGTGTTGGACATGCGATTTAGAGTCAGGTAACCAAGTCCGACATCCAACAGGAACTGCAGGCGTGAGTTGATTTCCGTCAGCAGGCGTTTACCAATCTGTTGCTCCTGTTCCGTCAGTTCCAGTTGGTCAAACCATTGTTTCAGTCGGATAACGGGCATCTCTACCAAGTCAGAGATACTCCGTCCGCCAATCTTCACATAGTCCGCCTCAGGTTTCAGTCGTGTACCATGACATTTCGGACAGGTCGTCTTTCCCCTGTATCGAGCCAGCATTACACGATACTGGATTTTATATTGGTTCTCTTTGACCATCTGAAAGAAAGCGTCGATGCTTACTTGTTCGTGGATGTCCTTGTGACGTTCTGAGGGAAGCCCATGCCAGAGTTGGTCTTTCTGTTGCTGTGTCAGGTTATAGTAAGGTTCGAAAATCGGAAAGTTATCCTTTGATGCCCGTCGGCAGAACTCGTCTTTCCACATGCCCATCTTCTCTCCATGCCAGCATACCACACAGCCGTCATATACTGACAATGTGGTATTCGGGATTACCAGATGCTCGTCAATACCGATAATCTTACCGAAGCCCTGACACTCAGGACAGGCACCCATGGGAGAGTTGAACGAGAAGAGATTGTCGGACGGCTCTTCGAACTTCATACCGTCTGCCTCGAAGCGCATGGAGAAATCGTAGCAGATCATCGAGGGCAGGAACATCAGGCGGCATTCTCCATTTCCCTCGTAGAAAGCAGTCTCGGCAGAGTCGACCAATCGGGAGACGGCATCCTTTGCGTCATCAACAGTCAGGCGGTCGATGACGAGGTAAGGAATCTCGGAGTTCTCGGAGTACTCAGAGTACTCAGAGTACTCTGAGATATTTAAAATGTCACCCTTTATGAAGATTCTCGCATAGCCGTTGAGCACATACATTTTCAGTTGCTGCTCTAACGTGCGTCCTTCGGGGATGATGATGGGTGCCATGACCACAAACTTGGTACCTTTCGTGTACTGTTGCATACACTGAATGATATCCTCTGTGGAGTGCTTCTTTACCTCCTGACCACTGATGGGGGAGTAAGTACGTCCGATACGGGCATAGAGCAGTCGAAGGTATTCATAGATCTCCGTGGTCGTACCCACCGTAGAGCGTGGATTGCGTGAGATGACCCGTTGCTCGATGGCAATGGCAGGAGGGATGCCTTTGATGAAGTCGCATTCCGGTTTGTTCATACGTCCTAAGAACTGGCGCGCATAACTGGACAGGCTCTCCACATAACGGCGTTGTCCTTCCGCATAGAGTGTGTCGAAGGCAAGCGATGACTTACCGCTGCCGCTGACACCAGCAACTACCACTAACTTGTTACGTGGAATCTTCACATCCACGTTCTTTAGGTTGTTGACCCGTGCCCCCTTGATCTCTATGCAGTCGCTCATTTTTTTGAAATAGGCTACAAAGTTCGGTAAAATAATTGAGAAAAGCAAGAAAAAAGTGAGTTACCTTTTCGGTAACCCACTTTTTATATATAATAAGGTATATTTTACAGGATGGTTTTGACAGCTTCCAGCATACCCTTTTCCTGAATCAGGTCGAGGAACTGCTTAACCATGGTGTTCAGACCCTTGATCTTGTTCAGGTCCTCTGCCCAGATAAACTCGGCACCAAGGACTCCGTCAGCCACTTTCTGGGTGTCGCCTGTAGCCCACAACTCCTTCAAGAGGTCCATAATCTTCTGGTCGTCGTTGGGAACAATCTCGGCACCGTCAGCGCGCTTGCCACCCTTGTAGTAGGTGATAATGGCTGCAAGACCGAATACCAAGCCCTTAGGCAGTTCGCCCTTGCGCTCCAGATAAGTCTTCACACCGGGGAGGTCGCGAGCCTGGAACTTCGGGAAACTGTTGAGCATGATGCTCGTTACCTGATGGTCTACGTATGGGTTGTCGAAACGCTCCAGCACGTCACCGGCGAACTTCTCCAACTCATCCATTGGCAGGTCGAGGGTCTGCATCAACTCATCAAACTGTACCTTATGGATATACTTACTAATCACTTCGTGGTTACATGCGTCACGGACAATATTTACACCACTGAGGAAGGCAACGGGAGAGAGAACAGTATGAGGACCATTCAGCAGGGTCACCTTACGCTTGTGGTAAGGCTCCTCAGAAGGAACGAACAGCACATGCAGTCCGGCTTTGTCGGCAGGGAACTCCTGAGCAACCTCCTTTGGAGCCTCAATGACCCAGAGGTGGAAGTTCTCAGCCTGTACGACGAGGTTGTCGCGATAGGAAATCTTTTCCTGAATCTCCTTGATTTCATTGCGTGGGAATCCGGGAACGATACGGTCTACGAGGGTGGCATAAACACCACATGCCTCCTCAAACCATTTCTTGAAACCCTCACCCAGGTTCCAGAGTTCAATATATTTATAAATGCACTCCTTCAGTACATGACCGTTCAGGAAGATCAACTCACAAGGGAAGATGATCAGACCCTTCTTCATGTCACCGTTGAAAGTCTGGTAACGACGATAGAGCAACTGAACGAGTTTGCCGGGATAGGAAGAAGCAGGAGCATCCTCCAGTTTACAAGCGGGATCGAAAGCGATGCCGGCCTCTGTGGTATTAGAAATCACGAAACGGATCTCTGGCTGGTCAGCAAGAGCCATGAAGGCTGCGTTTTGAGTGTAGGGGTTCAGGGCACGACTGATGACGTCGATACGCTCCAAGGTGTTAACGGGCTTTCCGTTCTCACGACCTTGCAGGTTTACATGATAAAGACAGTCTTGTGCATTGAGCCAGTCAACCATACCTCTTTCGATAGGCTGTACGACAACCACACTACCATTGAAGTCTGTCTTCTGGTCCATGTTCCAGATAATCCAATCAACAAATGCACGGAGGAAGTTTCCCTCACCAAACTGAATCACCTTTTCAGGCATGACGCTCTTAGGCGCAAATTGTTTGTTTAACGGTTTCATAAATAGATAACGA
>CACZCT010000061.1 GCA_902779745.1 uncultured Prevotellaceae bacterium
GCCAAGAACCGTGCCATCGGCTTCGAGAATAAACTATTGTATTGGTTGCCTAATGACCTGAAGCGTTTCAAGGCACTCACCACAGGTCATACCATCATCATGGGGCGCAACACTTTCCTGAGTTTGCCCAAGGGAGCGTTGCCCAATCGTCGCAATGTAGTATTAAGTCGTTCTGCGAAAGCCTTTCCCGGCTGTGAGGTATTTCCTTCTTTAGAGAAGGCGCTGAAAAGTTGCAAGGACGATGAACAGGTATATATCATCGGAGGAGCAAGGGTCTATGAACAGGCGATTACCTTTGCCGACAGGCTCTGTCTGACGGAGATTGACGATATACCTCAAGAGGCCGATGCTTTCTTTCCTGACTATAGCGACTGGCATGTAGAGACGAAGGAAGCGCATCCGAAGGATGAGAAGCATGCCTTCGAATACGCTTTCGTGGATTATATCCGCTAATAACTCCTATTCTTCCAACAGAGGAGCACCGACGACAGGCAGTTGTCTGTTGAAGGCGGAATGGAAGGAGATAAGTGTTTCACTACTGGCAAGTCCCAGCGGTTGCAGTTTGTCATGGATCATCGTCAGCAGGTGATGGTTGTTCATCGCATAGATCTTGATGAACATATCGAAATTACCCGTCGTATAATGGCACTCCGTCACCTCCGGAATCTTCTGCAGTTCTGTCACTACCCTGTCGAAGTCCTCTGGATTCTTCAGGTTCAGTCCGATATAGGCACATGTCTCATAGCCAATCTTCTCCGGGTCTATTACAAACTGCGAACCTTTCAGCACACCAAGGTTCGTCAGTTTCTGGATACGCTGGTGGATAGCGGCTCCGCTAACATTACAGGCACGTGCCACCTCCAAGAAAGGAACACGGGCGTCCGCAGCAATCATACGGAGGATCTCCTTATCCAGTTGGTCAAATTTTTGTACTGCCATACTACTTATCTTTATTCTTTGGTTGTTTCCTTATTCGTTGCGGAGTAATTGATACGCAAGGCTCCTGCCTGTCGCAAAGCCTGCTTCACGTCATTAATCACCCCCATGTCCGTATCACGGTCGGCATGGACACTGACAGTCATACGCATCCGGTCCTCACTGGACATCCGGTCACGAGCCTCAGCTATCGCCCCTGGTATCTCATGGACTGATACATAATGGTCGTTGACCTGTATACGGGTCTCGTCACTCACCACATTCCCTTGTCCATCGACAGGATGTCCGATATACAGGTAGACCACACTGCCCTTATATCCTGTTTTCTCCAACTCCGTTCCCTGCGGCACCACATAGCGTACCTTCAGCTCCGTCTGCCGCATGTGGGTAACAATCATAAAGAAGAAGAGGACCGTGAAGATCAGGTCGGGCATCGAGGCGAGATTCAAGCCTGGCACGTCATGGGTCCTGCGACGGAAACGACTCATTGGCGACCTCCTTCCTGTGTCGGCTGTGCCTCACTGATGCGCAACGGGTAGCGCTTGACGATGATGTCATGCTCTTCCGGAGTACACTGGGCGAAATGATGACCATAACGCTGGAGTGCCATCTTCTCACGCAATGCATGGAAGGCGGCCACGATGGTGTTCTGCATTTCGAAATAGGCGGCATAACTGGAGGCACGGTCGGTCTGTACACCCACCACATAGTGCTCCGTCTGCCGACTGGCCACAAATGACTCGACCTGTTGCTGCAATGCTGCAAAGGATACTGTCTGGTTGTCGATCCACAGAGAGTCGTTCTGGTCCAACCGAATCTGCATCACATTACTGCGACTGATATCTATCTCCTTTTGCGGCTCATCATCCACCGGCGGCAACTGACGGAAGAGTCCTTTGTCCGTATCCATCGAAGAGGTCACCAAGAAGAACACCAGCAACATAAACGAGATGTCGGCGGTCGACGTGGTGTTAAGCAGGGGAACGTCCCGATGTTTACGACGGAAGAACATTGCTTCAATTTTTCAATTCTTCAACTTTCTATTGAGTCCTGAGACGCCATAGACGACGAAACTGGCTGCGATGAGAATGAGAATGGCAGACGAGACAATCAGTCCGTCAGTGGTCTTCAACCAGAAACGATCCGTATAACTGATACCATTGATAATCAAGGGCTGTGAGGAACCTGCCAGACAAGTAATCACCAACAAGAGGACAGTAAAGCCTGTCACGCCCCACGCTATCCGCTTGCGAGGCACCCTATTGCTCATGGCAATACTCTCCGAACGCTGACGGAAAGAACGGACAGCAGATATCACAGCGACAACCACCGCTGTCAGTAATGCGGCATACATCAGCCACAACATCACCTCCGCCAACAGATAATTACCAAGATTCGCCATATCTTTAACTTCTTAACTCCATCACTTTTCACTCTTCACTTTTCACTTCCCTTGTACTTCGTCACGGAGTCCATCAAGGTGATGGCACTCTCCTCCATCTGGGAGGTCAGATGCTCTATCTTCGAGAGGATATAATTATAGAAGAGTTGCAGGATCAAGGCAACAATGATACCAAAGATGGTGGTAATCAACGCGACCTTCATACCTGACGCGACAATGGTCGGACTGATGTCACCTGCCGTCTGAATCTGGTCGAAAGCCATCACCATACCGATCACCGTTCCCAAGAATCCCAAAGAGGGAGCCACAGCGATGAAGAGCTTAATCCACGAACAGCCTTTCTCCATATTGGAGATCTGTACAGTACCATAGTTCGTCAACTGACGATCAATCTGCTCCAACGGCTCTTTGATATGCAACAGTCCCTGATAACAGATACTCGCCACTGGACCGCGGGTGTTACGACACAGGTCCTTGGCACCTTCCACATCATTCTCCATCAGTCTGGCATCAATGTCCTGCATCAGTTTCTTTGCATTCACTTCCGACAGCGTCAGGTAGATGATACGTTCAATACAGAAGGCGAGGCCTATCACCAAGGCAAGAGCCACCAATGACATAAAACCTGCAGTACCCTCAATGAACTTCGACTTCAGGATTTTATGCAGTCCTCCACCCTCAGCGGCATCCGCCTCATTGAGGTCAGCATCAATCAATGCCATCACGGAGTCAGCGACAAGGGTGTCACTGACTACCAGTTCCGTGGAGTCTTTTACGGTTTTGTCTTGTGCTACAACTGGTTGCATGAAAGCAAATAAACCAAAAAGGACAAGAAGCGCAAATAGTTTCTTCATATCTTTACTTACAATTTGACGGCAAAGATAAGCATAAAAAATGAAAAACGAAGCAAAAAGCCTCGTTTTTCTTGCGGAGAGAACAACAAAGCCCCGAGGTTTCACCTCAGAGCTTTGAACCTGTTCATTCCTGCGGAGAGAACAGGATTCGAACCTGCGAACCGGTTTTGCCGGTTACACGCTTTCCAGGCGTGCCTCTTCAACCACTCGAGCACCTCTCCTTTTCGTAAGCGGTTGCAAAATTAGTGAAAAGAAAGCAATTAGCCAAATTTTATAGAGAGAAAATACGTGCAACGGTCTGATTTGTCTGTTTGCACACTTCTTCCTCACTCACTCCATACGCCTCAGCAAGACGAGTGATGATATGGCGGATGAAGGCGGACTCGTTGCGTTTGCCACGCATCGGAACAGGAGCCATATAGGGGGCATCTGTCTCCAAGACGATACGGTCTAAGGGTACGACGGCAGGTAACACCTCTGGCAGATGACTCTTCTTAAAGGTGAGGACACCACCGATACCCAATACGAAATTGTCGAACTCCAAGAGTTGACGGGCCTCTGTCTCGTTACCCGTAAAACAATGGAACACACCACCAGGCAACTCCTTCGCGTACCTTTTTAAAATATTGACCATCTCGTTCTGTGCCTTCCGACAATGTATCATCAACGGCAGACGCGTCTCCACCGACCAGCGTACCTGTTCCTCAAAAGCTTCCAACTGTTCCTGTTCGAACTCACGGCTCCAATAGAAGTCCAGGCCGACCTCGCCGATGGCAAGAAGAGAAGCCTCACCCCCCGCCCTCTCCTTTTGGAGAGGGAGCTTTTGTTTTATACTAGAGAGGACTTCTTTCCAATCTGCTTTTACTTCTTCGGGATGCAGGCCGAGCATGGGACACGCATAGTCAGGGTATCTGCGACACACCTCCATCACCGACTGACATGAGGGGAGGTCGATGGCAGGCACCAATATTTTCGTACAACCAGCCTCACGGGCCCGCTGTACAACGGCATCCAGATCTTCGCGGAACTCCTCGCCGTCCAGATGACAATGGGTGTCTATGTAATTGATAATTGACAATTGAAAATTATTTATCCCTATGCAACAGTTCGTCCATATAGAGACGGAGAGCCTGTTTGCGATCCTCTGCAACATTCACTTTCGCCAGACACTGGGCTGCCTGTTCGAAATAGTCGTTGATCTTCTCCTCGCAGAGCTGGCGGATACCAATCTCGTCATAGAGACGGGTGACGGCAGCCACCTTCACTTCCCGATTGAAGGTCTTCGCCCCTATCCATCGCATCAGTTCTGCCCGTTGTTTCTCATTCGCACGGTTATAGGCATTGATGAGCATGTAGGTCTTCTTGTTCGATACAATATCTCCTCCAACAGCCTTGCCAAACACCTTCGGGTCACCATAGACATCCAACAGGTCATCCTGCAGTTGGAAGGCAAGTCCCAACCGCTCTCCGAACTTATACAGGTTCGTCACGTCCTCCTCTGGAGCATCGGCAAGGATGGCACCTATCTTGGTGGCACAGGCAAGCAATACAGAGGTCTTCAAACGGATCATCTCGATATACTCGTCTTCCGTCACGTCATTGCGCGTCTCGAAAGCCATATCGTATTCCTGTCCCTCTCCTATCTCCAGGGCCGTCTGCGTAAAACAATCCAGCACGTCGGCAAGCTTCTCCGCAGGAACCTGGGCGATACGCTGATAGGCAAGTACCAGCATCGAGTCACCAGAAAGGATGGCA
This sequence comes from uncultured Prevotellaceae bacterium, assembly GCA_902779745.1. Taxonomy (GTDB): domain Bacteria; phylum Bacteroidota; class Bacteroidia; order Bacteroidales; family Bacteroidaceae; genus Prevotella. The sequence goes on from CACZCT010000061.1 coordinate 4,948, forward strand.
GTATTGGCATTCCAACGTTTATGTACCGTTTCATGTCCACGACGCAGGTCTGCCTGGTCCATCAGGTCGTCATGCAACAGGGTATAGTTATGGTAGGTCTCCAGTCCACAGGCAGGCATCAGGATATCCCGGGGCTGGTCCTTAAAAAGATTATACGCCATCAGCATCAGTACAGGACGGATACGTTTGCCGCCTATCGACAACACATAACGGATAGGGTCATACAACGACTGGGGCTTCCTTTCGTATGGAAGCTGATCTAGGAAGTCATTGACTGACTTCAGAATTTCATGGGATGTCTGTATCATATCTTTTATAACTTAAACACAATGGGAATACTTACTTTTGTCCGACAGGGCTTGCCGTTCTGCACACCAGGCTGCCACTTCGGCATCATACCCAGTACGCGTAACGCCTCCTGGTCGCACTCCTTGGATAACGACTGGGCAATCTTCAAACCTGTAATGCTTCCGTCTTTCTCCACATAGAAATGGGCAATGACCTTTCCCTGCGTCTTCCTCGCCTGTGCCAACTTGGGGTATTGCAGGTTCTTCGTCAACCACTTCATAAACTCCACGGCACCGCCAGGATACTGGGGGAGGTCTTCCACCAAACGGAACATCAGGGGATTGTTATCGGGATCGATACCCATCGGCATCAGTGCCTTAGGGTCTTCCTCTTCCTGCAGTTCTTTCAAAAGGGCCTCGTCCTCACCCTCACCTTCCTCTTCCGCCACCTGTTCCTCCTGAGGAGTTATCTCCACGTTATCATCTACGATACGTAGTTGTTCTGCCTCCTTAGGCTGTGGCTTTTCCGGTTCTAACTGAGCGAGTTGCTCTTCAATTGACATCGGCACCATCTCGTCCTCATGTACCAACTCGTCCAAGTCGAGGGCGGACATGTCGTCGGACGATGGAACACTGTTCCACTCCAAGGCGACAAAGAATAAGGCCAACACCAATACCACTCCCAGGAGGAATCCTGTAGTGCGCTGCTGTTCCAAATCAGCCTGTGGTGTCTTCTTTTGTTCCATGTCGTCGGCAATAAAAACAGTTGTCGTGCGTTATTAATTTGCAAAGTAATGGACTAATTTCGCCATCTTGGATGGCAAAGTTACGAAAAAAAACAGTATCTTTGCGCTGAATTTAGGAATTATTAGATGAAAAAAGTCGTTTTTGCCCTTTTCGGTATCCTTTTCACACTCATGACGAAAGCACAGGAGAGTCAGGAGGTCTATAGTTTCCTGCGACTGCCCGTCAGTGCGCATGTGGCAGCCCTGGGAGGTGACAATATCACCATCTGTGATGACGATCCCACCATGATATTCCACAACCCTGCCCTGATCTGCAATACGGCCGATAAGAGTATCAACCTCAATTTCATGACCTACATGGAGGGTGCCAAGACGGCTTCTGCCTCGTTTGTCAAGGCATGGAAGGAAAGGGCCACATGGGGTGTCAGTGCCCAGTATATGGACTATGGAAGCATCAAGGAGACTACCATCGACAATACTGAGGTGGGAACTTTCTCCCCCAAGGATATCGCCCTCGCAGGCACCTTTACCTATCTGCTCAGCAACCGCTGGAGCGGTGGTATCACCCTGCGTTTTATCTCGTCATCGATTGCAGGCTATAACTCCATCGGTATCGCCACCGACCTTGGACTCAATTACTTCGACGAGGAAAGGGGATGGTCAATCTCTGCCGTTGCCAAAAACCTCGGCGGACAGGTGAAGGCATACCAGGACGACTATGAGAAGATTCCCTTCGACCTATTGATAGGTGTATCCAAACGACTGGCGGCAGCACCTTTGCGTTTCTCCGCCACCTTAGCGCGCCTCAATCGCTGGGATACGAACTTCATCCAGCATGTCTCCGTGGGTCTTGATGTGTTCATCGGTGAGAACGTCTATCTCGCCGGAGGTTATAACTTCCGCCGTAGCAAGGATATGAAAATCAGCGAAGGCGACAGCAGCAGCAATCATGGTGCCGGACTCTCCGTTGGAGCCGGCTTGACACTCAAGCGCTTCAAGCTTAACCTGGCGTATGCCAAATACCATGTGTCGGCCTCATCGATAGTGATTAATGCAACTTACTCATTATGAAGAAGATTACGATAGCCATTGACGGTCATTCCTCGTGCGGCAAGAGCACGATGGCAAAGGATTTAGCCCGTGAGGTGGGTTATGTCTATGTAGATACTGGTGCGATGTACCGCAGTGTTACTTTGTTCGCCCTCCGCAACGGATTGTTTACGGAAGACGGCATCAACGAGGAAGAACTGCGCCGTCGCATGCCCGAGATACAGATATCCTTTAAGTTCAATTCTGAAATGGGTCGCCCGGACACCTATCTGAACGGTGAACTCGTCGAGAAGGACATCCGCACGATGGAGGTCTCCAACAAGGTCAGCCCTATCGCCACCCTCGGTTTCGTCCGTGAGGCTATGGTTGCCCAACAGCAACAGATGGGTAAGGACAAAGGTGTCGTGATGGATGGTCGCGACATCGGCACTACTGTCTTCCCCGATGCCGAACTGAAGATCTTCGTCACTGCCTCTGCAGAGGTACGTGCCCAGCGTCGCTTTGACGAGTTAAAGGCAAAGGGCATGGAAGCCGACTATGACGACATCCTCAAGAACGTACAGGAGCGCGACTATATCGACTCTCACCGTGAAGTCTCTCCGCTGCGCAAGGCCGACGATGCCATCGAACTCGACAACTCCCACATGACCATCCCCGAACAGAAGCAATGGCTCCTCGACCGCTTTAATGAAAGAGTCAAGGGATAGACACCCCTTCATGTTTGATGGTTTCCCGCAGGATGTCAGCATGGTCAAAAGCTAATGGTGGCAGAGCAGAAAGGGGGAACCATTGCGCTTTCGCAGCATCATCCAGTCCTTTGACCTCCAAGGGAGCATCCACTATAGCAAGATAAGCCACTGTGATCGTACGTCCACGGGGATCGCGGTCTACTTTGGAGAAGGCACCAATCTGTCGCACATCACTAATTTTCAGTCCTGTCTCCTCTTCCAGTTCACGAATGGCGCACTGTTCCGTTGTCTCGTCCATGTTCATGAAACCGCCAGGAATAGCCCAACAACCCTTGAATGGCTCGAAACCACGTTGAATAAGTAACACTTGTGGTGTCTCCTCTTTGGTTATCACCACACAATCTGCCGTCACTGACGGCCTCGGATAATCGTATGTATATGCCATAATCTTCTGCGAAGATAACAACTATTTTCGAAACCAACAATCATTATAGTAAAAAAGTGTACCTTAAACCACAAACCCTTAATCCTTAACCAGAATTTGGATGTTAAGAAAATTCTTCCTATCTCGGGGACATTAGTTATATGTTCTTCAGTTGTGAGAATCTAAAAACTCTTGACCTTTCATCATTTGATATCTCTGAATGCTTTTCGTGGTTATACTTCTCAGTCTATATCCTCGTAATGGGAGTAGCCATAACTATCCTTGTCTTCTATGGCTAGCAGGAAGGCGCAGTCTCTAAGAAAGATGGCGACACAGTCCGTTCTATAAGCATTGTTGAATCCGTCCCAAGTCATGCCAACCCTGCCCTGTGGAAGATCCCAGCGGAAGTTTATTTCGTGAGGTCTAGGACTTCCGCCATATCCATGGTCATCGTAATACGGCTCCGTGTCTATGGTCTGCTTCATATATTCAAGCATGGGCATCATTTCGTCCTCACTGATTTTCCTTTTGGTCTTTACGATCACCAGCCCTATAAGGTCTTTTCCGTTAATGCCAGAGTCGTGGACTGTGACAGAGCAAGAACCGAATACGGGAAGTTCACACTCGAAGGTTTTTCTCTGGTCGTCTTCACTATAAAGGCTATATCCTGTCTGTTTCAGGATTTCTTCACGGAAAGCAACCAGTGATGTGTTGAGTGTAGTGTGTTGCTGAATACAGAGGTGGTTCTCACCTACAAACATATTATTTGTCATACATTGATTACCCATATCCATCAAATCAGGGGACGGCATATCTGTTTTTATCTGAAGTTGAAGATTATGGGGAGTCTTCATAAGGCTTCACGGTTTTAAGGGTCAAACATTATTTCGCAAAAATACTAACTATTTTCGAAACCACCAATCATTATAGTAAAAAAGTGGACCCTGAACCATAAACCCTTAATCCTTAACCAGAAGTTCCTTCTTCCATCTTACTTCAGACATCGTTTATGACAGGTACCAGTCCCTGCGTCATCCTTGACAACTGTACCCAGGATATGGACATCATCCACGAGGAGACCTTCGGTCCCGTCATCCCGTTGGTGGAGTTCGACGGCATCGACCAGGCTATCCAGTGGGCTAACGACTGCGAATACGGTCTTGCCTCCTCTGTATT
>CACZCT010000062.1 GCA_902779745.1 uncultured Prevotellaceae bacterium
CTTCCATGCAGAAGGCAAACCCGTCATCGTCATCATCAACTCCGGCTCCGTCATCGAGACGGCATCCTGGAGCAGCTATCCCGATGCCATCCTGTGTGCCTGGCAGCCCGGTATGGAAGGTGGTAACTCCATTGCCGACCTGCTGACGGGTAAGGTCAATCCTTCGGGCAAGCTCACTATGACATGGCCGCTGGCAGCCACAGACCATCCCTCTACGAAGAACTTCCCCGGCACCATGGACTTCTACACCTATCAGGTAACCAGGGGCTATGTGGGACAGGTGGCTGGCTATGACTATACCAACCACGACGAGGATATCTACGTGGGCTACCGCTTCTTCGACAGCTTCGACAAGAACGTTGCCTATCCCTTCGGCTACGGACTCAGCTACACCACCTTCGAGTACAGCAAGCCTGCCGTGAAGGTCAGTGGCGACAATATCACCGTCAGCATCACCGTCAAGAACACAGGAAAGGTGGCTGGCAAGGAGACCGCACAGGTGTATGTCGCTGCCCCCAAGGGACAACTGGAGAAACCCACCCACGAACTGAAGGGCTTTGCCAAGACCCGTGAACTGAAACCCGGTGAGAGTCAGACGCTGACCATCCAGATGGCGAAGCGCGACCTCGCATCCTTCGACGAGGCTAACAGCCGTTGGATTACCGAGGCAGGACAATACACCTTCGAGATTGGTGCCTCCAGCCGTGACATCCGAGGAACTGCCGTTGCCAACCTCACGGAATACACGGAAAAAGTTAATAATGCTTTAGCACCAAAAGTTAAGCTGGAAATATTACGGAAATAGTAGAAATTATTTTGTCCTTTGTTTGATTTGCAGTAACTTTGCAGCAGTAACAACTATAAAGTGAGACACTTATTCCAACTATTACTGACTGCAAGTCTGCTTATTGCTGCCCCATGTAAGGCGGAAACAGGTCACCTCTTCACTCCTGACAAGTTGTCGAGTGGATTAATAACGTGTATCTGTCAGGACAGGTATGGCTATATTTGGATTGGAACGGAATATGGCCTGAATAAGTTTGACGGATACCGTTATACGGCCTATCATCATAACAGGAAAGACTCCATGACGATTTCCAATAACGAGATTGCCTCTCTTTTCGTAGATCAGGAGGGACGACTCTGGGTGGGATGTTCCAAGGGATTATCACGTTATGATTACGAGCATGACAATTTTATACGCTATACCTTCCCTGACGACCGCCATCCGCGTGTCAGTTCCGTCTGTCAGACACAGGAGGGCGACTTGCTCATCGGGACGGCAGGATACGGACTTTTCTCTCTCCGAAAAGGCAGTCGTCATATCCGCTATGAGGATGCCTTCTGCAAACGGAATCTCGACGACTTCTGTAGTCGCATCCATATAGACAGACAGGGGAACCTATGGCGCAGCAGTCATTTTCCCACCATCACGCGCTTCTCTATCAAGGAAAAGAAACCTATTGGCATGCGCGACTATCAGACTATCTGCGGACATCCCTTGAAATACATCGAATACTCCAAGGAGAAAATGCTGATTGTCTGTATGTATGGAATAATGAGTTATAACTACCGGACAGAGGAGTTGCAACAAGCAGACTTAGACCTCTCCCTCCTAGACCGTAATGTCAGTATCGGGAAAGCCTGTATTGACCGACAGGGGAATATCTATATCGCGACGGCTGGCTGTGGACTGATGGTGATTCCCAAGGGGGAACGCATACTGCAACACGTTGAGAATACCAGTGCTAGAATAGACCTTGCTAATACCAATGTGGTGGATGTCATGGAGGACAAAGACCAGAACCTGTGGGCGGCTTGCTATAACAAGGGACTGGTTTTGATTCCGAAACAGGAGGCTTCCTTCAACTCATGGAGTTTCTCCAACCAACGTTATATGATGAGTGGAAACGTGACATCCATCGTGGCAGGAGAGGGAGACGATATCTGGTGTACGGTACAGAATAACGGTATCTACCGACTCGACCATACGGGACGTATCATAGGACATCCAGTCTCTCCTGCCGGAACACGAATCATGTACCGTGACAGGAACGGACAATATTGGTTAACAACGGAAAACACACTGTACCGCTTCTATCCGAAGACGGGCAGAGCTGTCATGGAGAAGACTTTCGACGGACGGGGACTGAACTGTATGGTGGATGACGGACAAGGGCGGCTCTATATCTGTGTCTTCGGCATGGGTCTGTGCGTCTATGACACCAACACCTGTGAGACACAGATGTTCAGTATGCAACAGACCGACCGAAGCGGTGGCTGTCTGTGTAACGACTGGATCAAGGCTATGACCTTCGACTCCCGCGGAATGCTCTGGATATGTACGACAAACGGCACTGCCATGATGAATCCGCAGGGGTTTGTCTTCAACGAACGGGGATGGAACACATTACTCAAGGGGCTCCAGTGCTATGCAGCTTGTGAGACGAAAGACGGAGATATGCTCATCGGGACGGAAACCGGGCTGTATCGCTATGACTGGAAGAAAAATCAGGTGACGGAAGATGCCTATGCGAGACCTCTTACAGACAAGATGATCTGTTCGATGGTCAAGGACAACCAAGGGGATGTGTGGATATCTACCACGAACGGTATCTGGCACTATGCCGACAGGCAGAAGCAGATGACGGGTTATGTCGGAGGAAACGGGCTGATGACCAAGGAGTATATTCTCGGGGCTTCCCTGCATTTGGAGAATGATGAGGTGTTTTTTGGAACGGCAGACGGTATTACGACATTTCTGCCACATGACATCAACAAGCAGACACAACAACTGGGCGAGGTCTTTCTGACACACTTCTCCTGTAACGGAAACTCCCTGAATCCGATAGAGGAGGATTTCCAGTTAGCCTTCAACGACAACACCTTTACGTTGGAGTTCTCACTGCTCGACTACCAAAACACGGATAATATCGCTTTCCAGTACCGAATTAACGACAGCAAGACATGGATGCAGACCAATGAGGGGGGCAACCAGATTACCTTCACACAACTGTCTCCCGGGCAATATACGGTGGAGGTCAGGGCTACCAGCAACGGAATCCATAGCAAAGGCTCCCGTATACTGCATATCACCATCTTAAAACCGTGGTATAAGTCATGGTGGGCATACCTCTTCTATGGTACTGTCACAGCAGGCTTCCTTTTACTCATCCTGTTCAATATTAACCGCCAGCGACGACGTAACTTGGAAGAGAGCAAGATGCAGTTCCTCATCAATGCCACACATGATATTCGCTCTCCGCTGACATTGATCATGGGACCGCTGGAGAAACTGAAACAACTTGTCCATGACCCTGTAGTGCAGACATACCTGAATACCATCGACAAGAACGCGAAACGGTTAATGCTGCTCGTCAACCAGATTCTGGACGAACGGAAGATTGACAAGCACCAGATGAGACTGTCGTGTACCAAGACCAACCTAAACGAGTTTTTACGGGGCATCTGGAAACTTTATGAATATCATGCCCTGCAACGACATATCACCTACCGCTATGAATGTCCTGAAGAGTCCGTCTTTGCCTGGATAGACCATATCCAGTTCGACAAGGTCATTGACAACCTACTATCGAATGCTTTTAAGTTCACAACTGACCACGGAGAGATTACCCTCCGCCTGAGCCATCCCCGTAAAAAACGCCTTGCCACCATCGAGGTCATTGATAATGGTACGGGCTTTGAGGACGACAAGACGGAACAATTCTTCAAACGTTTCTACCAAGGCAGAAACTCCAAGGACTTGCTTGTCAGCGGAACAGGCATCGGACTGAACCTGTGCCGTGCCCTAACGGAGATGCACGGAGGAAAGATTAGTGCCACCAACCGTACCGATGGTCAAACTGGTGCCGTCCTCACAATTCAACTTCCCGTAGGCAACAGGCATCTCAAACCAGAGGAAATTGAAGAAAGCAAGAAGATCAATAAAACTCCAAGGGAGAAGAAACAGGCTATCCGTAGTTTCAGAATACTACTAGTGGAGGACGATCTTGAAATCGTGACATATATCATGCACGAACTGCGCAACTGGTATAAATTCGACTATGCGCCCAACGGTCGGGAGGCGTTGAAACTATTGCTGACCAAATCCTACGACCTGGTCGTCTCGGATGTAATGATGCCAGAGATGGACGGCATCACCTTACTCAAGAGTATCAAGTCAAATACAACTGTCAGCGACATTCCCGTAATCTTACTGACCTCCAAGTCAGAAATTGCCTTCCGGTTGGAAGGACTCAAGAAAGGGGCAGATGCCTTCCTAGCAAAACCCTTCGCCATGGAGGAGTTACATGTCCAGATAGACAATCTGGTAGATAACGTACACCGCCTGAAGGGGAAGTATACAGAATTTCAGGTACAAAAAAACAAAGAGGGAGTCTTACAAGTAAAGGGGAATGATGATGCTTTGATAGAGAAAGTGATGCATTGCATCCGTGAGAATCTGACAAATGCCGATTTTACTATTGAAGAACTGGCGGAAACTGTCGGTATGAGCCGGACACATCTGTATCGGACCATTAAACGACTGACAGGCATCAACGCCGGTGAATTCCTGAGGAATATCCGTCTTGAAGAAGCGGCACGACTCATCAGGGAAAACAAAGTTAGCATCTCACAGGTGGCGTATACGGTCGGTTTCAACAGTCAGAGTCATTTCTCCATGATGTTCAAGAAACATTTCGGAGTATCACCTACCGCCTTTCTAGAACAGAATAAGAAAATTAACAATCAAAAACTCGCTATATGAAAAAAATAGTATTTACCATCTTAACCGTCATGCTGGCTGCTGTGGCACTGGCGGAGGACGGACACCGGCTATGGATGAGGTATGATGCCGTCAAGACGGCACAGGTGGAGGCGCCTACGGGATCTGCGACCATCGACATCGCCAAGGAGGAACTGGAGAACTATTTCCAGGGAGACCGCGTCATGCTACGCATAGACCCTACCCTGCCCGACGACGAGGGATTCACCCTCGACGGCTCCGACGAGCTGCTGGTGGGCATACGAGGCACTGCGCCTGCAGGCCACGGACATGCCTATCGTCAACGGGACACAGCGTCCGAAATTCAAACTGAGACTGCTGAACCACTGGGACAACCTGGACGGGAGCATCGAAAGGGGCTATGCAGGGGAGAGTATCTTCGAGTGGTTCCACCTCGACGAACAACTGATACGTGACTATGCCCGTGCCAACGCGTCCATCGGTATCAACGGCTCGGTACTGAATAATGTCAATGCGTCGCCTAAGATGCTCACGAAGGAATACCTGCGCGAGGTGAAGAAGATAGCGGATATCCTGCGACCCTATGGCATCCGCGTCTACCTCTCCATCCTGGTGAAGGCGAACAGTGAGGGACAACCGGGACCGGGCGACTATAACCGCTCACATGCCGACGGTGCCAATATGCTGGCAGATGCACTGGAGCCATTCAACGGCATCGTGATGTGGCGCTGCTTCGTCTATGGGGCTAACCACAAGGGGGAGGACCGTGTGAAACAGGCGGTCTCGGAGTTCCAGCCACTGGACGGCAAGTTCCATAAGAATGTCATCCTGCAGACAAAGAACGGTCCCCTGGACTTCCAGCCCCGTGAGCCGTACAGTCCTGTCTTCGACCAGATCCGTGAGACACCTAATATGGTGGAGCTGCAGATCACACAGGAGTACCTGGGACAGTCACAGCACCTGGTATACCTCGCCCCGATGTGGAAGGAGTTCTTCCAGTATATCGAGCCGGACTGGCTGGCAGGCATCGCCGGTGTCGCCAATATCGGCAAGGATGCCAACTGGTGCGGACATCATTTCTCACAGGCGAACTGGTATGCCTTCGGACGACTGGCATGGAATCCTAACCTCTCCTCGGAGCAGATTGCCAAGGAGTGGCTGGAGCAGACCTTCAATATCGACGAGAACTTCGTGTTCCTGATGTCTACCGTCATGGAGGAGAGCCGTGAGGCGTGTGTCAGCTATATGATGCCGCTGGGTCTGCACCATATCTTCAAGTTCGACCACCACTACGGTCCCGAGCCTGACGGTTTCAAGGCGGAATATCCGTTGGAGTGGTGCCCTGTCTACTACCACAAGGCAGACAAGGACGGTGTGGGCTTCGACCGTTCCTCGACGGGTACGAATGCCGTGAGCCAGTACCGCGAGCCGTATGCCAGTCAGTATGACAAGCTAGAGACGTGTCCTGAGAACCTCTTACTCTGGTTCCACCATCTGCCGTGGGACTATAAGATGAAAGACGGGTCCACGCTCTGGGAGTCGCTGCAGTACCACTACAACCAGGGAGTCATCATGACGGAGACGTACCAGAACCTGTGGCATAACAAGATGCGTGCCTATGTCGACGACCAGCGCTGGCGCGAGGTCGACGAGCGGTTGAAGACTCAGGTGGAGAATGCCAAGGAATGGCGTGATGTCTGCCTGAACTACTTCCGACAGTTTGCGGAGAAGTAAAGGGCTCTGTTTCACCCATTTTGGGTGATTTTATGCTAAAAAATCTTATATTCGCTATTTCTGTTACAAAAATAATAGCATTTGGTACAAATGTGATAGTCCGTTTGAAAAAAAAAGACTATATTTGTGCCGAGTTTATCACGCGAATTGTTTCGCAACAGAATGATTAAAATCAGCTATTTTTTGTTCGTTATTCAGGGACTACGCAGTGACTGCGTGGTCTTTGTTTTTTGCCCCGACCCATAGTCCTAAAAAGGTGAGGAGACCGTTGAGCATCAATAACTCATAGCCGAAATGGTATGCCCACAGGTGTTGGGAAAGAGTGTCGAGGGCATAGCAGAGCAATGGGGAGGCGATGCAGATATAGGGGGTGAGACGGTCGTCGGGCTGTAACTTGGTGAACAGACCGAAGGCGAAGAGGCCTAACAAGGGACCGTAGGTATAGGAGACCAGGATATAGATGGCATCAATCAAGGAGGTGGAGTTGACGGTGCGGAACAATAATATAAAGAGGACGAAGGCAAGGCACATCACCAAATGGGTACGCTTGCGGAGCCGTTCGTCGTCAGGCCGTTGGCGGATATCGACACAATAGCTGGTGGTCAAGGAGGTCAAGGCGGAGTCGGCACTGGAGAAAGAGGCGGCAAGGATGCCGATGACGAAGATGGAAGAAGTGAGATGGAAGAGGGCTGAGGGCTGAGGGCTGAAGGCTGAGGTGGACTGGACGAAGGTGGGAAGGAGGGAGTCGGGGGAGATGGATGATGTCTGATGTATGATGTCTGATGTATGAAGGCTGAGGGCTGAGGGCTGATGGAGGAGGGTGACTAGGAGGATGCCGAGGGAGAGGAAGAGGAGGTTGGCAGGGAGGAAGGCGACACCGTAGGAACACATGTCTTTCTGGGCATCACGGAGGGTCTTGCAGGTGAGGTTCTTCTGCATCATGTCCTGATCGAGACCTGTCATCACGACGACGATGAAAATACCGCTGAGGAACTGTTTCCAGAAATGATGAGGGGACTTCCAGTCGTCAAAGACGAAGATGCGGCTCATCTCACTGTCCTTCACGACATCGACGGCTTCTCCCACCGTCAGGTGCATCATGGAGATGACCTGAAGGATGATGAGAATCAGGGCAGTGAAGAGACAGAGGGTCTGGAAGGAGTCTGTGAACACCAGTGTACCGATACCGCCACGACGGGTATAGAGCCATACGAGGAGTACCATGCCCACGACATTGACGAGGAAGGGGATGCCCATGGGGTCGAAGACGAACTGCTGGAGAATCATACAGACGACATAGAACTTCACGGCAGAGCCTGTCATCTTCGAGAGGAGGAAAAACCATGCTCCGGTCTGATAGGATCGCCAACCAAGGCGCTGACCGAGGTAGGCATAGATACTGGTCAGTGACAACCTATAATAGAGGGGCAGCAAGACAAAGGCGACGACGACATAACCCACGATGAAACCGAGACAAACCTGCAGGTAGGTCATCTGGGAAGTGAGTACCATGCCTGGCACAGAGACGAAGGTGACACCTGAGATAGACGCACCAATCATACCGAAAGCGACCATATACCACGGGGCACGACGGTTGGCACGGTAGAAGGTGTCGTTGTCTGCCTTCCGACTTGTCAGGCGACTGATGCCGTAGAGGATACAGAAATAGAGGAGGACTGCTGCTATTAGGACCATCGCACGTTATTCTTCCTGAAAGTCAAAGGACAACTGACCGTCGCCTAACATATTGAATGTTTTCCGATGAAATGGGGTGATTCCGTACTGGCGTATCGCCTCACGGTGTTTCTTGGTGGGATAGCCTTTATTGGAAAGCCAGTCGTATTGAGGATAGTCCTTTGCCAACGCATCCATATAGTCGTCACGGTAAGTCTTGGCAAGAATCGAGGCAGCAGCGATAGAGAGGTATTTGCCGTCGCCCTTGACAATGGTTGTATGAGGAAGGGGAGATGGCTGAGGGCTGAGGGCTGATGGCTGATAATAGGGTTTGAAGCGGTTGCCGTCAACAATGATGGCCTCGGGGCGTACCTTCAACTGGTCGAGGGCACGGTGCATGGCAAGGATAGAGGCATTGAGGATATTGATTCTGTCGATTTCATCGGGAGTGACAATACCCACTGCCCAGGCTACTGCATCACGCTCAATGATCTCACGGAGTTGTTTACGACGCTTGTCAGTGAGTTGCTTGGAGTCGTTCAGTTCCTCGTTCTGATAGTCGGGTGGGAAGATAACGGCAGCAGCATAGACACTGCCTGCCAGACAGCCACGTCCTGCCTCGTCGCAGCCTGCCTCTATCTTGCCTTCGTAATAGTGACTCGCCAGCATCTTCAAATTGAAAATTAAAACATCTTACTGACACGTTGAATGCCTGCCACGAGGGTGTCTATCTCCTCTTTCGTATTATACAAGGCGAAAGAAGCACGAACGGTGCCGGGGATGCCCAGGCGGTCCATCAACGGCTGTGCACAATGATGACCCGTACGGACAGCAATGCCCAGACGGTCAAGCAGCGTGCCGAGGTCGAGATGGTGGATTTGTCCGACGTTGAAACTGATGACAGCGTCTCTGGATGATGGCTGATGGCTGAGGTCTGAGGTCTGAGGGATGCCGTAGATCTTCATGTCATCAATGGCTTGCAGTTGTTCCATCGCATAACGCGTGAGTTCCTGTTCATGTTGCTGGATATTCTCCATACCGATGGAATCGATATATTCTATCGCCTTGGCGAGTCCATGGGTGGCGATATAGTCGGGTGTACCAGCCTCAAACTTAAACGGCAGGCGCTCAAAGGTGGTACGCTCCCATGTCACCTTGTCTATCATCTCACCACCACCCTGATAGGGAGGCAGTTTCTCTAACCATTCCTCTTTACCGTAAAGGACTCCGATACCCGTAGGTCCGTACATCTTATGTCCGCTGAAGGCATAGAAGTCGCAGTCCATCGCCTGTACGTCAATCTTCATGTGGGGCGCACTCTGGGCACCGTCCACCAAGACGGGGATGCCATGCTGATGAGCGATTTTCACGATTTCACCGACAGGATTGACCGTACCGAGGACGTTACTGACATGTGTCACACTCACTAACTTCGTTCGAGTTGAGAGTTGAGAGGTAAGTGTTGAGAGGTCCAAACGACCGTCGTCAGTGATAGGGATGTGCTTCACAATGATGCCGTGTCTCTGTGCCTGCAACTGCCAAGGCACGATATTGCTGTGGTGCTCCATGTCCGTCACGAGGACTTCATCACCTGCCTGCATCTGTGACTGACAGAACGAACTTGCCACGAGGTTGATGGCCTCTGTCGTACCCCGCGTAAAAACAATCTCCTCGATCTTACGGGCATTGATAAACCCACGTACTTTCTCACGTGCTGCCTCATGCAAGTCTGTTGCCTGTTGTGACAGATAATGCACTCCACGGTGTACATTCGCATTCACGTTGAGATACTCCTCACGCATGGCATCCAGCACACACAACGGCTTCTGTGTCGTCGCTGCATTGTCGAGATACACCAACGGTTTCCCATATACTTCCCTCGATAAAATGGGGAAATCTGCTCGTATTTGATTGATATCGTACATATTACTTACACAATTTACAGCCCTCGCATTTGTTCAGTTCACCACGGAAACGCTTCTCGACGAGATAATGGAGGCGGTCACGGAGAGGCTCGAGTTGCATCTTGTCGACGACCTCATTGATAAATGCATTCTGCAGGAGCATCTTGGCTTCTGCCAGTGTGATGCCACGCTGACGCATATAGAACAGGGCGGCATCATTGAGTTGTCCGACTGTTGAGCCGTGGGCACACTTCACGTCATCGGCATAGATCTCCAACATCGGCTGAGTGTACATCCGTGCCTCCTTGGTGGCCGTGAGGTTCTGGTTCGTCATCTGCGAAGTCGTCTTCTGGGCACCATGTTCTACCAACACACGTCCTGCAAAGGCACCTACCGCCTCATCGTCAAGGACATACTTATAAAGCTCGTTCGACGTACAATGAGTGGCACGATGCGTGATGAGCGTGTTATTATCGACATGCTGTTGTTTGTCGGCTATCACACAACCGTTACACTGGCATTCCGCCCCCTCACCAGACAGGGTAAGGTCGAGTTTGTTGCGCGTAACACCGTTATGCAGGGTAATGACGTTATGATTGACACGGCTGTTCGCCTGTTGGTCGATATAGACATTGCTGACACGTACGTTCTTCGCATGTGTCTCCTCCAGACAATAGAGGTCGAGGGAAGCATTCTCCCCGACATACGCCTCGATGACCTGTGTCGCCAGGAACTTCCTATCGTCAGCGGCATGGTCGCAGAAAAGCATTTTTATTTCGGCATTCGCCTCCAGAACGATGAGTACGCGACGGTTGACCATGAGGTCGACATCACTGCGAAGGATATTGATGACCTGGATGGCACGTTCTACCTTGACATTCTTGGGGACATAGACGAAGAGACCGTCCTGTGCCAGCATCGTATTGAGTGCAGTGACGGCATCGTCTGAGGTATGAGCCAGTTTGGCATAATACTTGGCAGCGATATCGCTATACTCCCTGATAGAGCCGACGATGACGTTTTCAGGTAAATGTGCCTGAGGCAGTACTTTGTTATAGAACGCATCATTGACGACGAAATAAAGACTCGTGGAGAGGTTGGGCACATCACAACGGAAGGCGTTATAGGGATCCACAGGAATCTCCAGTCGTTTGAGGTTCAGACCATAGTCGGGAGCGAAAAGGGCTTGCATGTCCGTGTATTTATAACGCTCCACCTTCCTGCTTGGGAAACCGGCAGACTTAAAATGCTCGAAAGCCTCATCACGCACGGCATTCATCCATGCAGGCGAATGGTCGAAGATCATCTGCCTACACTGTTCGTACAGTTCTATATATTGTTTTTCGCTACCCATTACTCTTCTCCTATCTCCTCCTTAATCCAGTCATATCCATGTTCCTGAATCTGCTTGGCGAGTTCAGGACCACCCGTCTTCACAATCTTGCCTTTATATAATACATGGACAAACTGTGGACGAATCATCTCCAACAGACGGTCATAGTGGGTAATCACGATACAGGAAGTCTCTGGGGTCTGGAGTTTATTGACACCCTCTGCGACGATGCGCATGGCATCGACATCCAGACCAGAGTCTGTCTCGTCGAGGATAGAGAGTTTCGGTTCCAGCATCGCCATCTGGAAGATCTCGTTGCGCTTTTTCTCACCACCGCTGAAGCCCTCGTTGACACTACGGTTAGCGAGTTTAGAATCCAGTTCCACCACCTTCCGTTTCTCACGCATCAGTTTCAGGAACTCTGCCGCATTCATCGGTTCCAATCCCTGATACTTACGCTTCTCATTGATGGCAGCCTTCATGAAGTTCGTCATGGACACCCCTGGAATCTCCACAGGATACTGGAAACTCAAAAAGAGACCCTCATGGGCACGATCCTCCGGTTTCATCTCCAACAGGTTCTTGCCATTGAAGTATGCCTCACCCTCTGTGACCTCATAGAGCGGATTACCCACGAGGACGGCACTCAGCGTACTCTTTCCCGAGCCGTTCGGTCCCATGATGGCATGTGTTTCGCCATCGTTAATCACGAGGTCGATACCTTTCAATATCTCTTTCTCGCCAATCTTGGCGTGTAAGTTCTTTACTTCAAGCATTTTCGTTATATCGTTATTACGTTATATCGTTATTACGAGTTAGCCTACCGTTCCCTCAAGGGAAACAGAAAGCAATTTCTGGGCTTCGACGGCAAACTCCATGGGGAGTTTCTGGAGCACCTCCTTGGCATAACCGTTGACGATAAGTCCCACGGCCTGTTCGGTGGGAATGCCACGCTGGTTGCAATAGAAGAGCTGGTCTTCTGATATCTTACTCGTCGTTGCCTCATGCTCAAAGACCGCCGTGTCGTTATGTACATCCATATAGGGGAAGGTATGCGCACCACAGTCAGAGCCTAACAACAGGGAGTCACAGGAAGAATAGTTACGGGCATTATCCGCATTCGAAGTGGCACGGACGAGTCCGCGATAGGAGTTCTGGGAATGTCCTGCGGAGATACCTTTCGAGATGATTGTCGATTTGGTATTCTTACCCATGTGGATCATCTTCGTACCCGTATCTGCCTCCTGATAGTTATTCGTGACGGCCACGGAATAGAACTCCGCCTGTGAGTTATCACCCCGTAAGACACATGACGGATATTTCCATGTGATGGCAGAACCCGTCTCCACTTGTGTCCACGACAACTTCGAATCGACACCGCGCAAGTCGCCACGCTTTGTCACGAGATTGAGGACACCGCCCTTGCCGTTCTCATCGCCAGGATACCAGTTCTGCACGGTGGAGTACTTCACTTCCGCACGGTCTTTGACGATAATCTCCACGATGGCGGCATGCAATTGGTTCTCATCACGCATCGGGGCCGTACAACCCTCCAGATAAGAGACGTATGAGTCGTCATCGGCAATAATCAAGGTACGCTCAAACTGTCCCGTATTCCTGGCATTGATACGGAAATAACTGCTCAACTCCATCGGACAGCGTACCCCTTTGGGGATATACACAAACGAGCCGTCGGAGAATACCGCACTGTTCAAGGCAGCGAAGAAATTATCGCGATAGGGTACCACAGAGCCTAAATACTCACGTACCAAGTCAGGATGCTCCTTGATGGCATCACCGATGGAACAGAAGATGACACCCTTCTCACGGAGCTTCTCCTTGAAGGTCGTCTTCACACTGACAGAGTCCATGATGGCATCCACAGCGGTATTGCCGCTCAGGGCAAGACGTTCCTCCAAAGGAATACCCAGTTTGTCGAAGGTCTTCTCGAGTTCGGGGTCTATCTTCCCATCACCCTTTGGTTTCTTAGCCATCGGGTCGGCATAATACGATATCGCCTGGTAGTCGATGGGCGGCACATGCACATGTCCCCATGTCGGCTCTTTCTGCTGTTCCCAATAGCGAAACGCTTTCAGGCGGAACTCGAGCATCCACTCGGGCTCCCCCTTCTTAGCGGAGATGAGCCGAACGATATCCTCGTTCAGCCCTTTCTCTATAATCTCTGTATGTACATCCGTCGTGAAGCCGAACTCATATTTCTGTTCTGCCACCTGACGGACAAACTCATTCTTGTTTTCGCTCATTAAAGTTTCTGTTCTACCTCAATTTCCATGAAGGTCTCGATGATATCACCAACCTGGATATCGTTGAAGTTCACCAGTGAGATACCACACTCCAAACCTGTAGCGACCTCCTTGGCATCATCCTTGTAACGCTTCAGGGCATCGATAGGAGCCGTATGGATGACGATACCGTCGCGGACCACACGTGCCTTGTCCTTGTTGTGAACCTTTCCTTCAACGACAAGACCACCGGCAACTGTACCCACCTTGGAGATCTTGAAGACCTGCTTGACCTCAATCTCACCAGTGACAACTTCCTTCTTCACCTTGTCGAGCATACCCTGCATGGTCTGTTTCACATCGTCAATGGCATCATAGATGATAGAGTAGGTATTGATCTCCACACCCTCACGCTCAGCGGCACGACGGGCATCGGCAGAAGGACGTACCTGGAAACCGATAATGATAGCCTCAGAAGCAGAAGCCAGCATGACATCGTTCTCGGAAATCTGACCCACAGCCTTGGCAATCACATTCACCTGTACCTTCTCGGTAGACAGTTTGATGAACGAGTCACTGAGTGCCTCGATAGAACCGTCGGTATCACCCTTGACGATGATGTTCA
>CACZCT010000063.1 GCA_902779745.1 uncultured Prevotellaceae bacterium
GCCTATAACACCACACCGGATCACATGAAGTTCCATCCGAAGGGACGCGACAACGGCTATATCCTCACCATCGAGAATCTGCGCATTTATGTGGCAGGTGATACGGAGGACATCCC
Source organism: uncultured Prevotellaceae bacterium (assembly GCA_902779745.1). GTDB lineage: Bacteria > Bacteroidota > Bacteroidia > Bacteroidales > Bacteroidaceae > Prevotella. Next base: position 117 of record CACZCT010000063.1, read on the forward strand.
TGAGATGGAGAATATCAAGGATATCGATATCGCTTTCCTGCCCTGTAACCAACCCTATACGATGACTGTCGAGCAACTGGTAAAGGCTGCCAAGACCATCAAGCCGAAGGTGCTGTTCCCCTATCACTATAGCGACACGCCCATCCGCAAGGTTAGCATGCTCTTAGGCGGCAGCGGCATTGATGTGAGGATTAGGAAATATCAATAGGGCGGAATGCTGTTATACCGGAATGCCGGAATGCCGAAAACCATTTAAAATTAAACAATATGAGAAAACAATTCTTCAAGGAGGCTTTATTAGCCGTCGCACTCGCTGCTTTCAGCAGCACAGCGGCAATGGGACAATCATCGTCCTCTGCTAAACCCGAACAGGAGCAGGGGAAGAAGAAAACAGAACAGGAATGGTTGAAGGACATCGCCGACCGTGTCTCACTCCACGGTTATGCACAAGGAGGCTTCAACTACACGCATCAGAATGGTGAGGACAAAGGAACCTTTGAACTCAAGCGCATCCTCTTTTGGGTAGATGCCCAAATCACTGACAGATGGTCGTTTCTGTTTATGCACGACTTCTCGAGCGTCGTACAGGAATACTACACCGACTATCGCTTTACCAACAACAAGGCTTTGACCGTTCGCCTTGGACAGTTTAAGAACGGTGTCTCGCTCGAGAATCCCCTATCCCCTACTGCTATGGAGGCCATCGATGTCTATTCAGAGGGCGTGACCTATCTGACAGGTTGCGGCAGCGACCCGCTCATGGGTGTGCAATATGGTCGTGACCTCGGACTTTCCATCTTCGGAGAGACCAACGACGGCAAGTTCCGCTACGAAGCCCAGGTGATGAATGGACAGGGTATCAACAAAAAAGACGGTAACAAGGAGAAAGACTTCATCGGACGACTGGAGTACAGACCTGTAAAAGGACTTAACCTCGTTGCCACAGGACAAATCGGAAGAGGGCATGCCATTGCCAACTCGCCCTATATTCCTGACATCCATCCAGGTGACGACTACAGACGCAACCGCCTGACGGTGGGTTTCGACTATAAATCAAAAGCCTTCAATGTACATGGTGAGTATCTGGAAGGCAAGGACGGCGATGTCACCAGCCGCGGTGCCTACGTAACGGGAGCCATTCCCTTGTTCAAGGGCTTCGAATTCGTAGGTTCTTACGACTTCTTCAATTTCAACACCTCATTAGGCATGGACCAGCATAAGGTAATTGCCGGTTTCCAGTACTGGTTCTTCAAGAAGTGCCGTTTCCAGGTGCAGTATGTCTATAAGAGTGCCTACCTCAATAACTGGATCGATGATTTAGGTATCAAGCACGTGGAGTTCACCCACGGTGCCAACCATGCCATCATGGTGCAGATGCAGATCCGACTGGACTATACAAGGAAGAAATTGAATTGAGAATTGAAAATTTGAAACTATGATTATAAAAGTACTTTTGACTATCATTTTCTTTGCCGTGATGATAGGCGTGGGGCTCTACTCACGCAAACAGGCAAGCAGTGTGGACGGTTTCGTATTGGGCGGTCGTGCCGTAGGTCCTTGGCTGACGGCCTTCGCCTTCGGAACGAGCTATTTCTCTGCCGTGGTCTTCGTGGGCTACGCAGGACAGTTCGGATGGAAATACGGTCTGTCGAGTGCGTGGATCGGTATCGGCAATGCCGTCATCGGCTCGTTGTTGGCTTGGCTGATACTGGGTAAGCGTACTAAACTAATGACACAGCATATCGAGTCACGTACGATGCCCGACTTCTTCGGCACCCGCTTCAGTGACCAGGGGCTGCGCGTCGTGGCTTCCATCATCGCCTTTGTATTCCTCATTCCCTATACCGCCGGTGTCTATAGTGGAATCTCCCGACTCTTCGAGATGGGTTTTGACATCCCCTATGAGTATTGCGTCATCATCATGTCTATCCTCACTGCCGTCTATGTGATTATCGGCGGTTATAAGGCTACAGCCATGAACGACTTCATCCAAGGTATCATCATGCTCTTTGGCATCGTCGCCGTCATCGTCGCTGTACTGAATGCACAAGGCGGACTGGCTGCTGCCGTTGACAAACTGGCAGCACTACCTTCCGATACCGACCCTGCTGTCAACGGCGGTTTCGCCTCACTGTTCGGTCCTGACCCCTACGGACTGCTGGGTGTCGTCATCTTGACCTCCTTAGGTACAATGGGACTCCCGCAGATGGTGGGTAAATTCTATTCCATCACTGACGAGAGTGCCATCAAGCGCGGTACCGTCATCTCTACCATTTTCGCCTTCATCGTGGCTGGCGGCTGCTACTTCCTCGGAGGCTTCGGCAGACTCTACGAGCCTGTCATTGCCAACGGCAAGATAGCCTATGACTCTATCGTGCCTGCCATGCTCATCACCCTGCCCGACGTACTCATCGCCCTCGTGGTGCTGTTGGTACTTTCGGCTTCCATGTCGACACTGGCATCCCTCGTGCTCACCTCTAGCTCAACGATGACACTCGACCTTATCTATCGTGACAAGAAGTCGCTGCCTGGTGAGGTAGAGGAAGGAACCATCGACGATATCGTTGCCGAGAAATATGAGCGTCGTAAGGTCGTAGTGATGCGTGTGCTCATCATGTTCTTCATCGCTATCTCCCTGTTGATAGCCCTCAATCCCCCGACGTTCATCGCCCAATTGATGGGTATCTCATGGGGAGCCCTTGCCGGTGCCTTCCTCGCTCCCTTCATGCTTGGTCTTTATTGGCGCGGTGTTACTCCTGCCAGCGTCTGGGCTTGTTTTATCTGGGGCGTCGGTCTCACCGTTATCAACATGCTGTTGGGCAATCTCATCAGTCCCATCAACTGCGGAGCCATCGCCATGGTCGGCGGCTTCCCCGTCGTCTGGATTGTCAGCCTCCTCTCACCGAAGATGAAAAGCGAGACGGTCGACAAGATATTCGAGTGTTACAAATAACAAACAAAGAAGCCTGGGCTTGTTGCCCAGGCTTCCTTTTATAAAGATATCTATCTGCGTCAGCCAGGACCGCCCATACCTCCGGGACGACCCATACCACCAAGAACATCCATTCCGTCAGGTCTGTTGACATTGTCGGGAGCAACAGGTTTCTCAACACAAGGTGCCGGGGCATTGATATGCTCTGCACTTGTGGGCTTATTGGGAATGCGGTCAGTGGCAACCACAAAAAATACGTAAAACTATAACGGCAACGTGAAAATGAATCGAGCACCCTCTGTATAGGTCGTGTCCAGGGTGATATCCCCACCCAGACGACGGGCGATATTACGGCTTAGCGAAAGACCGATGCCTATACCTTCCTTGAACTCATCCAACTGGACGAACTCCCCGAAAATTTCCTCCGCCTTATCGACAGGGACCCCACACCCTGTATCCTCTACGGTGAATCTCATCATGCCACCGTCCTGACAGCAGCGCAGGCGGATGGTGCCTCCCTTGGGTGTAAACTTCTTTGCATTGTCGAGCAAGTGTGAGAGCGACGACATAGCGTGATGCTCCGAGGTCTGAATGGTCAATGTGTCATCCATATCCATCACCAGTTCGAAATGATAGTCGTTAAGATCGGCAAGACCGCTGATACTGACGGCAGTGGCACAGAACTGGTGTACGTTCACGTTGTCCGTACGCTCCAGATACTGGCGACTGTTCGACTCAGAGAGAGCCAGCAACTCATTGATGAGTGTCGTAATCCGGTTGGTATTCCGCTGTATCTCCATACTCGCCTGTTGACGGTCAGTATCCGACAGCGTACCTTCCGGCATCGCCATCATCTGTGAGAATCCGGAAAGGATGTTCAGCGGCGTACGTATCTCATGGGAGATGTTTTGGATAAAGTCCGACTTCATACGGTCGGCCTCACCGGCACGGTCAAGGGCAACGGTGAGTTCCTCATTCTTCTCTTCCAAGATCCTGCTCATCGCTGCCAACTCAACATTCTTTTTACGCAAGCGGTGGTTCATCCAATACCAATAGCCTACCAGGAGGGCCAGGGTCACGGCGATGACAACAGCCGTCAACAACATACCCCGGCTGCGCTCCAACTGGTGTTCCATCTCCATTTCACTGACACGGAAGAGGGTGTTCAACTCATTGATCTGCGTACGGGCATCCTTCTTATACAGGGAGTCTGTTCCCTCATACACACTCTTGTACATCTGCATCGCCTCCTCATAGCGTCCCATCCCCTTGAGAATCTCTGCCCGCTGCTCCTGGGCGATAAGGACAGACGAGATATCACCATAGCCTTTCACACGCTGGTAATACTGTGTGTTATACTCATATGCCCTGCCATAGTCCTTACGCTGCAGGTCAAGTTGTGCACGGATATGCAGGACAGCCATCGGGATGAAGTCACCACTGCCCTCCGAACGTTTCTCCACCTCATCGATGTCCCGGGCAGCCTCTACCAACTGTCCCAGTCCAAGGTGCATCTGGGCACAGGAGAGATAATAATAGGCATACCATACCTTAAAACTCGATGCATCACCCCTTTTCTTCTTCATCTCCTCATCCACCAGATACTGTTTCCACTGCGCAGTGACAACCTTCATCTCCTCATAGTTTTTGTTGGCCGACAAAGCATCGCAATAATAGGAGAAGACATCACTGGTACAGGAAGGAGACTCTTTCAGTTCCCTGATGAGTTTCAGACTCTGCCGATAGCAGTCGATCGCCTCGTCTATATAGCCCATGTTAAGATAGGCAATACCCATCGCGTAGTCGGCAAGGGCGAGTCCATATTTGTCATCACGGTCCGTAGCATCCTGATGCATCCGTTTCACCTCCTGCAACCCTGTGTTCACCTTGCCGCTAAACACATAGGTATTCACCAGTAACAACCACGTGTCGTAATAGTAGTTCCATAAATCATGTTCCCTGAAGAAAGCGAGGTCCTCAGGCGCCAGCATAATAAGTGAGTCGTTCTTGTCATAGTTATAAAGGTTGCTAAGACGGTCACGACGCTGATCAGCCTCTCGCGCCAGGGACTGGTCAGCCCCCATGGCAGAGACTGTCAGCAACAAGGTCAGGAGAAGGATGAAGGTTCGATGCATCGGTTCTTATTTTGTAATGGTCTGTAACTGCGTGTCCCCCGGTTTATAGAGCAGACCCGAACAGGTTTTCGCATCAGCCTTATACGCCTTCAGTTCTACCTTTTCCCATTGTATCTGGTCAGTACGCTGGGCAAGAGGTACATGTGGAATGAGACTACCATCACGAACGAGGATAACACAAGGAATCTCACCCACCTTGATGGTCTGATAGCCACCATCATAGACTTTGCCGCTTTGGTAGTCAATCCACTTGCCCTTTGGCAAGTAACAAGTACGGCTGTCGCCACTCTCCAGCAATGGTGCAACGAGTATCTGCGAACCGAACATATACTCATCTTCGACAAGCCAGGCACCTGGGTCGTCAGGGAATTCCACCAACAATGCACGCACCATCGGCAAGCCACGCTCGGAACAGTCCTTCGCCTGTGCATAGACATACGGCATGAGCTTGTATTTCATCTCAGCAGCCTGACGGAAAGCCTTCGTGAACGACTCGCTAATCAACCACGGTTCTGTAGGAGGTGCACCATGTGCACGGGTATGACTGCTCAGGAATCCGAAGGGCAGCCAACGACGATAGATATCCTCAGGAGAGGCAGTCACAAAGCCGCCCATGTCGTGACTCCAGAAGGAGAAGCCGCTGAGTCCGAAAGAGAGTCCGCCACGCAAGTCACCCAACATTCCCGTATTGGTCGTAGCGGCATCACCACCCCAATGCAACGGATAACGCTGAGAGCCAGCCCAGGCGCTGCGTGCCCAGATGACACCACCTTCGGGGTTTTGGCTTTTGGCAAGACTGTCGATGACCTCGAAGAGCGCTTTGTTATAACGGACAGGATAGAGGTTATGCTCGTAGAGACCACCACGACCGCTATAATAGAAACCATCGTAAGGAGCCGCCTCACCAAAGTCACACTTGATGGCTCCGACACCGAGTTTAATGAGATTGGCAATCTTATCCTGATACCATTTCACAGTCTTGGGATTACTCAAATCCAGAACGGCATCCTCGTAAGGCAGACTGCCTGCTGCATTCTTCACCGCCATACCACCATCGACGAGTTCGCGGAAAAAACGGTTCTTGGGTGTAAAGTATGGCAACTGCCACAGACAAGTATGGAAACCATCACGCTTCAGTTGGTCGAGCATGCCCTTCGGGTCCTTGAAACGGTCTTTGGCAAACTCATAATCACACTGCCAGTCAACACCAAACCAACCTGTATCGAAATGGATGACGTCACTTGGAATCTTGTTTTGACGGAGTTGTCGGGCAATCTCCAGACCCTCTTCCTGTGAGAAATAGGTAATACGGCTCATCCAAGTACCGAAAGTCCACAACGGCAGCATCGGCGACTTGCCTGTGATATTGGTGTATTCGTTCAAGATGTCTTTGGGAGAACCAAAGAACACAAAGAAATCAATCTGCTCATCCGCCATAAACAGACGCTGCGCTCCGATATACGAAGCACCGAAATCAGCAGTAATGGGTGCCGAGGTGTGCATGAAAATACCATAGCCACGATTAGAGAAATAGAACGGTACTGGCTTATACTGTCCCTCTGTCTCTGGTCCCTGCGGATCAGTCACCATGATTTGTACCTTCTGTCCAACCTTGTTCAGTGCACCAAACGACTCACCACAACCATAGATACGCTCACCCGGGGCAATGGTCAGCACGGGGTTGACACTGCGAGAGTTGTCGGAACCGCGCTTGATAAACGAGAACGGCAGGAGTTTCACCTGACTGGAGTCGTTGTCGATGATATGGCGCGTCTGGGTCAATATCTTCCCCTTCTTGTCCTTCAGTACGATACGCCACGGGTATTTCTGTATCTCTACCGTTCCATAATCTGTTGAGTAGGCAATGGTGTTACTATTGTTCACACAACGCCAGGCTGACGATGTAGGAACAGGACCAGCCAGCATCAGGCTCTCTTCATCCTTCCTCGGAGTCTCAATGGGCGATGTCGCCATGCGGATACGGACACAACGGGGACTGACAAAATCAATCTTGAAAGAAAGATTCGGGTCGTTATCATACTGCGTGTCAGGGAAGTCGAGCATCTGCATCCGCACCGGCCAGTAGCCGTTGAGGTTGAATGCCTGACGGGGCGACAGACGATAACGTTTCCAGTTAAGTTGTCCCTCCCCTTTCGCTGCATCGAACGTAGCCAGCGAGTCAGCCAGGAAATAGGTATTACTCAGGTCGGAGAAATCGCCCGACTGGTCTTTGGGCATACACTGCAGGTACTGGATACCTGCGGAAGTCTGCAATTGGGCGTAGGTGGTAGTTGCAGTATAGCCACAACTAATTACGCAAAGGATTAATAACGCGCGTTTCATCTATTATCTTTTTTCAACTGTATCACATCAGACTGCAGTGTCGGCGACTTGGCAGTAATCGAACCATTACCGCTTGCCACTACCATACACTTACCAAAGAAGGCTTTACGTTGTGGAGCCTTGAAGTTCTCCATAGAGGTCTGACAACCATTATCCGTTCCCAGCACCTTTCCATCACCTTCATAGATGAAATAGATCTGATCCTCAGCCCAAGGACAGAGGTTGCCGTCCTTATCCACCACCTCAGCAGTGACAAAAGTGGTATTCTTACCTTGATAGTCTTTCGACAAACGAATCTTTGCAGGTGCACCAGCCGTCTTAATCGTCTGTTCACCGACAATCTTTCCGTCCTTGCGAGCCACTACTTTCACTTCACCTGGATCGAAAGTGACACGCCAACCTACATGGTATTCCGTGTTTAACTTCGTTTTCGTATTATGCATGGCATAACGTCCCTCAGGATTCTCACCCGTCTTACGACGCACACCCTGACTCTTGCCATTGATAAACAACTCCACTTCATCGGCGTTATTATAGTAGCACCACATATCAATCTCATCGCCTGGTATCCAGTTCCAATGAGGGAAGAGATGCAGCACGGGCTTCGTCGTCCACTCACTCTGATACATATAATAAGTATCTTTCGGGAAACCGGCAAGGTCTATGATACCGAAATAACTGGAGCGTGCAGGAAAACCATAGGGTGTCGGTTCTCCAATATAATCAAAGCCCGTCCAGATATACTGTCCGCCCACAAAGGCATTATGCTTCACCACGTCCCAAGTCTCCTCATGCGTAGAACTCCATGAAGCATGGAAGTTATCGTAAGAAGAGCACATGTAAGAGGGATCGGTATAGGGCATCCACCACTCTATCGGTGCCCATGTGATTTCATCGGAAGGCATCTTATAGTAACCGCGTGTCTGTAATGCAGAAACACTCTCCGAGAAGATAAAAGGCTTGCCTGGAAAGTTCTTGGGAACATCTTTCACCCACTGATGATGGTAGTTAAAACCAATGATATCGATGGCACCGCTCTTGAAGAGGTGGTTGTTGGGGTCGGGCTCGTTACAACCAGCAAGAACCGGACGCGTCGTATCGTAACGTTTGATGATATCTGCCAAGTGACGGGTCAACAGGGAGTTGGGACTCATCTCCTTACCATGTGCCAGTGTCGAGGCATCATGTCCGGCATTCAGGATAAGGTTCGCCTGTTCCAGGGTCAACTCATCGGCATCTGCCGACGACCACTGCTCCAGCACCTCGTTACCGATAGACCACATCAG
>CACZCT010000064.1 GCA_902779745.1 uncultured Prevotellaceae bacterium
ATCAAGATTGCCCGTCGTCCGGAAAATGCCAAGAAGAATATCGTGGTATTATTGCCCGACACTGGCGAGCGTTATCTGAGTACCTCATTGTTTAACTTCGAAAATGCATAATCATGGCAGAGACAAAAAAACTAAGTATCATCGCCTTCAGTGGTGATTTCGACAAGTTGACGGCAGTCTTCACACTGGGGACAGGAGCTGCCGCTGTGGGCTACGAAGTGAATATCTTCTTCACCTTCTGGGGACTTGATGCCATCAAGCAGAAACAGGGACGCAGTTTCACAGGAGGTAACTGGTTGACAAAAATCTTCGGTTTCATGATGGGAGGCCTGAAGGTGACACCCAATAGTCGTTTCAACTTCCTCGGTGCAGGTCCGAAGACATTCCGCTACCTGATGCGTAAGAACAATGTGGCAACCCTCGAGGAACTGGTGGAGGCGGCCAAGGCGCTGGGTATCAATCTCTATGCCTGTGAAATGGCGATGCATGTGCTAGGATTGAAGAAGGAAGACTTCATCCCCGAAGTGAAGGATGTGCTCGGCGTCGCCTCATTCCTGAAACTCAGTGAAGGAGGACAAACACTCTTTATTTAAGTGAAAAGTGAATAGTGAATAGTGAAAAATTATGGCAACAAAAGTATTAGACATCACGAAGGAACATTGTCCAATGACCTTCGTCAAGACCAAGATAGAGCTTTCGAAGCTCCAGCCGGGTGATACACTCGAAGTACTGCTCTCAGAAGGAGAGCCTCTTGACAACGTTCCCCGCAACGCAAAGGAACAGGGTTATAATGTTATCTCTGTAGAACATGTAGAAGGTCCAACACATAAAGTAATAATAAAAAAGTAAACGATTATGGCAGATTCAAATCTTCAGCGCAGTGTGACCACTGCCACCGCCAGAAGACTGGCGACGACTACTAAGACCGCCCCGCAGATGGGCAGTATCACTCCGAGACTCCTGTTGAAACTGTTGCCGTGGGTACAGGTCAGCGGTGGTACCTTCCGTGTCAACCGCACCAAGGTAGAACTCAAAAAGACGGAGCGTCTTTCCATTGAGTATTTCGACGGTGTTCCCAGTTTTACGGCAAAAAGCCTGAAACAGATACCTCTCTTCTCTGCTTTCGATGACGAGATTGTCAACCGGCTTGCCCGTTCGTTTGTGACGGAGGAAGTGGCTTTAGGCAACCTCTTTGTCAAGGAAGGGAAGGACAAGCAGAAATTCTTCATCGTGGCAAGCGGTCAGGCAGAGGTTATCAACAAAGGTCCTCATGGAGAGGAACTGCGTATCGCCCTGTTGGGTGAGGGAGAGTTCTTCGGTGAGGCAGACCTCTTGAATGACGCCCAGTCGACGGTATCAGTCCGTGCCGTGACTCCTTCCGTATTCCTCTCCCTGAAACTCTCTGAACTGGAGAAATTCATCAAGGAGGTACCTGATTTCCGTCAGACATTCCAGAAAGCCGTTGACAAGCAACTCCGACTGAAGGCAACGGTCAATGACCATGGTGAGAAACATATCGACCTGGTATCAGGTCACGAGGAGGACAACATCATCCCTGAGACCTACATCGACTATGAGGAGAACCCCACCGAGTACTCGTTGAACACACTACAGACCGTTGTTCGTGTACATACCCGTGTGAGCGACCTCTACAACAACCCCTACAACCAGTTGGAGGAGCAGTTGCGTCTCTCTATTGAGAGTATCAAGGAGCGTCAGGAATGGGAACTCATCAATAACACCAAGTTCGGCCTATTGGCATCGGCAAGTCCCGCCTATCGCATCACAACACGTTATGGTGCCCCGACTCCAGATGATTTGGATGAGTTGTTGTCACTGGTATGGAAGGAGCCTGCCTTCTTCGTCGCCCATCCGCGTGCCATTGCCGCCTTTGAGCGTGAATGTACGTGGCGTGGTGTACCGCCTGTAACCACAGACCTCTTCGGTACGAAAGTCATCCTGTGGCGTGGCGTACCCCTGATTCCCAGTGACAAGGTAGAGATAGAAGGACAGTTCCTGACAGGACGTGGTGTAGGTACTACCAAGATTATCTTGGTTCGTACAGGTGAAAAGAACCAAGGTGTCGTAGGACTCCACCAGAGTGGTATTCCTGGTGAGATAGCCCCCAGCCTCAGTGCCCGTCTGATGGGACTCGATAAGTTCGGAGTAGCTTCCTATCTTCTTACGAAGTACTTCTCGCTGGCCTCCCTTACCGACGATGCCATCGCTGTACTCGAGAACGTAGAGGTAGGCTATTATCACGACTATCAGCATCGAAACAAAGTAGAGAAATAAATAAATGATAGAACTTCAGAATATAAACGGCTACGGACTGGAAGATCCTGGCTTCGAATTATTGAAGCAGGTGGCGCAGAAGTACTGTCCCGAAGAATTTCAGGAAGAGCGCAAAGCGGTGTTGCCAGACGAAAGTCTGAATCTGGAAGCATTGTCGGTTCTGTATGACACTGTTCAGCAGCATCCCACAGAACAGACGGCATTGCCCAAGGACGACGGCTTCGGTATCGGCATTCCTGAGACGCAGAAACTGCGTGACCTGCACTATGAGGAGGCAGACACGCTGAACTCGGAGCAGATCAAGAAGGACTTCCCCGTACTGAATCAGAAGGTGAATGGTCACGATCTTGTGTGGCTTGATAACGGTGCGACAACGCAGAAGCCGAATCAGGTCATCGATAAGATCTCGGACTACTACCGCACGTATAATAGTAACATCCATCGCGGGGCGCATACCCTTGCCGCCCGTGCGACGGATGCCTATGAGGAGGCGCGTGAGAAAGTGCAACGATTCATCAATGCCGCCACCAGCGAAGAGATTATCTTTGTACGCGGTACGACCGAAGGCATTAATCTCGTGACGCAGACTTACGGACGGCAGTTCCTGACACCGGGCGATGAAGTCATTGTCTCGGAGTTGGATCACCATGCGAACATTGTGCCTTGGCAGCGTGTTTGTCAGGAGCGTGGGGCGACGTTAAGAGCCATTCCCACCGACCAGAACGGCGACCTGATTCTTTCAGAGTTTGAACGGCTCATCACACCTCGGACGCGTTTCGTCTCTGTGGGTCATGTAAACAATACGTTTGGCACGATTAACGATGTACAACGTATCATCGATATTGCTCATTCACACCAGATTCCTGTTTTGATTGATGGTGCACAAAGTATTGCCCATACACCCGTAGACGTGCAACAGTTAGGTGCCGACTTCTTCGTGTTCAGCGGACATAAGATATATGGTCCCAATGGTATTGGTGTCGTATACGGACGCAAAGAACTGCTTGACAAGATGCAGCCTTGGCAGGGTGGCGGTAACATGATCAAGGATGTGACGATAGAGCGTACGGAGTACAATGTGCCGCCTGCCCGTTTTGAGGCTGGTACACCTAATGTGGCTGATGCCATCGGACTCGGTGCGGCACTCGATTACGTGAGTCATCTGGGCATCCGTAACATTGAGCATCATGAACACCAGTTGACGGAGTATGCCCGTGAGCAACTTGGTCAAATTCCTGGTCTGACACTCATCGGCAATCCGAAGAACCGTGTATCAGTGGTGAGCTTCGTGCTTGACGGCATTCCTGTGCCCGAGGTTGGTACGTTACTCGACAAGGAGGGTATTGCCGTCCGTGCAGGTCACCACTGTGCACAACCCGCCCTTCGTGCCCTCGGCTATGAGATGAGTGTTCGTCCCACTTTCGCCCTCTACAACACTCGCGAAGATGTGGATAAGTTGGTTATTGCAGTGAAAAAGATAATAGGAAGATAGACTATGGCAAAGATTACAGTAAACGGAGAGGCACAGGAGGTACAGTTGCCTCTCAACCTCACAGAACTCATCAAGCAGAATAATGTAGAGCAACCAGATATGGTCAGTGTTCAGGTAAACGACGATTTCGTGGATCGTACCGAGTGGGATAGTCTGCAAATCAAGGAAGGCGACACGGTTGATTTCCTGTTCTTCATGGGAGGAGGCACTCTTTAGTTAAGAGTTAAAAATTAAGAATTAAGAGTTAAGAGTTATGATTGACTTTACAGAAGAACAGATACAGCGCTATTCGCGGCATATCCTGTTGCAGGATGTCGGTGTAGAGGGACAGGAGAAAATCATGAATGCCCGTGTACTCGTCATTGGTGCCGGTGGACTTGGTGCTCCTGTGTCACTCTACCTTGCTGCGGCAGGCATCGGTACCATCGGTATCGTCGATGCCGACGTGGTGGATTTGAGTAATCTCCAGCGTCAAGTCATTCACTTTACGAAAGATGTGGGTGTGCCGAAGGTGAAGAGTGCAGAGGAAAAAATTAAAGCTATCAACCCCGACGTAAAGGTGGAAACCTATTACAAGTTCCTCGACTCGTCGAACGCCCTCGACATCATCAAAGAATACGACTTTGTGGTTGACGGCACGGATAACTTCCCCGTGAAGTTCCTCATCAACGACGCATGTGTGATGGCTGGCAAGCCTTTCTCACATGGTGGCATCCTGCGCTTCAACGGCCAAACCTTTACGCACCTGCCTGGTACGGCTTGTTATCGTTGTATGTTCAAGGAACCGCCTCCTGTGGGAGCCGTGCCTACCTGTTCTCAGGCTGGCGTACTGGGTGCTATTGCTGGTATGCTGGGAACTATTCAAGCTGCCGAAACATTGAAGTATTTCACAGGTATTGGTGAATTGTTGACGAACCGCCTGCTGACCTTCGATGCCAAAACCATGCAGTTCCGTACTGTCCCTGTCAAACACCGTGACTCGTGCGCTATCTGCGGCAGCAATCCCACTATCGACCACCTGATTGACTACGAACAGGCAGCATGTGATCTCAAAAACCACTAAGCAATGAAGATACCACAGAATGTAATAGATGAATTGATCAACCAGGCCCGGCAGGACGCACCTAATGAGACGTGCGGCTACCTGCTGGGCATTACCTCAGACGAGGGTGACGTGGTGACAGAGAACTACTGGATGGAGAATATCGACCACTCGTCGGAACACTTCTCCTTCGCACCGAAGGATCAGTTTGCCGCATTGAAGTATGCACGGAGTAAAGGTTTGAAGATTCTCGCCAACTGGCACAGTCATCCTGCCTCGCCCTCGCGTCCATCACAGGAAGACCTCCGTTTAGCCAATGACCCGACCATCCGTTATGCCATCCTCTCCCTCCACGAAGGCATCCATCTGAACTCCTTCAAGATCCTCAACGGTGAAGTGGTGGATAAGGAGATTCATCTATAATCAAGAAATGTTATGGACACAAAAACTATAGAGATACTCGAACGTAATGTCCGCCAGCTATCACGCCAGACGGAACAGGAAACGCGTATGATGCCACAGACGGAAGCTTCACTCCCCTCTGTGGAACAGGTGAAGAAAATCATCAACCTAGTAAAGAGCATCATCTTTCCTGACTACTTCAACAAGCGGCAGTGCCATGAGACCATCCGCTCTTACAACATTGGCGTCCACATGGAAGAGCTTCTTCAGACACTGGCAAGACAGATATCCTATGGTCTTCAGTTTGGTGAGAAAAACGAGGTCATCACGACGAGGCAGCAAGTACAGGATAAGGCCAGAGACTTGGCATTGCAACTTATTGATGCGTTGCCTGAAATCAAACGGTTGCTCTATACTGACGTGCAAGCCATGTTTGACAACGACCCTGCTGCAATCAACTATGGCGAGATTATCTTCAGCTATCCTGTGACGAAAGCCATGATCCACTATCGTATCGCCCACAAACTACACGATCTACAAGTGCCTGTCATTCCACGTATCATCACTGAACTGGCACACTCAGAGACGGGCATCGACATCCATCCCGGAGCACAGATTGGCGAATACTTTGCCATCGACCATGGCACAGGCGTTGTTATTGGCGAGACCTGTATCATCGGCAGTCACGTGACGCTCTATCAGGGTGTGACGCTGGGTTCCAAGAGCTTTAAAAAAGACGCAGACGGGAATATGCTCAACATACCCCGTCATCCCATCATCGAGGATAACGTCACCATCTATAGCAATGCCAGCATCCTAGGTCGCATCACCATCGGCCACGACTCCGTGATTGGCGGCAATATCTGGGTGACGCACGATGTAGCCCCCAACTCGCACGTCCTGCAGTCGAAGGCAGTGGAAAGGCATTTTGATGGAGGTCTAGGAATTTAATTCTGGACAGTTATCAGGCCTTTACTTCGCAGCGTCCTGAATCACTAATCCTGCCAACATAAAGCCGAAAATGGCGGTGATGTGAGCCATCGTGCCGTTAATCCGAGCCTTCGAAGAGCACCATTCATGGTTCAGGAGACTCTGGTCGCCTGGACCATTTTTCGTTTTAGGACATATACATTGCTCGGTGCCGCAGGTGGCATTGTGGCCTTTGTTCTCCAATAGTTCGTCGCTATAGATGCATTGAAATTTACGCTTTGGGAACTGCTTCTGCGATTTGAACTTATTTCTCAAGGCGCGAGCCAAAGGGTCTCCCTTCACCTTCCAGAACTCCGTCACTTTGATGCGTGTAGGATCCATCTTCAAAGCTGCGCCCATCGATGAGAAGAACTTGGCTTTTGTGCGGCAAGACAGGAGGATAAGGGCTGCCTTGTCCTTTAAAGAGTCGATGGCATCAATGATATAGTCGTAGCTGTCAAGTGCGAAACTGTCTGCCGTCTCTTCTGAGAAAATCTGCTGTAGCACCGTAATCTCTGCTGAAGGGTTAATAATGAGTAGACGCTCCTTCAACGCTTCCACCTTCACCTGTCCTACAGTCTTCGTTGTTGCCATCAGCTGGCGATTGATATTGGTGATGCACACACGGTCGCTATCAACAATCGTCAACTGTCGGATGCCTGAGCGCACCAAGCTCTCTGCGCACCACGAACCTACACCGCCCACGCCGATGATAATCACCCGTTTCCGGGCTATCCGTTCCATCGCCTCATTGCCCAGCAACAACTCACTTCTACGAAATATTGCACTATCTATAGCCATTTCTGTCTTTTTTCGTGTGCAAAGGTACGAATTGGCGAGGATAATACAAAATAAAAAGAAAGAAATAAAGAGATTCAATATGACAATTAGTTAGATGTATCTGTTAAATGCTTGCAAAGATACTCGGTTCTGCCAAATTATTTGTATCTTTACAGCCCAAATAACGTTTACAATCAATATGAGACCACTATCATCACGCACGGCTGACTTCACCGATTCCGTCATCCGACGGATGACCCGCATCAGCAACCGCTTCGGGGCCATCAATCTCTCTCAGGGATTTCCAGACTTTGACCCTCCACGGGAACTGACAGACAGGCTTGCCGAAATAGCACCAACAGGTCCTCACCAGTATGCCATCACCTGGGGCGCACAGAACTTCCGTGAGGCATTGGCGCGGAAGCAGAGCCATTGGACGGGGCTGCCCGTTGATGCTGACAAGAACATCGTGGTCACCTGCGGCAGTACGGAGGCTATGATGGCTGCGATGATGACGGCAGTAAACCCAGGTGACAAGGTAGCCATCTTCTCTCCGTTTTATGAGAACTACACTGCAGACACCATCTTGACAGGGGCGGAACCCATCTACATCCCTCTGGCGCCACCAACGTTCACGTTTGATGCCAACCTGCTGGAAGATGCCTTCCGACAAGGGGCAAAGGCACTGGTGCTGTGCAACCCCTCCAATCCCTGTGGCAAAGTCTTTACCCGTGAGGAGCTGGAGGTGATAGCCGACATTGTCATCCGTTACGACGGCTACGTGATTACCGATGAGGTTTATGAGCATATCGTCTATGCCCCTCACCGCCATGTCTATATCTCGGCGTTGCCGGGCATGTGGGAACGTACCATTTCGTGCAGTTCGCTCTCCAAGACCTACAGCATCACTGGCTGGCGACTGGGGTATGTCATTGCCTCGGAGCGTATCATCAACCGTGTGAAAAAAGTGCATGATTTCCTGACTGTCGGAGCAGCAGCACCCCTGATGGAGGCGGCAACTGTCGGTCTTCGCTTTCCTGACAGCTACTACGACGAGCTACAGGCTCACTACACCCACATGAAACAACTCTTCTGCGACGGCCTACGCGAGTTCGGCCTTCGCTTCACTGACCCTCAGGGAGCCTACTATGTGCTACTTGATGTCTCGGACTATGGTGTGACCAACGACCTGCATTTCTGTGAGTGGCTGGCAGAGCATGTCGGTGTAGGGGCTGTCCCAGGTAGTTGTTTCTTCCGTGAACCAATCAATCACCTTATCCGTTTCCACTTTGCCAAGCGTGATGAGACACTACATGCCGCCCTTGAACGCCTATCGGAAATGGATTTTATGACCAGAAAAGAATACCACCCAAAGTAGTCAGAATACCATAGTATTGGGATCGAAAAATAGCATTATCCAGTACTTTTTCTTGACAGTTAATTTTTCTTTGACTATTCCAACTCGTCTAAATCCATGCCAGGTGCGAGGGCAGGACCGCTTCCACCACCGTCGATGGTTTTCACACTACCTGCCAACAACTGTTGGGTGGCTTTTATTTCTACAACCTCCATCGTTGGCTTATTGTATATCTTCTTTTTCATAATTTATGTGCCTCACCCCCCGCCCTCTCCTTCAGAGAGGGAACCAGGGTTATAAGGACTTTATTTATTGATGATACTTCATATTACTTTAAATCTCCCTCCCCTCTCTGAAGGAGAGGGGTCGGGGGTGAGGCTTTTTTTATCTCTTCACGACCTTCTTGCCATTATAGATATAAACTCCCTTCTCTGTCGGCTCACCTTGCAGCTGCATGCCACCCAGCGTATACCAACCGCTATTCAAATTTTCAACTTTCAATTTTCCATTTTCAATTTGAATAACCGAGGTCGTCTCACCATCAACGAAATTCAGACTGAAGGAGCGCACCTCACCAGGTCCGTCACCCGCAGTAATGCCTATCAGGCGGAAGAAGGAACGGAAGGCATTGATCGTCATGTCCCCGTTAGGATAATAGAGCGTGTTCTCTGGACCCATGTAGAGCGTCTTCCTGTCCTCACCGTAGATCTTCTTGGGATTATAGGTGCCGTAGAACGTGACTGTGCCGTCCTCACTCGTAGTACCATGACTGCCGGGGAACTCATTTTCGATGGTCACATTCTCGAATACGGGATCCTTAATGTCGCTACCTGATGTCTCCCACTTCACAATGTAGGCAACACCGGGTTCTATCGCCTTGGCAGGCACGAAGTCGAGAGTGAGGACTCCAGTCTCGGGGTTAAAGCCAGTTTCACATGCACTGCTGTTGCCGAGGGTCATCAGCGTGGCACCTTCGAGTGGCGTACCCGTCAGGTCATCGACAGCAAACGGCAGACAGAGGGTGTTCCACTCACCGGTCTTGTGGAAGGTGCGACCCTTGAGGGTGACGCTGGACACCTTCTTGCCGTCATACTTATTGATGGTAGCACTGTTGTGCTCGTTGTTGGAAAGGATGACGTTCGTCTCCTTATAACGGGCTGTGAAGCTGACGCTCGAGGTAACGACGTAGGTTGAGCCTGAAGGCTGGAGGTCCTCACTCGGGTCTGCCACGTATGTATCCAGGCCCTCCGGACCTGCCACCAGCCAACCGGCAAACTCAAGACCTTCTGGGGTACGGTCGTCTGGAGCGACAGGAAGGGTATATTTGGCTCCAGCGGCTACCTGATACTCTTCCGGCGAATCGTACTCACCGTCCTTGCCACCTTGCTTCGGCAGGTAGATGTTGACATCGTAGGCCGTGCCCACAGTGCCGCAAACAACACATTTGCCATCGACGAAGTTATGCTTTTCAGCCTTGAACGGTGTAGTGCAGTACTTGCACTGCATGGTATGGGTGTCTTCTGCGGTAGTACCGCTGATGACGTAGGTAGCATCTTGATGGTTACAAGGCTCTACACGGGCTTGCGTACGATACCAGCACATGTCATGACGCTCTACAGCAGCAGCCATACGCTCAGAGCTTACCATCAGGATGTCACCGATGGTCAGTGAGCCGTAGTCATCGCTACCGCTACCCGGTCCGAAGGCTCTCCAGCCGGTCTCATCGCGTCCAGCTTTGGCGATGATGGTGCCGCCACTGATGTCGATATTACCACCAGGACCGCCTTCACCGCCACCGATGCCGGCAGCATCAACGCCACCGGTAGCCTTTATGTAACCTCCATTAATCATGATATTACACGGTCCGCTGGTTCCATCACCCTTACCTATACCTGCTCCATGCTTGCCACCTTGAGCAGTAACTGTTCCTCCATAGATATTGATGTCACCGGGACCTATATCATACCCATAATCCATGTCGCTACCCTCGCCACAACCTATTCCTGCTGCCTCGTCAGCACCGACAGCCGTGATGTTACCGCCGGCGATATTGACGTTGCCGCCATAGCAATACTGTCCACCACCGATGCCGGCACCTCCTGTCAGGTACATGTCACTGGA
>CACZCT010000065.1:0-8228 GCA_902779745.1 uncultured Prevotellaceae bacterium
GAGAAGGGAGCTGAGCTTCAGAGTGTGAAAGACAATGAGGGTAGGGAGTATATGTGGCAAGCCGGTCCAGAGTGGCCTCGCCATTCGCCAATATTATTCCCTATTGTTTGTAGTGTGAACAATGGGACCTATCGTGTCGATGGCAAGGAGTATCATCTGCCCCGTCATGGATTTGCTCGCGACAAGGAGTTTACCCTCATCAGCCAGACGGAGGACAAGGTGACCTTTGCCCTTCATGAGTCAGAGGAAACACTGGCTGTGTATCCCTATCGCTTCAACCTCGCCATTACCTATCGTCTGGAGGGTAATCACATCCACGTCATCTGGCATGTGGAGAACACGGACAACCAGGAGATTCATTTCCAGATAGGTGGTCATCCGGCTTTCAATCTGCCTGGTGGCAAGACGGAGGGTATCATCAAACTGGACAACGAGGACCCTATTGATATTCTGCAAAGCTATGCTGACGGCTCACACGACCTGGTAGACATACCTATGGATGCTGATATGGGCATCTTGGAAGTTACCAAGAGTTTCTTCCGCAACGATAGTGTGAAGATTCACAAGAGCCAGACCCATCGTGCCATGTTGCTGGATACCAATGGCGAACCTGCTGTCACCGTTGACTACAAAACACCCGTCTGTGCCTTCTGGAGTCCGTTTGGCAAGAATGCACCTTTCGTATGCATAGAACCTTGGTATGGATTGGGTGACCATCGTGGCTTCAATGGTGAGTTTAAGGACAAACCACTGATGAACCACCTGTTGCCAGGAGCCTCATTCATGTCAAAATATACGATAACGATAGGTTAGTATAAAAAGAAATCGCGAAGTCTTAGTAGGCTTCGCGATATTTGTTTTCGTCCTTGTCTTCGAGCATGGAGAGATACGACTGGTAGCGGCTTTGGGCGATGTAGTGGTCTTCCACAGCCTTGAGAACGGCACAACCCGGCTCATGGGTGTGGGTACAGTCACTAAAGCGGCATTGTTTGGAGAACTCAAATATCTCTTTGAAATAGCTGGTCAACTCCTCGCGCTCCATGTCGAAGGTGCCAAAGCCCTTGATGCCAGGGGTGTCGATGAGCCAGGATCGGGTGTCGACAGGGGAACCGTCGACTGGTATCATCTCAGAGAATGTGGTAGTGTGCATGCCTGTCTGATGGGCATCGCTGATGTCTGCCACACGTTGGTTGGCTGTGGGTACGAGCCTGTTGATGATGGTCGACTTGCCCACACCGCTGTTGCCACTTAGCAAGGTGATCTTGCCCTCCAACAGCGGACGTAATTCCTCTATGCCATCGCCTCGTTCAGCTGAGATGGCCCTACACTTGTAGCCGATGGTCTCGTAGAGCTGAATCATCATCTGCTGATAGTGTAGCTCGTCGTCAGAAAGCAGGTCCGTCTTGTTGAAAATGAGGATGACAGGCACGCGATAAGCCTCTGCTGAAGCCAGAAAGCGGTCGATGAAAGTTGTTGACGTCTCCGGCTTGCTGACAGTGACGACCAGCAGTGCCTGGTCAACGTTAGCCGCCAGGATATGGCTCTGCTTGGAGAGATTGATGCTTTTGCGAATGATGTAGTTGCGGCGGTCTTCTATCTCTATGATAAATCCGTCCTTAACTTCCACCCTGTCACCAACAGCAATCGGGTTAGTGCTTCGTATGCCACGCAGGCGGAAGTTGCCTTTAATTTTACAATCGGCAGTCAGCCCATCGTCCATAAGGACGGTGTACCAACTGCCGGTATTCTTGATGACTAAGCCTTTCAATTGTCAACGATCAATGGTCAACTAAACCGTCATGATTTCCTTGTTCTTGGCCTCCATCAGACTGTCAAGTTTTTTAATGTACTTGTCGTGCAACTTCTGCAGTTCCAGTTCGGCGTCCTTCTCGTTGTCTTCGGAGAGTCCGTCCTTGATGGCTTTCTTTAGTTTGTCCTTGATGTCCGCACGAACGTTGCGCACCTCGACCTTGGCTTTCTCGGCAATCTTGTTGCACTGCTTCACCAAGTCGCGACGACGCTCCTCGGTAGGCTGGGGGATGCCCAGACGGATAATCTCGCCGTTGTTCTCAGGGGTGATGCCTACATCACTGTCCATGATGGCCTTCTCAATGTCGCGAATCTGCTTTTTGTCCCAAGGCTTGATGGCGATGGTACGTGCATCAGGAGTCGAGATGTTTGCTACTTGGTTCAGGGGAACTTTTTGTCCGTAGGACTCTACTCTGACACCGCTCAGAATGGCAACGTTGGCCCGTCCGGCACGAACTCTGTTCAGTTCTTCTTCGAGGTACATGGCAGCCATTTCCATGCGCTCCTCAGCTGCGGATAATGTTTCTTTTATGTCAATCATATCTTTAGTTATTTGATTTTTCTTCCGCCAAAGGTACGAATAAGTGAGTAAAAAACAAAATAAAATCAAGAAAAATTTGGAAGATGACTTATTTTTCCCTATCTTTGTACCCATATTATACCAATTATCCTATAACGAAACCTAATCTATGGATTTGAATATATTCCTGTCTGCACAGACAGATGCAGTGAGGCAAGCCTTCAATCCGGACCACATTGTCGTGTATCTGGCGGCAGCTTTCCTCATTAGTGTTTTTGTCCTATTGTTTTATAATAGATTGTATGTCTTAAAAGAAGAAGATGCTAAACTGAAGAACCTGAGTTCGAACGGTCGTCTGGCATTGGTGTTGCAGTCGGGTAATCTCAGTCTATGGTTGTATGATGTTGTCAGCCGTCACTATATCGTGCTGTCAGAAACTGGCGAGTATGAGAAAGAATACAACCCTGTAGAGTTCTCTGAGTTTTACCATTTGGATGACTTTGAACGGATGCGCAAAGAGGTGTTTGACATTTGCGAAGGCCGTAGCAGTTCATCGTCCGTGTCGTTGAGAAGTAATCCCAGAAAACGTGGTCTGCAGGGCTTCTATGAAGTCAAGCTTTCCATCGCAGAAACTGATGCCGATGGTAAGGTGAAAAGCCTGCTTGGAGTACAGCACGACGTAACGGACGTGGAAGAGAAAAAACAGAAGGTTGCCAAGCTGCTGATGCGCTACCATACCGTGTTCAACACTTCACTTGTGGATATGATTTACTATGATGCCAATGGCGTCATGTGCGACATCAACGAGAAAGCCTGTCGCACCTTTAAAGTCCCAGACCGCGACTTTTTGTTGAGTCGCACATTACTGCTGAAGGACAATCCGTTCTTTAGTAACGTCGACTTTGAACATCTGGAGGACACCCGAGCTACGTCAGTCATTGACTTCAAAGACTATCAGGATGAGCGCTATCAGACCAAGGCGTTGGGCTTGGTGGGTAAGATGTATTATGAGTCGACAATTAATCCCATCCGCAATGAACAGGGCCAACTGGAAGGTGTCTATATGGCAGGACGCAATGTGACGGAGATGGTTAACTCGTATCGCCGCATGCAGGAAGGTGTCCGACAGTTGCGTCGGGTTAATGAAGACATACAGAACTATATCAACAATATCAATTATGCCCTCCGTGTGAGTGCCATGCGGCTGGTAAACTACTTCCCGGATTCCTATACGCTGGAAGTTTCCGATGATGTCAATGTCAAGCAACTGAAGTTATCTCAGTTGCGTTGTATCCGTCTGGCAACACCTCGTTTCCGTAGGACGGTGTCCAGTATGCTGAATCGTATGGACCACTTGACAAACTATCTGATCCAAGAAACCATAGAGACTGAGATCCGCGACAAAAAAGGCAGGCAAATATGGTTGATGTTCAACCTGGTGCCGCTGAAAAACAGCCAGGGACGTGTGGTGCGCTATTTCGGTCTGTGTCGGAATATGACCGATATGGTGGAGACGGAGCAACGGCTGGCAGTTGAAACACAGAAAGCCCAGGAGACGGAGTTGCTCAAACAGTCGTTCCTGACTAATATGAGCTATGAAATACGTACCCCGTTGAACACGGTGGTAGGTTTTGCTGAATTGTTCGAAGCCGAGCACGACCCGGCAGACGAGCCCATCTTCGTGGAGGAAATAAAACGTAACTCAAACTCGCTGTTAGGACTCGTCAACGACATTCTGTTCCTCTCGCGCCTGGATGCCAACATGGAGGTGTACAACAAGGTCGATATAGATTTTGCCCTCATCTTTGACAGTCATTGTCAGATGGGCTGGAGCGGTGTAGGTCCGAACGTGAAGACCGTCGTGGAGAATCCTTATGTGCACCTGGTGGTGAATATCGACCAGGAACATCTTGGCAAGGTCATTGAAAGACTTTGCATGAATGCCGTCAACTATACTCGGGATGGCTTCATACGAGCCAAGTATGAATATCGTCATGGCGAGTTGACCATCAGTATTGAGGATACAGGCCTTGGTATCGACGAGAAAACTCTGCCACACGTCTTCGAGCGGTTTGTCCGCAATCAGGAAGACGCCCTTTGTGGAACGGGCCTCGACCTGCCTATTGTGCAACAGTTGGTAAAACAGATGGGAGGCAATATCGATATACAGTCTGAGGCGGGCAAGGGAACTACCTTCTGGATTACCATTCCTTGTGAAGCCAAGAGTATTGAGATGAAACGTGAAATCATTTAATCTAAAAGGAACTGACCTATGGCATATCATATTTCTCTATTTCTCTATTCTTCAATCTGTCAGTCTCTTCATCTCTCCACAGAGAGCACTCCCCAGTTTATGCCATTGATGATGTTGTTTTTGATTGTCGTGGTATTTATTGTTGTATTGGTTTCCAACCGCATGATACTTCGACGTGTCAGACAGCGAATAGCCAAGATTGACTTCACGACAGCAATGATGCAGAAAGCTGTGGAGACAAGTGAGAACGAGGTCGTGCGTTATGACTTGAGCCATCGTTATATCTACCGTCTCTTTGGTAGCATGTTCCCTGAAGAGGGCGTCACCGTTGACGAGTGGAAGAGCCATGTCCATCCAGATGATTTGGAAGAAACGCTTGAGTGGTTTCACCAGATTATATACGGAGGCTTGAAGCGTGCCGAGTTCTATTACCGGTGGAACTTTGATTTTACCGGTCGCCATCCCCAATGGGGTTATCTGCACAATATCAGTGTGCCTGAATATCAGAAAGACGGCAAGTGCCTTGCCAACATCATTAGCACCTTGAAAGATGAGACCAAGCAACAGCAACAGGAAGAAGATGAACAGAAATTGACCCAGAGGTACAAACTAATCTTCGAGAATTCTATTATCGGGCTTTCCTTCTATACTCCTGACGGCTGGTTGATGGATGCCAACAAGATGATGCGTGACATCTGTCATTTTGATAAGGACGATTTTGACGAGTTCTTCTCGCATACTAATCTGTTCGACCAGTCGCCCTTCCGCGAGTGTTGCAATAAGGAAAATCTGGAGGAACTCTGGATTTGTCATCAGAGTATTGTGCCCGAGCGAGACATACGCGACTATCTGGAAACCCGTCTGCATCCCATTCGTAATGATGAAGGGCAGGTTGTCTATCTGGCTATTGCCACCCGTAATGTTTCCCAGGAGCGTGAGATGTATTTGCAGGCCAAGCTCAACGATGTCCAGATACAGCAGGCCAACGAGAAAATCAGAGCCTACGAGGAGGAACTGAACTTCATGATGGAAGCGTGTGAGATGCGCGTGTGGAGAGCGTCTTTTGCAGAACGAAAGGTGTACTTCTACAAGGGCTTGAGCAAGGTTGAACGTGAGTTTACCTGTGACGAATATAAGTCTTATTTCTTCGAGGACTCAAGTCAGGTGGCAAGTTACTTTGACAACCCCGAGGAGTATTTTTGTAAACCAGCGTCTTACCTATGTCGTATGCGACCGGTTTTCCATGAGGCCAGTGAAGTGGAGTGGAATCAGATTAATAATATTCCTGTCTTTGATGACGATGGAACACTGACAGGGTGTTTCGGTTTGATCAGGAATATTACCAATATGATGCAAAAGCAGGAGAAGCTGAAGCAGGAGACGGAACGCGCCAACGATTCTGGCCGTCTGAAGTCTGTCTTCCTGGCCAATATGACCCACGAAATCCGCACCCCGCTCAATGCCATCGTGGGATTTTCGGACCTGTTGCAAGCCATTGAATCACCTGACGACAAGCGCGAAATGATTCGAGTTATCCACAATAACTGCGACATGCTGCTGCGTCTTATCAATGACATATTGGTACTCTCTAATTTCGATGCCAATGTGATGCAGCTAATACCTGCCAAGGTCGATTTCTCTCATGAGTTTGACGACATCTGCCAGTCGCTCCAGCAGCGTGTGCAGGAACCTGGTGTGGAGTTCCAGAAGGATAACCCTATGCCTTCGTTGATAGTTAACATGGACAATGGGCGCATCCAGCAGGTCATTACCAATTTTGTCACCAATGCCGTCAAATATACCCATCAGGGACACATCCGCGTGGGCTATCGTCTGGAGTCCTCCAGCTCTCTCTCCGATACCCCCACTTCAGATTCCGAACCCCAGACCTCCTCTCTTTACGTCTATTGCGAGGATACGGGCTCTGGTATTCCCAAGGAAAAGCAAACAGCCATCTTTGAGCGTTTCGTCAAGTTGAATGACTACATTCAGGGTACAGGACTGGGATTGTCTATTTGCAAGACCATTGTCGAGAAGTGTGGCGGAGAGATAGGTGTCGAGAGTGAAGTAGGGAAAGGCTCTACTTTCTGGTTCAGAATACCCGTTCAAATTCTAGAAGAATAAAACAATGCTATGATGAGGAATACCTTATTATATATTATATGCTTTTTGTGGCCTGTAGCAGCAATGGGGGCTTCAGTTCAGGAAGGCACAAGGAAGTACACAGAGGAGCATCCGCTTGTCTATGAAGACGCTTGGGACCTGTGGCCCTATGCTTTTCTCAATAACAATGGCGATCCGGTGGGTTATAATATTGACCTGTTGAAACTGATATTCAAAGAACTGGATATCCCTTATCAAATCAAACTCCGTCCAACCTCGTTGGCCCTGAATGACTTGAAGACAGGACGGGCTGACGTGATGTGTGGCATGGATGCTCATTTCCATAACGAATATGCTAAGTATGGCAAGTCGGTCATTCATATTTTTACTCACAGCATTCTTCATAGGAAAGATGAGCCGGTGAAAGTGAAAACAGTGGAAGATCTGGCACATCACAAGGTCATTGTCCACGATGGCAGCTTCAGCCATCATCTGATGGAACGTCATGGCTGGGGAAGTAATGCCATTCCTTACAATGACATGCAGCAGGCGGTACACTTGCTACACAGTGAGCCTGGACATCAGATAGTCTGGAACACGCTATCGTTGCATTATTTGATCAATAAGCTGCATTATGATGAACTGGAACTGACACCAGTCAACATTCAACATGGTGAATATAAGTTCATGTCCAATGATGTCAGGCTGCTTCACCAGATGGACAGCATCTATAACATGCTGAATGCGGAAGGACGATTGCAACCCATTCAGAACAAATGGTTCTATCCGGAGAAGAAAGACTCTGGCATTCCCTCCTGGATTTGGACGGTGATAGCTGCCTTATTGGCATTTACGTTGGTTTCTCTGCTTTTCTATGTCGGCTATAAGCGCAAGGAGCGGCGGATGACAAAGAGTCTTCGCTCAAGCAACCGTCGACTGGCGCTTATCCTGAAGACGAGTCATGTGAACATTTGGCTATACCATGTGCAGACTAGAACTATTACCAAATTTGACGAGAACGGCCAACAGGATAGTGAAACGCTGACGCCCAATTACTTCTTCTACTCCTTTCTGAAGGAAGATTTCAACCGCATTATGCAGGCCTTATCAGACATCTCGCTTCGGAAAGT
Source organism: uncultured Prevotellaceae bacterium (assembly GCA_902779745.1). Lineage (GTDB taxonomy): Bacteria > Bacteroidota > Bacteroidia > Bacteroidales > Bacteroidaceae > Prevotella. The sequence continues at coordinate 7,817 of CACZCT010000065.1, forward strand.
CCAGGAAATGACTCTTGATGTTCAGACAAAAGACGGTACACAAGGAGAGTTGCGCAATCTGACCATTGCTCTCTCGGTGCTCCGTCGCAGCAAGAACGGAAAGCCCATTGAAATTATAGGAACCACCAGCGATGTGACAGAAGAGAAACTGCGCCAACAGCAATCCAAGGATGCCATGTTGCGCTATAAGACCGTTTTCAACAACTCTTTGGTGGACATTGTAGCGTATGATAAGAACGGTATTATCACAGACATGAACCAGAAGGCCCGTAGGGCTTTCCCCGAAGGGCTGAACTCCATATTGAAAGCCAGGATTTCTTTGGCCGATGTGTTGGGTAAGGACTTGGAGAATATAGAGCAAATGGAGTACACCTATGTGACGCAGTTGCTTCGGTGGCCTGGTGACGAACGT
>CACZCT010000065.1:8271-11347 GCA_902779745.1 uncultured Prevotellaceae bacterium
ACAGGCCGTAATGTGACGGAGATTGCCAACTCGTATAAGTCGCTGCAGGAGAATATTCGTCAACTACAAAATGCCAATGAGAACCTGGACAAGTATATCCGCAATATAGACTTTGTACTGAAGAATGGTGGTGTGCGAGTGGTTACCTATTCGCTCGACACCCACACTATTACCATCTTCAGTGAGGTGGAAAAGCCCCAGTTGACACTGACTCCCATGCGTGCGCTGATGCTGACGAGTGACGAGTCGAAGCGCGTGGCCTTGCAAGGATTCAATAGTATGGACAGCCGTACCCGTTCAACGATAGAGGTCTCTGTCAAGACCTTGTTGCGCCACAAGGGTGGCGCGCTCGATTGTCCCCTGTGTCTTTTCCTGTCCATGGTACCGACCTTCGATGAGCAGGGGCAGGTGAATGGATACTTCGGTATGTGTCGTGATCAGAGTGAGCTCAAGGCAACGGAGGAACAGCTGGCTTATGAAGCAGACAGAGCCAAGGAGGTGGAAACAGTGAAGAATGCCTTCCTGCGTAATATGAGCTATCAGATCCGTACTCCGCTTAACTCGGTAGTGGGTTTTGCCGAACTGTTTGAGATGGAGCACGAACAGGCCGATGAGTCCTTGTTCATCAAGGAAATCAACGAGAATGCATCGTTGCTGTTGGAACTCATCAATGACATCCTGTTCCTCTCCAGACTGGATGCACAAATGATTGAAATCAAAAAAGAGTACATAAACTTCCCCGAGTTCTTTGAGTCCCGTTGCCAGACGGCTGTCTACCATAACCTGAATCCGGAAGTCAGTTTCGTGTCAGACAGTACCTACCAGCGTCTGATGGTGGAAGTGGATATGCAGAACATCGGCATCATCATCGATCAGATATTGGCCAATGCAGCCCAGCATACTGACGCCGGTCAGATTCGGGCAAGTTATGAATATACAGGCGAAGACCTGGTGATGACGTTCCAGGATACAGGTCATGGCATGTCCGAGGAGCAGCAGAAGCACATCTTTGAGCGCTTTGCCACAACGGGCAGCCATGGCACAGGTCTGGGCCTGAACATTTGCCAGGAGTTGGCACGGCAGATGGGTGGAAGAATCAAGGTGCATTCCGAGTTGGAAAAGGGCACTATTGTGTGGGTGACTATCCCCTGTAATTGTAGCGAACTGGTCAGAAAGTAGAAAAAGGAGGTCCTGAAAACATGAAAAGATACTACCGATATATCATTTGTTGCCTGTTGGCAGTGTTTGATAGCATCACACTACCGGCCAAGGATGCCTATGGCTTTTCTGAAGAGCATCCGTTGGTCATTGTCTGCGACTGGGACTTCAATCCTTTTGAATTCTTGAATTCCTCGGGCGAGCCGGACGGCTATAATAAAGAAGTGCTTGACTTGATTCTCAGCAGATTGGGCATACCTCATCAGTTTGTAATGCAAGAATGGCATGTCGCCATGAAGATGTTCGAAAAGCGGGAAGCCGACCTGATACATGCCTTGGCTTCAAACTATCACCGCTCCCCCTATGTGATGACGCAGAAGTATGTCAATTACTACAAAGTTTGTGCGGCCCGTCGGGCTGATGCTCCTCCGCTATTCCGACTTTGCAGCCTGTCTGCTAACACTACATTGTTGACCAAGAAGAACGACTATGCTGCATTGCGCATTGGCGAGATGAAGGACCGATGTTTTAAGATGGAATACCGCTCGGCCAAGGACGGACTGACCGATGTGCATAACGGGAAGTTCCGTTATTTTGTGTGGGGCGATATACCATTGAGGCGCAAAGTGAAGGAACTGGGACTTGACAGCATAGTCTTCGACAAAACTGACATACCTGCAGGCGAACTGCGTATCATTGGCTATAACAAGGCTTTGATAGACATCATCGATGACCAGTACACACGTTTGGAACAAGCAGGTGAACTACAGGTAATCTACGACAAGTGGTTTCATCCGGACCGTGTTCACGACGACGCTTCCCCTATAACCCTTTACATCTTGGGCGGACTGCTGGTTGTTGGCAGCTTGGTGTTCCTGCTCAACCGCCTGACTACTCGCCGGCTGAAGAATGCCGTACAGCAGAGCGGCGAGCTGAACAGCATGATGCTGCAAGCCTTGCAGATGGGTGACTATTTTGTACTGGAGTATGACATCCAGACGGGCCACATTCGCAATGCCTATGGTCGCCTGCTGCCACCGGAGGGAATGTCCATGTACGAGTTTGTGCACCGCTTGCCTGAGGAAGAGCGTGAAGGCTTTCAGGAACAGATAGACAAGATGCAGCGAGGCCTCAGTACGCAGTGGACGATGAAGGGCCGGTGGATGGCTGGCACGGAAGAGACCCCTCAGTGGAGATATCTCTATGGACAGGCCATTGTGGAGAACAACGGACGTCAGCCCCGATATATCGTCAACACCATCAAGGATATCACCCATGAGGTGGAGGACGAGCAGCGCAACCGTGAAATCGGCTCACACTACCAGAAGATTTTCGAGACTAGCCTGATGGCCATGTCGTTCTACGATGCCGGCGGGCGGCTTATCGATGTCAATCAGAAGATGCGTGAACTGTGTCGTTTCGACGTGGTAGGCGAGCAATTCTTCCGTGAGAGCCTGATAACTGACAATCCGCTGTTGAAGGATGACTTTTGGCTGGACGGCAGAGAGCCGTTCCATGTTTGCCAGCACATGAAATTCCCGGAACAGGGCATCGACAAGTACGTCGAACTGAGCATCGTGCCGGTCATTGATGACGGCAACCGGCTGATTTACTACATTTTTACAGCACGCGACATATCGGCCGAGCGTGAGATGTATCTTCAGCAGCAGCAGCACGATCGCCAACTGCAGCAGACCAATACGACCATCAGCAGTTACGAACAGCAACTGCACTATCTGCTGAAAGAGAGCAACATGTACGTCTGGACCTACGACTTCCAGCAGCAGCTCGTCGTCTTCTCGCGAACGTTGTCGAAGGCGGAGTTCACCGAGACCTTGGAGGAGTATTTCCAGACCTTGAACGAGAGTCATCGTGACGAAGCCCAAAGGAACTTGACAGAGGTGCTCATGCAGGGCAA
>CACZCT010000066.1 GCA_902779745.1 uncultured Prevotellaceae bacterium
CCCCATTTCTCCGCAGCCATGATCTGTACCGCCTGACTGTCAGGAAAAGACTGCTTACAGTCACGCACACCACGGATACGATGTTTTTTGCCTGTGGTTCTTGGCTTTTGGCTATTAGCAGTTAGCTCTTGGCTTTCAACCACTGTCTCTTGACTGTTTTCTATTGTCTGTTGACTATTATCCACCCCGGGAAATACCGCCCTTATAATGGCTAAAAGCACCACTACAACAGCGAATCCCAGTAAAAAATTGTTCTTTGTTATTTTCATTTGGCTGCGAAGGTACAAATTTTCTGTCGAAAATTCGCTTTCTTTTCCAAAAAAATCAGTAACTTTGCATGCATTATTATGATAGAGAAGCATATTGTATTAGAAGATATAGACCCCGTCATATTCTATGGAACGGGGAATGGGCATTTACAGATGTTACGTGCCTTGTATCCGAAACTACGAATCGTGGCGCGTGACAATGTCATCCGCATCCTCGGCGACGAGGAACAGATGGCTGCCTTTGAGGAGAGTGCCGAGAAACTGCGCCAGCACGTGTTGCGGTTTAATGCGCTCAACGAAGAGGATATCCTGGATATCGTCAAGGGACATCGTACGAAAGACGAAGTACCAGAGGGTGTTGTCTGTTACACGATGTCTGGACGACCTATTAAGGCACGTTCTGAGAACCAGCAGAAACTCATCGATGCCTATGAGCAGAACGACATGGTATTTGCCGTAGGACCTGCGGGAACAGGAAAGACCTACCTCTCCATCGCCCTTGCCGTAAAGGCACTGAAGGAGAAGACGGCAAAGAAAATCATCCTCTCCCGCCCTGCCGTCGAGGCTGGTGAGAAGCTGGGATTCCTGCCTGGTGACATGAAGGACAAGATTGATCCGTATCTGCAACCGCTATACGATGCACTGGAGGACATGTTGCCGCAGATGAAACTGCAGGAGATGATGGAGAAGCATATCATTCAGATTGCCCCGCTCGCCTTTATGCGAGGCAGAACACTCAGCGATGCTGTGGTCATCCTCGACGAGGCCCAGAACACGACACCGCAACAAATCAGGATGTTCCTGACCCGTATGGGTTGGAACACCAAGATGATTATCACGGGTGACATGACACAGATAGACCTACCGAAGTCACAACTCTCAGGACTGGTAGAGGCACTGCGCATCCTGAAAGACGTAGAAGGCATCGGAGTCGTAGAACTCAATCGAAAGGACATCGTGCGCCACAAACTGGTAACACGCATCGTGAATGCCTACGAGGCTTTTGATAAATTGAACATTGAACATTGAAAATTGAAAATCGCGTTTAAGCGAGTACAGACCAAGCTTGCTTGAAGTCTGTCGAGCGTGAGCGATTTGGACGAAGTCAAAATTGAAAAATATAAATAACAATGAAAGCATTAACAAAGACTGACTTCAATTTTGAAGGACAAAAGAGTGTGTATCACGGAAAAGTCCGTGACGTGTATAACATCAACGACGACCTGATGGTGATGGTGGCTACCGATCGCATCTCTGCCTTCGATGTCATCCTGCCTAAAGGTATTCCTTTCAAGGGACAGGTACTTAACCAGATTGCCGCCAAGTTCCTTGATGCCACTACAGACATCTGTCCGAACTGGAAACTCGCAACCCCCGACCCCATGGTAACAGTCGGACTGAAATGTGAAGGTTTCCGTGTGGAGATGATTATCCGCAGCATCCTGACAGGCTCTGCATGGCGTGAGTACAAGAACGGATGTCGTGAACTCTGCGGTGTGAAACTGCCAGAAGGTATGAAGGAGAACGAGCGTTTCCCCGAGCCTATCATCACCCCGACCACCAAGGCTGACGAAGGTCATGACCTGAATATCTCCAAAGAAGAGATTATCGCACAGGGACTCGTTTCTGCTGAAGACTATGCCGTCATGGAAGACTATACCCGCAAGATATTCGCTCGTGGACAGGAGATTGCTGCCAAGCGCGGACTCATCCTCGTTGATACCAAGTACGAGTTTGGCAAGCGCGATGGTAAGGTATATCTCATTGACGAGATTCACACACCTGACAGCAGTCGTTACTTCTATGCCGACGGCTATGAAGAGAAACTCGCGAAGGGTGAACCTCAGAAGCAACTCTCGAAGGAGTTCGTGCGCCAGTGGCTCATCGAACATAACTTCATGAACGAGCCTGGACAGGTAATGCCCGAGATTACCGATGAATATGCAGAGAGCGTCAGCGACCGCTATATCGAACTCTACGAGCACATCATCGGAGAGAAATTCGAGAAGGCAAGCGATAATGACGATATTGCCGCCCGCATCGAGAAGAATGTCAGTGAGTATTTGAAGACTAGATAAACTAGTAACACTAGTAGAACTAGTACAACTAGAAACAATGTACCAGCAAGAGACGATAACCCCTTACAGCAACGGCAACAAAGCCACGCAGGTGGAGCAGATGTTCGACAACATTGCTCCTACCTACGACACGCTGAACCATCGTCTCTCGTGGGACATAGACCGGGGGTGGCGTAAAAAAGCGATACACCAGCTGATGCCTTACCAACCGAAAACGATGCTTGACATCGCTACAGGTACGGGTGATTTCGCCATCCTGGCAGCAGAGATGCTGAAGCCCCAGAAACTCATCGGAGCAGATATTTCGGAGGGTATGATGAATATCGGCAGGGAGAAAGTGAAGAGACAGGGCTTGCAGGATGTCATCTCGTTCGAGAAGGAAGACTGTACCGCACTCTCGTATGCGGACGACACCTTCGATGCTGTGACTGCAGCCTTCGGTATTCGCAACTTCGCCGACCTAGACAAAGGACTACAGGAGATGTGCAGGGTGTTGAAAAAGGGAGGGCATTTGAGTATTGTCGAACTGACATCACCTGTGTCTTTCCCCATGAAACAACTCTTCCACATCTATGCGCATACAGTACTGCCCGTCTATGGCAGACTGATCTCTAAGGACACTGCCGCCTATTCTTATCTCACCAAGACCATCGAGGCTTTCCCACAGGGTGAGCAAATGATGGAGATATTGAAGAAGGCTGGTTTTAGCGACACTCAGTTCAAACGACTGACTTTTGGTATCTGCACGATGTATTTTGCAACTAAATAACAGTAATAATATGGACAAGTACGGACTAATCGGTTTTCCCCTCGGACATTCCTTCTCCATCAGTTATTTCAACCAGAGGTTTCAGGATGAGGGTATTGATGCCGTGTATGAGAATTATGAGATTCCCAACATCGACGCACTCCCTGAGGTACTGGGTTCCAATCCCGAGTTGAAAGGACTTAACGTAACCATCCCCTATAAGGAGAAGGTCATACCTTTCCTTGACACCATCGCCCCGGAGGCACGTGCCATCGGAGCAGTGAATGTCATCCGTGTAACCCATCGTGGCAACAAGACGGAACTGAAAGGCTATAACTCGGATGTCATCGGGTTTACCAAGAGTATTGAACCGATGCTTGACAAGAAATGGCACCAGAAAGCACTCATCCTAGGTACTGGCGGAGCCTCGAAAGCGATAGATTACGGATTGCGTAGTCTTGGACTGGAGACCGTTTTCGTCAGTCGTTATGAACGTCCGAACACCATTCAATACAAGACCATCACACCAGAAGTGGTGAAAGAGTATAATGTGATTGTGAACTGTACCCCTTTGGGTATGTACCCCAAGACGGAAGTATGTCCTGATCTTCCCTATGAGGCAATGGACAGTCATACGATCCTCTATGACCTTATCTATAATCCTGACGAGACCTTGTTTATGAAACGTGGTGCCCAGTATGGTGCCAACGTGAAGAACGGTTTGGAGATGCTCCTGCTACAGGCTTTTGCCTCTTGGGAGTTCTGGCACGAGAAATAATTCATCATGACGACGACATTCTTCTGCTTCCTCGGATTCATCATCCTCCTCACAGTAGGCGGCTATACAGTCACACGCAAGTGGGACTATACACCGAAGACCGCCCTGATGAAGAAGTCGTCGGACATCAACGAGCTTACCAAGAAATATAACGATGCCATCCGTGCTCTGGAAGACTCCTATAAAATGGAGAAGAAGCAGTTGTCTATATTTAATGTCTCAAGTACCAGGCGACAGTATTCCAAACGTTATCAGGCTATAGAAAGAGAATATCAGAGCAAACGCCGACAGATGAATAGCGTATGGGAACAGATGAATCCAGCATGGAGCAAGGCTCGTAACGTCTGGGGATGGGTATTCACCATCGGCATGATGGGGGCGTTCGGCTGTTGTTCTGCTTCCATGCCCATGGAGGAAGAGGAGCCTGTCACATCAGCCATCAGCAGCAGTACTGAGGAGCGGTACTGGAATGCAGAGACGATTCCCATGCCCCATCTCCAGGATGCCAACCAGTATGTGTCAAACCCGGACAATGTACTTTCACAGAATACGGTAGACCTGATGAACCAGACACTGAAACGCCTTGATACAGAACTGAATATCGAAAGTGCTGTCATCGTCGTCAACCATATCGAGAACGATGACCCTTTCCGTTTTGCACAGGATGTGGGTAATAAATACGGAGTGGGTAGAAACGACAGAGGACTGGTAGTCGTGGTGGGGTATCAGGACCATAGCATCAACATGTCACCAGGCAGAAGTCTGGAGGCAGACCTGACAGATGCGGAATGTCACCGTTTGCAACAGGAATATGTCGTACCTGCCATGCGTGCCGATATGCCCGACAGTGCGATGTACTACCTGACGGAAGCCATCTATGCTACCATGCAGAAGAAAGACCTGCCGGAGATGTCATCGCTAACCAGTCAGAGTGACGAGGTAGACAGTGAGACCATCATGACAATGGGACTCTACATGCTGTTCATGATAGCATGGACAGCCTTCTTCCTGCATCTCAACCGTAAATACCAGTGGCTTGCCGTACTGGGAGTAGCCTCCTTACGTTCAAACCCCTTCTATGACTACAGTTCGTCCAGTGGCGGCAGTTGGGGAGGTTCCAGCGGAGGCGGCCACAGTTCATGGGGCGGCGGAGGCTTCAGTGGAGGCAGTTTCGGAGGCGGCAGTTTCGGAGGCGGAGGTGCCACCTCGAGATGGTAACCCCAGTCGATATAACGATATCACATAATAACGATATAACGAAATAAACTAAAAATAAAAGCATCATGAAAATTAGTAAAGGACTTACCGCAATTATCGCAATTATCGCAGTGGTCGTCATTATCGGCGCATGGGCTGCAAGTGCTTACAATTCAATGGTACAGGTACAGGAGACCGCCACAACGGCTTTGGCTAATGTACAGTCGACTTATCAGCGTCGTGCCGACCTGATTCCTAACCTCGTGGAGACCGTCAAGGGCTATGCCGCTCATGAGAAGCAGACACTGGAGGACGTTGTCGCTGCCCGTGCAAAGGCTACCTCTATCAATCTGGATGCCTCAACACTGACACCAGAGAAACTGAAGGAGTATCAGCAGGCACAGGGTGAACTCGGCAGTGCACTCGGCAAACTGATTGCTATTCAAGAGAACTATCCCGACCTGAAGGCCAACGAGAATTTCCGCGACCTGCAAGTACAACTGGAGGGTACGGAGAACCGTATCAACGAGGCTCGCAACAAATACAACGCCACTGTTCAGGAGTATAATGTTGTCATCCGCTCTTTCCCCAAGAACATCTTTGCCGGTATCTTCGGATTCGGTCAGATGACGAAGTTTGAGGCTGAGGCTGGCGCAGAGAAAGCACCACAGGTTAAATTCTAATTGCTCATGGATAATCGATATATGATGCGCGGCGTTAGTGCCGCAAAAGAAGATGTTCACAACGCCATCAAGAACATCGACAAAGGTATCTTCCCACAGGCTTTCTGTAAAATCATCCCCGATATCTTAGGCGGTGATCCGGAATACTGTAACATCATGCATGCTGATGGTGCAGGGACGAAGTCAGCTCTCGCCTATATGTACTGGAAAGAAACGGGCGACCTCTCCGTCTGGAAGGGTATCGCACAGGATGCCATCGTGATGAACACGGACGACCTGCTCTGTGTGGGTGCCGTGGATAATATTCTGGTGTCAAGTACCATCGGTCGCAACAAGATGCTGATTCCCGGTGAGGTCATCAGTGCCATCATCAATGGTACAGACGAATTATTGGCTGAACTCCGTGAGATGGGTATTGGTATCTACCCCACTGGCGGTGAGACAGCTGACGTAGGTGATCTGGTACGTACCATCATCGTAGACAGTACCGTGACCTGTCGTATGAAACGCAGTGATGTCATCGACAATGCGAATATCCGCCCCGGTGATGTCATCGTAGGTCTGTCGTCTACAGGACAGGCGACTTACGAGAAACGATATAATGGCGGTATGGGTTCTAACGGCTTAACTTCCGCCCGCCATGATGTCTTTGCGAAATACCTGGCAGAGAAATACCCGGAGAGCTATGACCATGCCGTACCTGACGAGTTAGTATATAGTGGTAAGTATGAGTTGCTCTCGGAGTACTCGGAGAACTCGGACCTCCCCAACATGGGACAACTCGTGCTCTCCCCCACCCGCACCTATGCTCCCGTTATCAAGAAACTGCTCGACGAGTTGCGTCCTGAGATTCACGGTATGGTACACTGCACCGGTGGTGCCCAGACAAAGGTACTGCATTTCGTGAGCGACAACTGTCGTGTCATCAAGGACAACATGTTCCCTGTACCTCCATTGTTTAAGGCTATCCATGAGTGCTCAGGCACTGACTGGAAGGAGATGTATCAGGTATTCAACATGGGACACCGTATGGAGATATACGTACGTCCTGAGGTGGCAGAGAAGGTTATCGCCATCAGCAAGAGCTTTAACATCGATGCACAGGTTGTCGGACATATCGAGGAAGGCAAGAAGAGTCTGACGATTCAATCAGAATTTGGAACATTCAATTATTAAATGGACAATAATAGTATATTACAGAAACTTGACGGACTGGAGGCTCGCTTCGAAGAGGTATCAACATTGATTACCGACCCCGATGTGATTGCCGACCAGAACCGTTTTGTAAAACTTACCAAGGAATACAAAGACTTGGGTGACATCATGGATGCCCGCAAGCGTTACATCGCCTGTCTGAATAGTATCAAGGAGGCAAAGGATATCCTTGCCAATGAAGACGATCCAGAGATGAAGGAGATGGCGCGTGAAGAACTGGCTGCCAATGAGGCATTACAGCCGAAACTCGAAGAGGAGATCAAGATTGCCCTCATCCCCAAAGACCCGGAGGATGCGAAAAACGTACAGATGGAAATCCGTGCCGGCACAGGTGGTGACGAAGCCTGTCTGTTTGCAGGCGACCTCTTCAAGATGTACAAGAGCTATTGCGATGCCAAAGGTTGGAACCTCTCCATCACCAGTGTGTCGGAAGGAGCCGTCGGCGGCTATAAGGAAATCGACTTTGCTGTCAGTGGCGCTGATGTCTATGGTACGCTGAAATACGAGTCAGGCGTACACCGTGTACAGCGTGTCCCAGCAACAGAAACACAGGGACGTATGCATACCAGTGCCGCTACCGTCGCCGTTCTCCCTGAGGCTGATAAGTTTGAGGTGCATATCAATGAAGGAGAAATCAAATGGGATACCTTCCGTTCCAGTGGTGCCGGTGGTCAGAACGTGAACAAGGTAGAGTCTGGTGTCCGTCTCCGCTATATGTGGAAGAACCCGAATACTGGAGAGACTGAGGAAATCCTCATTGAGTGTACAGAGACACGTGACCAACCCAAGAACAAGGAGCGTGCGCTTTCTCGTCTCTATACCTTTATATATGATAAGGAGCACCAGAAATATATGGACGATATCGCTTCCCGTCGTAAGACTCTCGTCTCTACGGGTGACCGCTCTGCGAAGATCCGTACCTATAACTTCCCCCAGGGACGTGTGACAGATCACCGCATTGGTTATACCACCCATGACTTGCAGGGCTTCCTCGCAGGAGATATACAGCCTATGATTGATGCCCTTACCGTTGCGGAGAATGCTGAACGAATGAAAGAAACGGAACTTTAAAAATATATCTCTATGGGATTTTGGAAAGAAGTTAAGAAAGAGTGGACATGGCAACATGTCAAGGATAATTGGCCAGACTTCCTGTCGATAGAGATGAATAGACAACAACTGATACAACAAATCCGTGAGAAGCAGTCGTTTCTCTGTGTGGGTCTTGATACAGATATCAATAAGATTCCACAATGCATCATTGACGAGGCAAAGGAAAAGGATGGCGACGACTACGTCTTCCGTGCCCTTTGTGAGTTTAACGCACTCATCATCGACGCGACAGCCCCCTACTGTGTTGCATATAAGCCCAACTTGGCTTTCTACGAGGCGTATGGTGTAGATGGTCTATTAGCCTTCGAAGCCACTGTGGAATATCTGAAGGAAGAGTATCCCAACCACTTCATC
>CACZCT010000067.1 GCA_902779745.1 uncultured Prevotellaceae bacterium
CCTTCTTGAATTTTGCGGCCGTTTCCTTCATCTGTTCATCAGACAAAACGGGAGTTAAAATGAAAACGGTTTCGTATTGATTCATACTACGTTAAATAATTAATAAAATGTTATGTTTGCTCTAAAGCGGGTGCAAAGGTACTGATTTTTAATGAGAAATAAGAAATGAGCAATGAGAAATGCCCATTTCTTAACAGTATTTAGTACTTCTGGCCGCGTTTCTGCAGCCAAATATGCAAAAAGTAACCGGCAACGACGAGCGCAAGTCCTATCAGGAGCTCTGTGTTCGACTGCCAGCCAGCGACTTTAAATACAATCAAAAGGATGGCGCCGATAGCCATCAGCGCCAATCCTCCATATTGTTTCAACAGACTGCTCATTCCTCTTCGGGCGTGATGAGCTTGTAGCCCTTACCGTGGATGTTGATAATCTCAATCTGCGGGTCTTCCTTCAGGTGCTTGCGCAGCTTGGTGATGTAGACGTCCATCGAGCGGGCGTTGAAGTAGTTGTCGTCAATCCAGATGGTCTTCAGGGCGAAGTCACGCTGCAGGATCTCGTTAGCATGAGAGCAGAGCAGTGCAAGCAGTTCGTTCTCCTTGGTGGTCAGTTTTGTCTGCTTGTCACCGATGGTCAACAATTGCTTCTGGGTATCGAAGGTGAAGCGTCCGATACGATAGACGGAGCTCTCCTTGTTTTTCTTGCCACGCACACGACGCAGGATAGCCTCTACACGGAACACCAGTTCCTCCATCGAGAACGGTTTGGTGATATAGTCGTCGGCACCAATCTTAAAGCCTTCAAGGATGTCCTCCTTTAAGGTCTTGGCGGTGAGGAAGATAATGGGTATCTCCGCATTGGCACTGCGGATTTCCTGAGCCAGTGTGAAACCGTCTTTCTTCGGCATCATCACGTCGAGTACACAGATGTCAAACTTCGTCTTCAGGAATGCTTTGTAACCAGCCTCGCCGTCAGGGCAGAGTTCAGCCATATAGCCTTTGGCTGCCAGATACTCACGCAACAGCATTCCGAGGTTCAGCATTCCGAGGTTCTCATCGTCTTCGCAAAGAAGAATTTTCAGTTTTTCGTCCATAATTCTATTTGTTTAAGTGTTAATATGATATTTCTTTCTTAGTCCTCTTTTATGATTGGCAGGGAGATGGTGAACTTCGTTCCCTTGCCTAGGTCACTCTCACACTTGATCTCACCCTGGTGGAGGTCGACGACCTTCTTGACGTAGGCAAGTCCGAGACCGAAGCCTTTCACGTCGTGCTTATTACCCGTATGTACACGGTAAAACTTATCGAAGATCTTCTTGATATTCTCCTTTTTGATGCCCTGTCCCGTATCACGGATACTCAGCAGCAGGCGGTCATGGTCATTCCACGTACGGATGTAGATGTCGAGCGGTTCCTCTGGCTTGCGGTACTTCACAGCATTGTCCATCAAGTTGGTAATGGCATTCTGGAAATGTACCTCATCGACATACATGGACGAGTCGACTGCCTCTATCTCGGTATATATCTTACCACCCGTATGCTCCACGCGCAGCGTAAATGTCGAGGCGATATTCTCCACCATCTCGTTGAGGTCGAGTTCCTTCTTCTTGAACACCACGCTCTTCTTGTCGAACATCGACATCTGGAGCACCTTCTCCACGAGGAAGCGCAGGCGTTTCGACTCGTCGGCTATCACACCGCCGAGGTGCTTCGTCATCTGCTCGCTCTTCGTCACGCTGTCGTCGTTCATCATCTGCGCCGCCAGCGAGATGGAGGCTATCGGTGTCTTCAACTCATGCGTCATGTTGTTAATGAAGTCGTTCTTAATCTCCGTATAGCGTTTCTGGCGGAATATCAAGACAATGGTGAAGATAAACGTAATCAGCAGTACCAGCGTGAATATCAGCGACGGAATCATGAACTGGACTGACGAGAAGATATAGCTGCTCATCTCCGGGAAATGGACTTTCACCACACCCTTCCTTGACTGTGGGTCATTTTGGAACAAGTACTGCGTATAACTATACTCCTTACCCTCGTCGGAATAGTCAGAACAACGGTACACCTCACGACCGTCAGCTGTCTCCACCCTGAAATGATAGGGGATATTGATGCCGTTGTTCATCAGTTCAACACGGATGTCCCGGTCCAGCAGGCGGAAGTTGATACGCTCCTTCAGGGGCTTGTCACTTGCCGTATAGAGGATATTATACACGACCTCGTCAAGCAGTGCTTTCTGATAGACATAGCGATTACGCACAATCTCCTGCATCGATTTTGCCGCCTCGGAAAGAGAACTCTTGTCCTTACGCAGGATCATCGCCTTGGGCACGGAGGAAGGCTTCATCTCAAAGGTCTTCAACTGGAATGAGGAATACACCGTACCATCATCAGCGGCAACAGCAAACTGGTGCGACTGGCGGATACTGCCGTCGAGACCGTCGACCATCAAGGAGTCCTGACTGAAAGCACGACGCTCTGTCGCCTTCACATCCTTCTCCAAGTAGCGCTTCGTCTCGTTCAGTTCCAGATTGTGGGATGCCTGGTAGAGGCTGCGGTTCACACTCTCGTCAAACTGTTCCTTCTTCATCTTCACCATCTCCTCGACATAAGAGAACTGAAGATAAAGCAGACCCAGAAAAGCGAGTCCCATCACGATGGCTATGGTCCAAATAGTAGACTTCTTCATATCGGAAGCAAAGATACTGCTTTTACCGATATGAAGAAGTCTTTTAGTTAATTATTTCCGTTAATTTTAACGTTATTAACAGAAAAGTCCGTGTTTAGTTTTATTATATCATTTATAAGTGAATGCTTACATCCAAACCAACCTGTATAGGATTACCTTTCTGGGCGAAGTAGCGAGTACCCTCGGCAGCAGCACTGGCGATGGCGAAGGTGTTGTATTTCGTATCCGTGAGGTTACGTCCCCAGAGGCTAACAACAACAGGACCAAAGTCGTAGTCGGCATGGCCCCCTAGGAGGGCATAGAACTTCTGATAGTAGCTATTTGCCTCGTCCCACCAGGTCTTGCCCTGACCAGATAGGTTGGCACCAATGGTGAACTTGCCGATATGATAATCAGCCATTACACTGAGCATGTGCTGGGGGACATAGGGGACGTAGTTGTCCTTATAGGAATCATACTCATCGAACTTCGCATTGGTAAAGCTATAGGTGACACCCCAGTCCAATGCATTGTCGAAGGCACGACCACGCAGTGTTGTCTCCAGGCCGCAGGTATGGCTCTTACCGGCATTCACCATCATGCGACCATAGCTGCTTTCAGGAACCATGATAGACAGTTGCTGGTTGCGGACCTTCATATAGAACAAGGCGAGGTCAGCCTGCACCTTACCGTCAAAGAGATTCAAATGGGTACCCATCTCGAAGTTCCATGACTCCTCCGGCTTATAGGAAATCGTCTCCTTGATATCTTCGTAATTCTCTTCTGTATGCTCCACATCATAATCGCCGCGCATGGCATCCTTCTGATGGGCGTAGAGATCGGTTTTAAGGATTTCACTGAACATCTGGATATTATAGCCGCCGGCACGGTAGCCCTTCGACACAAGGGCGTAGACGTTGCCCTTATTGTCGTCGAAGCTGTAGGTAAGTCCGAACTTAGGAAGTAACTGGAGATAGGTCTTCGATAGGTTATCAGTCACATGTGATGTCAGATGATAGGTTGCCGTAGCACTAGCGGTACCACCCGTCATGTTCATATAGGCAAGAGCATCGTAGTCTATTTTCACTTGATCGACGTTGAAGCGCAGTCCAAGCGTCAGTTTAAGGTGGTCGCCCAACAGGAGATTAGACTCATGGAAGACGGCGAAATTGAAGGACGGCGTATGGAAGGACTCCGGTACCGCCATCTCCGCACTCATCGTGATACCCAGCAGATCAACAGCCTGCCGAGCCATTGCCTGAGCTTGTTCAGTACTCATACCCATTCCTATGAAACGACTTACCATCGCCTGAATCATCGAGTTTTTCATCGCAGTGGCAATTGCATCACCAATGGGACCGGTAGTGGCTTCGCCAAAAGTGACAGGGGCATCGGTGCGGAGCCACTGATAGGAGCCGAAGAGTCCGCTGGTATGTTGCCAAATACTGTTGTCATGACTCCTTAACACAAACTCTTGGGTGAGGGCATTCATTTTCTGACGCTGTTCCAAACGCAAATAGTCGGGAGTCATATAGTCCTGGTCCATCAGCATATCGTCCTGCAGGAACTGATAACTGGTCGTAGAGGTGAAGAGCAGCTTCCCTGTGTCATAACTAATATTCAGGCCCGTATTCAGCATATTGCGTTTATAGCCATTCATGAAGGTAGTAGCAGGATCAGAAGGAGATGAAAGTTGAGAGTTGAGCGTTGAGAGTTCGGCTTCCCCATACCCAAAACCGTTTTGGTTGACATACTGATAATCCGCCGTCCAGTCAATCTTCAGTTTCTGATTCGGCTGGAAAATCAGGCGTACTTTTCCACCAGCTTCATTGGACTTGTCGTTCTTCTCGTCGAAGTTCTGGTTATTGATGAATCCGTTCAGTCCACTATAGAAGCCTGCAACAGAAAATGCCAGTTTCTCCGACGGACGATGATAATGGGCTACTTCGACATTGCGGTAGAAACCGGTACCAATGCCCAAACGGATGTCCGTTCCCTGATAGTTCATCGGGTTCTTGGAATAGATACGCACCACCCCACCCTCGGAGTTTTGTCCATATAAGGTACCCTGCGGACCGCGCAGCACATCCACACGGTCGAGCATATAGAAATGGTTGTTAAATGCTGACTTCGACATCAAAGGGATATTGTCGTAATAAACACTCACTGCCGGATTGTTGATACGGGAACCAATACCCCTGACATACATGGAAGATGTCAGACGCGAACCGTACTG
The DNA here is from genome assembly GCA_902779745.1 of uncultured Prevotellaceae bacterium. Lineage (GTDB taxonomy): Bacteria > Bacteroidota > Bacteroidia > Bacteroidales > Bacteroidaceae > Prevotella. The sequence goes on from CACZCT010000067.1 coordinate 4,901, forward strand.
GGGCATGGTGAATGACGGAACGAAAGCAGACAACTGACTAAGATCGTGTATGTTATACGAATCCATCTCGCCCTGCGTAAACACAGAACTACTAAGTGGTTGTAGGCGTAACCCATAGGATTCCTTAGCCTGCGATACTACAATAACTTCATCAAGATCTACCACACGAGAAGTGTCACTGACCTCTATGGCTTGTGACATCAGGGGCGTCAGACAGAATACCCCTATCAATAATAATAATTGCTTGTTCTGTTTCATAATCGGGTGCAAAGGTACGACTTTCCCCCCGACTATACAATCCTTATTTATGGGGATTTTAGGTATTCAACGTTCCGCAATGGGGACAGGTTCCTTTCTTACGCAGTTGTGCGCCGCAATGACCACATATATAACGGCTATGGGCATAACGGATATAACGGTATACAGCAAAAACGACATAGGCTATCAGCAACAAATACCCTAAATAATATAAGGTGGAGACACTAAACAAAACATAGTCAACGGCACAGACACCCGCCAGTCCGCCCAGGTAGAGTACAGCATCCGCACCCGACAGGTGGCGGAACACATCATCCAAGGCTGCCACCGCGACAATAATAATCATCCATACCGATGCCACGAAAAGTCCCAGGTGAAGTGGCAGGGCAAAGGGATTCAGCGAGGGGTGATAGTAGAAATGCCGCCATGTCTCGGCACCGAACATCTGGATAGAGGCATAGAGTGTCGCCGATGCCGCTATCATTAGACATAATAATGTGGGATAGAAAGAGTCGATGTCATTGAAATGCACGATATACGCATTACGACGGTCCAGTCGGTAGAGTCCATAGGCGACGATGACTACCACGAGGAAGGCAAGGAATATAAGCAGGTGGGTGTTGGAGAAGAAATCGATAAACTGTGAGATAGGGTCATCCGGCGACACCCCCTCCAGCATCTCACTCTCCCGTATCCACCCCTGTGTCATCTGGTCACGAGCCACCTTCACCCATACCGAGTCGACGGAGTCTGTAGGAATCGTCTGGATATCAGCTACCACCAACCGCTCTCCCTCTACCACATAGAGGGTGTCGAAAGCCATTTCACCAGGCTGGTCAGACAAAGGAAGACTATTTGCATTCACTACAAAGTTGTAGTTCTGGGTATAGTGATGCGTGGTAAAAAAGGAGATGGAATCCAACTGTTTCTCCGTCAGATCCCATGCATCAGAGGTCAACGGTCCGTGGTTATAACAGGCCGTTAACAGGAACAACCATAAGGTGATGAACATATAATTTCTAATCTGTCGCATACACATTCATTTGACAATTCCTACAGTCAAAGTCCAAGCGGAAGCGTCTGCCGTCTCCCAAACGTAGATAAAGTGGCTCATGCCATTGAGGTTTCTTTCCACCATGTTTTACACAGGCACCGAGGGCATAGCGCAGACAATGGCGGCACTGCATCAACAAGGCATTCCGTTGGTGACTTAACTCGAAAGCGGGAACGACATCTGACAATCCCTGCTCCGCATAAAACGCACGTGCCAGACGGTTGGAAATATTCAGTTCATAGCTATCCCTGAAACAGGCAGTATCTTTCGACCTGATAGGCGGCACATTTCGCCCCGTTAGGGGGAACCTATCGACCCGACAGGAAGCATTTCTCTCCGACACCTGTAACTCTTTGACTATCAATCGTCTCAAGTCAGTTAAAAGACTACTTGGAATAAAGTAGTTAAAATCGTAGGGAAGTTCTACCCTACTACACTCATAAGGGGTTCCACCCAGTTTGGAAAGCTGGCGGATAATATTCTCCCGTTGCGGTTTCTCCGCTTGCTGATGTTCACAGATGATACTGACCTTTACGTCTTCTGACGAAAGGGCGAAACCGTCATCGGTCGACTCCAGGTGAAACACAAGGGGTATCTTCCGTTCACTGCTCTTACGTGACAACAACCGTTCAAACTCCTGGTCGTTATTCCTGTAAAGCGCCATCCCTGCATGCAAGTGCTGCGGCATTTGCTGGGGATAGAGACGGTTGCCCTCGGCACGGTTGACACGGAAGCCCTCCAACTCACGGTCCTGATTGATAAAGCACAGGCCGTCACCATTGGCAAAGGATGCTGTCCCGGCCACATTGAACGAGTCACGGCGTATCTCCTTGACGTAACCGACATACTCTCCCATCGCCTTCGGAGTGTCGGGAGAGAAAATATTTGGTTGCCTGCCATGCAGGAAATAGGTAGTGAACCCACGGTTGAATGTCTTGTTCAGGTTGGGAGTAAACGAATAGGTACAATGTCCCTGGGAGGCACGGCAGTACTGATCGGGATGCTTGGCTATAAAAGCATCAAGCCGCTGGCTATATGCCGCCACGACATTCTTCACGTAGGAGACATCTTTCAGCCGTCCTTCTATCTTAAACGAGGTAGCACCAGCCTGTATCAGTTCCTCCAGATGGTCACTCTGGTTCATGTCCTTCAACGACAAGAGATGCCGTTGATGGTCTATCTCACGACCATCGGCATCCAACAGGTCGTACTTCATCCGACAGAACTGGGCACAGGCACCACGGTTTGCCGAACGTCCAAAACAATATTCCGAAGCATAACAGATTCCGCTGTAACTGACACACAAGGCACCATGCACGAAGACCTCCAACTCAACATCGGGCACCTGATGATGAATCTCAGTTATCTCGTCAACAGATAGTTCACGTGCCAGAACAATCCTGCGGAAACCAATATCTCGCAGCCACTTCACTTTCTCCGCCGTACGGTTGTCTGTCTGGGTAGAAGCATGAAGGGCTATAGGAGGAATATCCATCTTCAAAATCCCCATGTCCTGCACCAGGATGGCATCTACCCCAATATCAGCAAGCTGACGGATCAACTGTTCCGTAGCCTCCAATTCTTTATCATAGATAATGGTATTGACGGTGACATACACCTTCACCGCAAACCGATGCGCATAATCACAGAGTTGTCGGATATCCTCGACACTGTTGCCTGCAGCAGCACGAGCACCAAATCGCTGAGCACCTAAGTAAACAGCATCAGCACCATGGTCGACAGCAGCTATACCACACTCCAGATTCTTGGCAGGTGCCAACAGTTCGAGAGGTATCATTCAATCTTATTGATATCGTAAGGAGTTTCCTGATAGACGTAATAATTAATCCAGTTGTTGTAGAGCAGGTTGGCATGGGCACGCCATGTCACCACCGGTCCCTTAACAGGGTCATCATCCCGGTAGTAGTTCTTCGGCAAATCCACGTCATCCCGGATATCTTTATCACGCTTATACTCATTATCCAAGGTGTTGGGTGCATACTCCAGATGTCCCGTGATAAAAAATTCACGACCATTACGCGCCATCACCATACTCACACCACAATCAGGTGACTCAGCAATCAGCGTCAGGTCAGGATGGGCAATGATATCCTCGCGATGCAGTTCCGTATGACGACTATGTGGCATCTGGAACACATCATCAAAACCACGGAAGATAGGCATCTGCGGTATTAAGGGTACCTGTGGGAATATACCAAACATCTTCTTCTCCAACGGATACTTGGGAATGCCGTAATGATAATACAGTCCTGCCTGGGCAGCCCAACATATATATAAAGTACTCGTGACGTGGGTACGAGCCCATGCAAAGATGTCCCTCATCTCGTCCCAGTAGGTCACCTCCTCGAAATCGAGTGTCTCCACCGGGGCTCCCGTGATAATCATCCCGTCGTATTTCTCTTTACGCATCTGTTCGAAATCACGGTAGAACAGCATCATGTGCTCAATGGGTGTATTTTTGGGTGTGTGACTGCGCAATTTCATGAAACTAATCTCCAACTGCAACGGGGTATTGGAGAGCAGACGTATCAGGTCTGTCTCCGTCGTAATCTTCAACGGCATCAGGTTGAGAATAACAATCTTCAAGGGACGGATATCCTGCATATGCGCACGGGAGTCGTCCATCACGAAGATATTCTCCTGTTTCAACAGGTCGATGGCAGG
>CACZCT010000068.1 GCA_902779745.1 uncultured Prevotellaceae bacterium
CAAGACAATATAATATAATAACCACCACGACGGGCGTTGCCCACCGTGCCCTCCTCCTTTTGCTCCTGCTGGTGATGAGTGTGGGGAGTGTGTGGGGACAAGTTTCTAATGTTTCAACTGGAGTTATCGATGAGCAGTCAAAGGTACAGGAGTATTATACCATCATTAATAATTATACTTCTCCCGTCTCTTTACCAGATGTGACGACTTCGGCTTGGACAGGTAATATGTCGGACAATCAGGGTGAGCATTGGAATGGTACATATGATGCTTATGCTGACCGTTGGAATAGTACTGCACTCAATCCATCAGAGGATTATAAGACAACACAGGTTAACCTGTCTGCAGGTAGTTATGCGTTATTGGCTGCCGGTCGTGGCTCGGCATCGGGTGATGTCGTCCTTTCTTTAAAAGTAGATGAAAACGAGGTCACCATGCCTGGTGTGGGAAATACGGGATTAGGTATAACAACTGCCGGCGTGGCCTCCTTTAGCAATAGTGATACTTATGCAAACGACAATAACGGTCGCGGCTGGCATTATTTCTATATCAAGTTTGATGTCGGCAGTAGCGGTGCTAATGTCACTATTAAGCTGTCTGGTACATCGTCAGAGGGTAGTAAGTGGATGAGTTTCACCACACCGACATTGTTGAAGGCTGTCGTTAACGATGTTGATGGGTTGATAGTGCATTCAGGTACCAGTTCGAAGGCGATGGATTTAACATTTGCTAATGAACATACAACCGACGGGACTTATATTGTTGTCGGCAATAATTTCCCATATAAAAATAGTCACCGGTTTATCCGTTTCTACTTGAAGGATGCTATCACGGATGTCCCTGTCCCTATTCCTAACCTGACCTCTTCGCAAGATTCACCTATCCATGACTATGGCAAATTAGGAAAAGCATCGAGCGGTGCTGCCGGTTTCTTAAACAACAATAACTTCACGATAACACTTCCTAATGTCAGAGGACAATATAAGTTAATCTGCTATTTGTCCAATTCTCCATGGACGCAGGAAACTGTGGGTGGGAAATTGTATGACGTAGAACCGGAAATCGGCTATGCCTATGAGAGGGATATTGCCTATCCGTATTCCGGCAGTTTGCGTTCTGGTTCTATGCAGACGATAGAAGTGCCGGTAAATATTGGTGCTAAGACGCACATAGTAACGGAACTGAGCGATGACTATAATGCCATTTCAACAGGACTGAGTTCGCAAGGCAGGGCATTGAGTGAAGAGTCAATGCATACGTGGTCAAATGGCGGTGCCGATGCTACCGTAACGGGTGATTTCGAAGGCAGTTATACGCTATATGAACCTACTCAGCAGGTATATGGTGACGGTGCGGTTTCGTGGGTACACTATGCTGATCTCTCCGGTTATTCGAAGTTGGTGGTGACGATGACGTCCGGCACTCCACGATTCTTGTTTAACCGTACAGAAAATGGAGGAGCGTATAGTGATAATGAGGATGATTCAAAGTTACTGGAATATCCTACGAATGGCTGGACTGACCGCTATTTCACCCGTGAAGGTAATGTCTATACGGTCAATCTGCAAAGGATGGTTGCCGACAAGGGCTTTGCCCATCTGCATGCCATCAAGGGTGCTAACTGGCAGAATGTGACGGTAGAAAGCATGCAACTCTATGGAACCCCTCTAACTGACGACATGATGCATTCATGGAGCAGCTATGTTCCGCCTGCCACTCAGACGGGTGACGGCAGCTATTTTTACATCCTTGGCCGTAGCACAAGCCAGCCATACGGTGACGGTGCCGTGATAGACTATGCCGACCTGAGTGAATACGACAAGTTAGTCGTCACCATGATATCGGGTACACCGCGCTTCCTGTTTAACCGTACAGAAGCCAACGGAATGTGTAATGAGGACGAAAGCCTGTCGAAACTCATAGAATATCCCAACTATGGATGGTGTAACCGCTACTTTACGAAAGAGGGTAACACCTATATCGTTGACTTGGAGAAGATGCGCACGGAAAAAGGGTTCGTTCATCTTCACGCCATCAAGGGAGCCAACTGGCAGAGCGTCAATGTTGACCGCATGGAGTTGTACAAGAACAGTTACACAACAGGAAATGTCTATGCCCGTTTATTTGTTGCCGACAAGGAGACTGGTGAGCAGTGGGCAGACCAAGATGCGCTGACCATCACACCGTCTTCCGGATGGACGAAGCGGACCAACGACCCTGAGAACTGGGTGTACTATGGTCCGGCAACAGGCTTGAAGGCAGCTTTGAGCAACATCACGGTAAAATCTTTGAATTCGCTGTATCAGGGCAATGCCACCATGTCACTGGCTGTCTCTGCTAATCTGACACGCCTGACACCTGAATCACCATCGACAGTAGATGACATCATAACGGAACCCAACTGGGAGAAGCAATATGTACTTGATTTCTATAAGGTTGATAATTACATCGGTTCACTGACGCCAGATGGAACGGAGATCCGCTCCACGATTCCTTTGGAGAGTGATGCCGCCACGTCGCATCTGCTGACAGAACTGCCTCAGTTCACCATTCCGTCAAGTGACGGAAAGGTTTATGTCCGCCTGTTTGCGGCAGACGATGCAGGAGAGACTTTGGAGGACCAGACCCTGCTCAACTTTGGGGATTTGTCATCAAAGGGCTGGACGTGGCGAGAGAACTACGGATGGGTATATTATGGCGACGGCTTTGATGCAAGCCAGTTGCAAGGTATCACCGTTTCTGCCTCCACAGCACTTGTCGCCACAGGTGCTCAGATTGGCTTGGTAGTCTCTACAGACATGTCACGCCTTGCGCCTGCGGCACCCGCTTCGGCTGCCGACATCACGGAGGAGCCGGACTGGAATTATCTGTATCTCTACCATTTCACCTATCCGTTTGCCGGAACAGTGAAGACATCGTCTTTCAGACACTCCAAGGAGGTGCTTCTTACTTCTGCTGAGGTGTCGGCAGGGTGGACACAGATTCCGTTGAATGAGGCACTGAGTAAGATGAAGAGTGAGTACGTCAAGACCAATGAAACACTGGCGCAGGATCTGCACATCCGCTGGTTCGTCACCTATAAGGGCGAGATGATTGCCAACTCCGAAGATTATCTTGCACCGGTGACGACTGGTACGGAACATCTGACCAAGGAAGGCTTTGGTATTTATTGGAACTCGGCGACATGTCCTACCTACCCCCTGACTGAATACAGTGAAAGTACAAGTTCCCAGACCATCAACTGGCTCAACATGAACTTCACGAAACCTGACTATGGTCATTGGAGTGACTTTAAGGTAATCGTATGGATGAGTGACGACACCTCTGCCGCCAACGGACAAACGACAGCAGGGACTCCTATCGTCCTGACACATGAGCCTGACATCAACATGGTGTATTTATACAGCTTTTTCGTTGAAGAGGACTTCAGGTTCGTACATAGCAAGGGTGCTGCCGATGAAGCCTATACCGATCTGGAATATCTGATCAAGAACTCATCTGTACAGCAGTATGACTGGGATAATTCCACCAGTACGGCAGTTCCTTCCACTATTGGCGATACCCGCCAGGGTGTACATACAGTTGTTTACGATGTCTATCTGGAACCCAACAGCGGTGACCATCCATTGAAATTGCCGTTCCAGAATTACTATGGGGCAGGTGATGTCCTTGAGCCTACGGCGTATGTCCGCTGGTATGACTGGGAGACGGACTTAGGCTCTGACAAACTTTCGATTGCCGATCCGACAAGCTCATGGTTAGAGGGCTTCTATGACTTTGATACAGGAAACAGCCGTGGTCTTTTTGCTCTGAACAGGGATCTGACGGGTCAAACGCCTACACACGAGAAAGTCGGTGTTACCTATAATTCTGCCGGGTTGTCTGATATGCATGTCATTGCCTGTGATGTCGGTAAATATTACGACGGAGTCTATCGTGGGTCCAATGATGATACACGTCCTGGTTTCGGCGGCTTGAAGCATCCCTATATGTTGCACGAGCCGACACTGAGCCTGCGTTACCTCTTCAGGATTCACCCTGCAGCAGAAATCATCAACAAGATAAACAACGGTAAGGCGAAGTTAGACCTGTGTCTCTCTCAGAGTAGTTCTTCTTCCGACGGGTCACCCTATACGAACCTGACAGCAGCAGAGAAGAAGGAGTTGTATGAACTGTGCGAGGATAATGGCCGTGTGGCTGTTTCAATCAAAGATGCTGCCAGTTATTTTCACTTGCGTGCCAACCTGCCGTCGCTGGATGATTATTATGTGGGAACAGTGGGTTCTCCTATCCAGTGCAACAACATCAGATGGACAGCCTATTATGAAGACGAGTCTGGTCATCTGTACTATAAGGTATTGATATGGAACAGTTCAAGCCGTATTGAAAAGTTTATTTTTGGAAATCTTGGAGGAGAATATTATGCCACCTGGTCAGGCGGGGAAGCGAAAACCGTTACCATCTCTGCTGGTAAGAAGCTCCATATCGTGGGTAGTCTCGGTAAAGACAATGCAAACTACCAGGCTGCCATTCACTATGAACTGGAATTCATTGATGCTCCTGCCATTCTGGTAGATGACCTGGATGCATTCGGGACGTCAGTCCTGCATCGTCGTAAGGAGTATCTTGACACGCACTATAATTTTGGCGGCAGGGTCTATTTTGATGATTTCTTCCGGATGACTACTTTGAACAACCAGAATGAGAACCATACAGAGAAGCCCTTGAAGTGGGTTGATGCCCAGTACGGTTTCTGTTATCCGCAGATTGACCAGTATCGCATCAGCACTGGTGGTAATTCGGCATTGACACCGATTCATGGTGATTATATCTTATTAAAGTCCATTGAAGGACCATATTCTAAGAATATGGATGCCAACCAGCCGTATATGTATTACTTCTGGCGACCGGCAGTTCAAGGTATTCATAGTGAAGAGTTGTATGACTTCACCCGTGATTATGGAGACGGAACCTACGGCAGTTTCCTGTATGTGGATGCGGCTGACGAGGCACGTACCATCGCCTCCCTTGAATTTGATGCTGAATTGTGTGCTGGTTCTCAGATATTCTATACCGCAGCCGTAGCCGACGTGACTAACGGTGATGCTTATGGCGGTCAAACGCCTCCTCAGTTGATGCTGCGGCTATATGGGTTGAATGCTGATGGCTCCAAAACAGAAAAGCCCATTGTCTCGTTCCTGACAGGTTCATTGAGGTCTGTTGCCAAACCTAAGGACGGTGATCCTGCCTATCAATACATGAAATGGTATCAGACGTACGGTTATACTACAATCCCAGGTACAGCAGCCATCTCAGGCTATACGAGATACAAGGTTGATATTGACAACTATTGTGAGAATACCGCAGGTGCCGACTATTGTGTAGATGAAATCCGTTTCTATACCAGCAATGCCAAGCTGAAGGTGAAGCAGGCTGGTGTGAACTGTGGTGAAGACGAGGTGCCTTTGAATCTCTATATGGATGCTGAGAGTATAGAGCCTATTAAGGGCAGTACTATTTTCTGGCGTATCTGTGACAAGGACGGCAATGTACTGACGGATGCCGACTTGTATGATAATGGCGGCAAACTGTATGGTCAGACCACCGTGCCTACTACAGTTCCTGATACTCCTCCGGCTGAGGCATCATTGCCCGCAACGTTCTCAGGTTACTTCACAGGTATTGACGGAAATCTCTATTTCTCCCTTGCCAAGAAAGGCTTTGCGCTGTCGGAGGGTGTTGAATATTATATTTCTGTTTATAACTTAGGTGAGACAGGAGTGACAGATGAGGCTCTTTGGGGAAAATCCACAGATGAATGTTCTGTGTTCAGTCCGATCTTTGTTCCTAAGAAGATGTTCCTCTCCTTAGAGGATGGTTCTGGTGATCCGGTGACTACCGTGATTGCCGGTTGCGGTACACATGAGGCTGCTGTTGATTTGAGCATGGTCCTCAATATGCCTGATGACCGTGAGGTGTCCGGATTCCATAAGTATACAGGAGTTCACTATGACTATTTCAAGGGAACGTTGGAAGAGTTTTACGCCTATACGCTGACAGGTGATGCAGGGACCAGTTTGCGTAACGCATTGCTTGACTTCCGTGGAAGTTATAGTGATAGTGCCTATGTTACGTCGGCAGACCTTCCCTATGCTTATAAAGCAGTAAATGCACAGAAGTATTATGATGTTATCAAGCAGGCGATGGATGCCGGACTGCTCTATCTGTCATGTTCTTCTTCTATCCAATTGAGTGTGTCGGTAGACCATCCTACGGTTTCTGCACTGCCTATTGAGGATCAGGTGGAATATAATACACAAATTTATTACGTATGTTCACCGTTGGTATATACATTTACGATAGACGATACGGATAGAACGCCCTCAATGGTTATCGGCTTCGACGACGTAGACTACTCGACAGTTAGTGCAGAGCGTGTCGTCAGGGTCGGCTTGGAGCAGTTGAACAAGATGAAAGCGCAGGGATACAAGCTCCATATTCCCGTAAACGCCTATAAGGACAAGAATCAGCAGACTGTAAAGAGACTCTATTTCCCGACAGAGTCGTATCTCACAATCTCTGAAACCAACGACCCGACACAGACGACTGGCCTGAGGTTCGCCAAGATAGTCCCCATTAACGGTACTGATCCACGTCCCTGGGTTGATAAGAGTCATATGTACCTGGCTCTTGACTTGTCGGGCGAAAACTGTGCGATAGACTTCCATGAGGGCTTTGAGTATGAGGTGTCCATCTCATACATCGACGAAGACGATGAGGGAGATGCGGATGCCTGTATCGGTGACCTGTTCCTGAATGTCAAGGTAGTGCCGGAGTTCGTCACCTGGTATGCACAGCATGTGGATGACGACGGCAATCCCACAGACGCAGTGACGGACTACTGGAGTGCCAACTGGTATAATGACGGCAACTGGCAGCGTTCCGTCCGCCCGGAATTGTATAAGGGTTCGAAAGGTTCTGCCACCAATACGCCCACGAGCGGTCATCCCGGCGGCTATGAGAATAATACGGAGATCAATACACTGCTGACGACCAATCCCGGCATGGTGCCGATGAAGTTTACCTATGTCACACTGCCTACTCCTGTCGGGAACAACAACAGTGCACCCAGCCTGATCAACGAGCCGAAGATAGCGGAAGACGCTACACATAGTTCCAAGCGACAGGGCGGCGGTTTCCTGGATACCAGTAAGACGACGCTGTTGACGGACCGCAGTCCGAATACCAATACATCATCCACTCCTCCGGAATACAGACAGAACAGTAAGCCGACGGAGAATATCTATTACGACCTGCTGGTGCGCTATGGCGAATACGGAGGTGTTCCGGCGGACCATTACGGTGAAGGCTGTTTCGGTCACCGTTATATAGATAGTGACGGTAATTGGCAGAATCAGGGAACGGAAGATTTCACTGCCAAGGTCTTCGACTGTGAGAAGTTCTACGGTAATGTATGTAAGGAAGTCTATTTCAAGCCGGAAGCAGAGTTGCTGCGTCAGCATCGCCTGGCATACGAGAAGGCATGGGTGGAGAAGGAACTCGTTGCCAACAAGTGGTATATGCTGTCTGCTCCGCTGAAGAACATGTATGCCGGTGATATGTATGTGCCGTTCTCCAACGGCCGACAGGAGACGGAGGCATTCCAGCCGATATCCTTCAATACGACGACCTACAGTCGCACGAAGTATCCTTTCTATCAGCGGTCATGGGGTATTGATGCCAAGGTCTATACGAAGACGAATGATGTTAGGGCAACGAACTATAGTGCTTATTTGGGATATTCTACATGGAGTGGCAATATTGCAGAGTGGAGCCATACGTATAATGACGTCCAGGTACCTTATAATACTTTGACAGGCTTCTCCGTCCGTGCCCATAAGAAGGACCAGGCGGAAAACACGCTGATAGAAGGCTGATACGAGTTACGAATACTACGACTGGTCAACTCCTGCAGCAGGTTCCGGTGCCACGGCGGTTACCAAGACCTATGCCAATAAACTTGTGACGGACGACCATACGGACGACGGTACACTGACCTTTGATATCGATGACATGCAGCAGATAGGCGACTATGTGCTCGTCGGTAATCCGTACATGGTGACGATCGACATGGAGAAGTTCTTTGATACCAACAACACGTTAGATACGAGTTACTGGACCTACGAGGAAAGTACGGCTTCAGCCACACTGACGACAGGACTTATCCGTCCGCTTCAGGCATTTTTCGTGAAGAAGGGTTCTTCCACATCAGAGATTGTCTTTAATAAAGATATGCAGATTGACGGAATTCATCCGACACCTCCTGGCGGCGGTGCCCGTGAGTTGATGACCATGACGGCAGCTAACGACAGGGGCACCAGTACGGCAAGCGTGGAGCTTGGTGATGAGGAGGAGAGGGTGACGGAGCTGAAGCCTATTGCCTTTGGTGTTACTTATAACGGCGAAGAGGCAGTAGACGTGACCTTCTCGGATATCGAGCAACTGACGGACGGTGAGGTCTATGTGGTGGATGCCGTCACCGGTTACTCACAGACGGTTCATGACGGAGATGCCTTCTCGGTACAGCCAAATGACTACGGTCGTTACTTCCTGGTGTTCGCAGACGGTACGACGGGCATCGATGATATCAGCAGTGTGGTGGATGAAGTGAGAAAGGAGTATTACGACCTGAGAGGACATCGCGTACAGACTCCAAGGAAGGGTGTCTATATCGTTAATGGCAAGAAGTATCTGATTAAATGATTCAACATAGAAGTCGCTTTTTGAACAGTTGTGTTATGGTGCTGCTGTGCCTCCTGATAACGGGGTGCGGCAGCATCCATGACGAAGACGACGTGACGGAGCGTGTCCATGTGGGCGACCGTGTGCCGTCTTTTGCTGTCGAGATGGTGAAGGACGGGGTGAGCAGTACGTTCTCCACCAGTCATCTGACAGGCGCATAAGGACGATCCCGGTTTTCAGATGATAGCCATCAGCCGGGCAGAAGGGGAGGACCTGGTGGTTCCCTTCTGGGAGGAATACGGCTTGCAGATTCCCTATTCCGCACAGACCGACCGTCATATCTATGAACTCTTTGCCTCGTCGGTGATTCCCCGTGTCTATTTCGTCTCAGCAGAGGGAATCGTGACGAGAATTCTTATTGAGAACTTTGATATAGAAGAGTAGCAGTCCTACAGGGACGGCAAGGGTGACCCCCGTGGCATTGGCGGCGAAATCGAACCATTCTCCGCTGCGGGTGGTGGTGCAGTGTTCCTGCATGAGTTCGATGATACCGCTCATGACGATGGGTGCCAGCCAGGCAAGGAGGAACAGTTTCCGCTTGTCCAAGGCGGCATGCCGGCGGACATACTCATACCAGATGACGGAACAGGTGCCGCCATACATCACGAGGTGGGTCCATTTATCTATAAACTGTACATCGTCAAGGGGAGTCTCGGGAAAGAAGGGAATGAACGACAGCGTCCAGATGAGTACGATACAGAGGACAGACAGTGGGTATTTCCTTACAAATTGACAGAATTTCCGCATATTTACTTCGAATGATGCTGCAAAAGTAAGAATTATTTTATACTTTTGCAAGCGGAAAGAAAGATATTATGGGAGAAAGAGCGAATTTCGGAAGCAAGATAGGAGTTATCCTCGCCACGGCAGGTTCTGCGGTGGGCTTGGGTAATGTCTGGCGCTTTCCTTATATGACAGGTGAGAACGGTGGTGCCGTGTTTATCATGATCTATGTGGTCTGTGTGGTACTGCTGGGTATTCCCTGTATGATCAGTGAGTTTATCATAGGCAGGCACGGACAGTCGAATACGGCACGTGCCTATCGCAAACTGGCAGGAGGGGGACCGTGGGTCATCATCGGCTATATGGGTGTGCTGACCGGTTTCCTGATAACAGGGTATTATGCAGTGGTCAGCGGCTGGTGCCTGCAGTATGTATGGGCTTCGCTGGCGGGACACCTGCATGGCGACCCGGAATATTTCAAGACCTATTTCACGGAGTTGTCTTCAGACCCCGTGAAACCGGTGCTGTGGACGGTCATCATATTGGTGATGACTTACCTGATTATCGAGCATGGGGTGCGAAACGGTATCGAGCGGGCCTCCAAGATGCTGATGCCTACCTTGTTCATCCTGTTGCTGATCATCGTGGTGGCAGCCTGTATACTGCCGGATGCCTACAAGGGTATCGAGTTCCTCTATAAGCCCGATATGTCGAAATTCACGGGAGATGTGTTCCTGGGTGCCCTGGGACAGGCTTTCTACTCGCTGAGCATCGCCATGGGGTGTCTGTGTACCTACGCCAGTTATTTCTCCCGCCATACCAACCTCACCAAGTCGGCGACGCAGATTGCCCTCATCGACTGTCTGGTAGCGATCCTTGCCGGACTGATGATCTTCCCTGCCGCCTTCTCGGTAGGAGTGAACCCCGACAGCGGTCCGTCGTTAATTTTTATCACCCTGCCGAATGTGTTCCAGCAGGCATTTGCTCCTGCACCGCTGGTGGGCTATGCTGTATCGCTGCTTTTCTTCATCCTGTTGTCATTGGCGGCATTGACTTCACTGCTGTCACTCCATGAGGTGAGTACCGCCTTTATCCAGGAGGAGCTGACACTGAGTCGTAAGAAGGCTGCCATGATCGTGACGGTCTCTACGTCCGTTGTCGGTGCGTTCTGCTCGTTGTCGCTGGGTGCCGTCGACGGACTGGTTGTCTTCGGCGAGTCGTTGTTCGACTGGTTCGACTTTATTACGGGACAGGTCTTCCTGCCCATTGTCGGTTTCCTGACCTGTATCTTCATCGGCTGGTATGCGCCCCACCATATCGTGAAAGATGAGTTTACGAACTACGGGTCACTGAAGAGCATCACCTATATCCGTCTCTTCCATGTCTTCATCTTCCTGGTGAAGTATGTGTGTCCGCTTGCCATCCTTCTGATTTTCCTGCATCAGATCGGAGTGTTACAATAGCCCCCTAAATATAGACGATGAGTGTAAATAGTTCTTGTTCAGACCCCCAACCCCCTAACTTAGGGGGCTTGAAGAGAGGCAGTTTCGGAAGTAAGATGGGGATCGTGCTGGCGACGGCAGGGTCGGCAGTCGGACTGGGGAACGTGTGGCGTTTCCCCTATACGGTGGGCGAGAACGGCGGTGCCGCCTTTATCTTGGTCTATATAGGATGTATCCTGTTATTAGGTATTCCCGGAATGGTCAGTGAGTTCATCGTCGGCAGGCATGCCCAGACGAATGCCGCCAAGGCATATGACGTGCTGGCAGAGGGTCCTCCCTGGAAGTATGTGGGATATCTGGGTATTATCACTTCTACCATCATCCTCGGCTTCTATGCGGTAGTGGCAGGGTGGTGCCTGGAATATTTGTGGGCTTCGATAGCCGGACAACTCAGCGGTGATGCGGAATATGTGAAGAACTACTTCATGGATTTCTCCAGCGACCCGTTGAAACCGATACTCTGGGGCCTTGCCTTTATCCTGATAACCCATCTGGTGGTCGTGCGTGGGATCCAGCATGGGATAGAAAAGGTCTCTAAGTTGCTGATGCCCATTCTCTTCATCCTGCTGTTGGTATTAGTGGTGTCCTCTTGTATGCTGCCTGGAGCAATCGAGGGTGTCCGCTTCCTGTTACATCCCGATTTCTCGAAACTGTCCGGCAGTGTGGTGCTGGAGGCATTGGGACAGGCATTCTTCTCCTTGTCATTGGGAACGGCCTGCCTGTGTACATACGCCAGTTACTTTTCCAAGGACACCAATCTGTTACGGTCGGCAGGACAGATTGCCATCATAGACACGCTGATTGCCATCCTCTCAGGACTGATGATCTTCCCTGCCGCCTTCTCGGTAGGGGTGAACCCCGACAGCGGTCCGTCGCTCATCTTCATCACCCTGCCGAATGTGTTCCATCAGGCTTTTGCCCCAGTACCTTGGGTGGGCTATGTGACCAGTATCCTGTTCTATGCCCTGTTGGTATTCGCCGCCTTGACCTCTACCATCTCCATGCATGAGATAGGGACGGCATTCTTTACGGAGGAGTTCGCACAGCCCCGGCGCAAGGCGGCATGGACAGAGACCGTCGTCGCCATGCTGATCTGTGTCTTCTGCTCCCTCTCGGTGGGTGCCTGTCCTTCCATCCAGGTGATGGGACTGTCGCTGATGGACTTCTGCGATAACCTGACGGCTAATTTCCTGTTGCCGACGGGTGCCATGCTTGCCTGCCTGTTTGTGGGCTGGTATGTTCCCAAACAGGTGGTACGGGATGAGTTTACCAACGGAGGGACATTGAAAGGCCGCCTGTTCGGCATCTTCCTCTTTGCCGTCCGTTTCGTCTGTCCGACCTGTATCATTCTCATCCTCCTCCATCAGTTTGGCATTGTATGAACCGTAACGACCGCCTCGTCCTGATTGCCGCCGCCATTGTGGGGGTGTTGGTACTTACTGGGATATACTTCCTGGGAAGGGGAAACGAGGAGGGAGAGCGGACGATGGATGATGGAAGATGGAAGAAGGAAGATGGAAGAAGTAAGAAGGAGGGTGTCCCGTATGCTGCGACTCAGGTGCAGCAACCAGAAACCTTCTACTTCGATCCCAATACTGCCGATTCTACGCAATTGTTGCGCCTTGGCTTGCAACCCTGGCAGATTAGGAATGTCTATAAGTACAGGGAGCGAGGGGGTGTCTACCGGAAAAAGGAGGACTTCGCCCACCTCTATGGCTTGACGGTCAAGGACTACCGCCGCCTGGAACCCTATATCCGCATCTCACCGGACTATCTGCCGGCTTCCACGCTGGTGAAAGGGAGGAAGGATAGTGCCTATAGGAAGGATAGTACCTATAGTAACTATAAAAAAGACTATCCCGCCAAGCTCCGCGAGACGGAGCATCTTGTCTTGAATACGGCAGACACCGCCCAACTGCAACGGGTGCCTGGCATCGGAAAGTATTATGCCAGGGAGATTGTACGCTATGGCAACTGGCTGGGCGGCTATGTGAGTGTCGACCAGTTGGACGAGATTGACGGTTTTCCGCAAGCGGCAAAGAAATACTTCGTCGTTCAGCAGACTCAGCCGAAACGGCTGAATGTCAATAAGCTCTCCCTGCAACAGTTGCGCCGCCATCCTTATATCAACTACTATCAGGCGAAGGCAATTACCGACTACCGACGCCTGCATGGCAGGATTGAGGACATCCGACAACTCCGCCTCTCCCCGGACTTCACGGAACATGACTTCCAGCGGCTGACTCCGTATATGGAATATTAGGAGGACGGATTACGCAACGCTTTGCGCAACAATTCCTTATAATGTTGCGCAATAAATGGAGAGAAATGATTACTTTTGTACAACGAAAATTAGTATCGTTTATCGGATGAAAAGAATTTCACAGCGTGATATCGC
>CACZCT010000069.1 GCA_902779745.1 uncultured Prevotellaceae bacterium
ACGGTGAGTGACTGACGGGGTATCTCCACGTCCACATTCTTCAGGTTGTGGACCCTTGCTCCCCAGACATTGATTTTCTGGTCACTGTTCATTACCGCCAGTTACCGCATTAAACTTACGCAACAAGTTGACATCCTTTCTGATGTCGAACTCCTTTCCGTCACCTCCCTTTGCTTTCACACGGACGAAATAGACACCGTCCTTGACGGGTTTTCCTTTGTAGGTGCCGTCCCATCCTTTTTTGGGGTCTGTCCAGTCCGTCCACGTATAGAGACACTGCCCCCAACGGTTAAAGATCATTGCCCTGAACTCCGTGATGTTCTGGTAATTCGATTTTGCCTGGTATTCATCGTTGAAACCGTCATTATTCGGTGAGAAGGCGTTGGGCATTTCCAGTTTACTGGGTATTACTGTTGTGGTGTCGGTGGTAGAGTCAGTGATCTCGTCATCGTCATCTCTGTCGGCATACGATGCTGTGGGTATTGCTATGATGGCAAACAGCAGCAGGAATATATATATAAAAGCTTTCATATAAGTAAAACGTGATTATTTCTGCAAAATTACGAAAAATCGAATGCAGAACAAAGGAAACTTGTTTCTTTTTTATGCTGAGATGGAGTAATTTCGCCATTTAATGGCAAAATTACAGAAAAATGTAGGATTAACCGCATCTTTTTTGTAATTTTGTACGCGAAATGACTAAAAAGTGCATTATGAAGCGATTTTTCAGATATGTGTTGCTACTGACAGTAATGGTTTTTGTCGCAGAGACAGTCTTTGCACAACGTCCTCTATTCCGTGAGCAGCATAAGGTGAAACGCAAGGAAACTATTTTCGGCATCTCCCGGATGTATGGTATTACTATCCAGGAATTAATAGCCGCGAATCCGGAGATGAACACACCGGGCTATGAGTTGAAAAAAGGAGACTATATTAATATCCCATGGCCGTCCCAGCAGCCGCAGTCAGACGAACAGGCGATACCTGTCAGTTCTTCTACGGTACAGACGCAATCTACAAAGGGCAGGGACGATGTGGACATCCGTCAGCGTGCCATCCGGGTGGGTATCATGCTTCCTTTGCATAAGGTTAACGGGGATGGCAAGCGTATGCTGGAGTATTACCGGGGAATTCTGATGGCGTGTGATAGTCTGCGTGACAATGGTATATCTACGGATATCCGTGCATGGAATGTGGCGGAGGATACGGATATCCGCACTTTTCTGGAGGACCCGAAGGCCGCCGAGTGTGATGTGATTATCGGTCCGCTTTATTCCAAGATGGTAAAGCCATTGGCTGATTTTGCCACGGCGAATGACATCCGGGTGTTCATTCCGTTCTCCATCAATACCCATGAGACATTGGTCAACCGTAATATCCTCCAGGTGTATCAGTCCCAGTCAGAGCAGAACGATGCCTTTGTCAATCATTTTATGGATCGTTTCAGCGATACCCACCCTGTGTTTATCGATTGTAACGACACTACCAGTCAGAAAGGTATCTTCACTTTTGGCTTGCGTCGCCGTCTGGAAACAAAAGGCATTGACTATAAGATTACAAACCTCAATTCGAGTGAGACGATGTTCTTTAAGTCGTTCAGTACGACTAAGCATAATATGGTCATCCTAAATACTGGACGTTCCAAGGAACTCAATGCCGCCATGGCAAAACTCAACGGACTCTGCCTGTCGCATCCTGAACTGCAGATCAGTGTGTTCGGCTATACCGAGTGGATGCTCTATACCCGTCATCAGTTGGAGAACTTCTATAAGTTCGATACTTATATCCCTGCCACATTCCATACAGACTTGGCATCGCCCCGTACCAGTCGTATCCAGACGAAATATCGTTGGAACTTCCATACCGATATGATGAATGCCCTGCCGAGGTTTGCCATCACAGGTTTTGACCATGCGTATTTCCTGTTGAAGGGACTCCATATGTATGGTAAGGACTTCACGGGAGGTTCGGGAATGGTAGGTTATACGCCCATTCAGACTCCTCTTCATTTTGAGCGGATTGGTAATGGTGGACTGCAGAATCGCAGTGTAGTCTTTGTCCATTATGAACCGGAGGGACGGACGGAAACGGTCACATTTTAAAATCGAAAATGTAAGAATGCAATAATTATGAAGCGTTTTTTTTTCATTTTTTCATTTTTTCATTTTTTCATTGTGACAACAGTTGCTCAGGTGGGTGAGTATCGTACTGATTTTGCTGTCGGCGTGAATGGGGGGTATATATTGAGTAATGTCGGCTTTACGCCCGATGTGCCCCAGAAGATGCTGGGTGGTATGACGGCAGGTGTGACTTTCCGCTATACATGTGAGAAATATTTCAAGAGTATCTGTGCCATTGTCGCAGAAGTGAATTTCGCCCAGACGGGATGGAAGGAGAAGATAGAGGGTTTTCAGAACCAGCCTTTGTATTATGCGGATGATCCTGAGAATGCGCTTCACTATGAGCGAAAGATGACGTATATACAGATACCTGTGTTTGCCCGTCTGGGATGGGGCATGGAGCGGAAGGGACTGCAAGGCTTCTTCCAGATTGGTCCGCAGATCGGTTTTTTCTTGAGTGAGTTGACGGATACCAATATAGTACCGGGCTATGAGCCGACAGAGCCACGTAGTTCCAATATTGTGGCACAGGAGACGATGCCTGTGGAGAATAAGTTCGATTATGGTATTGTCGGCGGTGCTGGAATCGAGTTCTCTATGCCTAAGGTAGGGCATTTTCTGTTGGAGGGACGTTACTACTACGGCTTGGGAAATATCTACGGCAATTCCAAAAGTGACTATTTTGGCAAGTCCAATTTCGGACAGATCGTCATTAAGGCGACATACCTCTTTGATATCATCAAGACTAAAAACGATAAAATAAAATAAGTTATGTTTGAGAACCAACCTAAAGGACTTTTCGCGTTGGCATTAGCCAACACTGGTGAGCGTTTCGGCTACTACACGATGCTTGCTGTCTTCGCATTGTTTTTGAGAGCTAACTACGGACTGACACCTGGTACTGCCGGTATCATCTATAGTTCGTTCCTTATGTTTGTCTACTTCTTCCCGCTAATTGGCGGTATGATGGCAGATAAGTTCGGCTTCGGTAAAATGGTTACCATGGGTATCATCATTATGTTCTTGGGCTATCTGCTGTTGTCAGTGCCCCTGGGTGGTGACTCCTTCGCACTGGGTATCATGCTTGTGGCACTGGTTGGCATCGGCTTCGGTACCGGGCTCTTCAAGGGTAACCTGCAGGTGATGGTGGGTGACTTGTATAATGACCCACAGTATGCAGACAAACGCGACTCAGGTTTCTCGATTTTTTATATGGCTATCAATATCGGTGCCTTGTTCGCACCTACTGCCGCTATCCGTATCATGGAATGGGCACAACAGTCACTGGGTGTCAGTGAGAATGACTCTTACCACTTCGCCTTTGCAGTGGCATGTGCGTCACTTATCCTCTCTATCGCCATTTATTATGTGTTCCGCAGTACCTTCCGTCATGTGGAAGGCGGTAAGAAGAAAAAGGATGGTGCCGCAGAGATAGATACATTATCAGCAGCGGAAACCAAAGAGCGTCTCATTGCGTTGTTGCTGGTTTTTGGTGTCGTTGCTTTCTTCTGGATGTCGTTCCATCAGAATGGATTGTCACTGACTTACTTTGCCGATGAGTTTACCGAGCAGTCGGCAGAGGGTGTCAAGGCGATGGCGTTCAATGTCTGGAACCTCGTGGCTATTATCTTCATGGTCTATGCCGCTTTCTCTTTGTTCCAGGGTAAGACTGTCAAGAGCCGCACCATTGCTGGTGTGGTGATTCTTGCTGCTTTGGGATTCCTTGCCTATAACTACGGTATGCTAGACGGTAGTGTAGAGGTGAAGGCTCCTATCTTCCAGCAATTCAATCCCTTCTATGTTGTGGCACTAACTCCTGTCTCCCTCGCCATCTTCGGATGGTTGGCAGCTAAGAACAAGGAACCGAAGGCTCCTCGTAAAATTGCCTATGGTATGATTGTGGCTGCCATCGCTTTCTGTCTGATGCTCTATGCCTCTCTGACCCTTCCTTCTCCTAATGAGCAGACTGTATTGGGTGATGCCGCTCCCCGTGTGTCGTCTTATTGGCTTATCAGTACCTATCTCGTTCTGACTTTTGGTGAGTTGCTGTTGTCACCGATGGGTATCTCATTCGTCTCTAAGGTAGCTCCTCCCAAATACAAAGGTGCCTGTATGGGTGGTTGGTTTGTATCAACGGCTATCGGCAACCAGTTGGTGATGGTAGGTGGCATTCTATGGGGCGATCTGCCCTTGTGGTCGGTATGGGCGGTATTTGCCGGTCTCTGTATACTGGCAGCCCTCTTCATGTTCTTTATTATGAAGCGACTGGAGAAGGTATGCTAGGTATTCTGCTGACATCCTTTCTCACATTAGTGGAACTCAACTGCGAAAATCTGTTTGATTGTCGCCACGATACGCTGAAGCAGGATTCCGAATGGATTCCTGCTTCAGTGCGTCATTGGACACCGTCGCGCTATTGGCAGAAAGTGAACCGTATCGGACAAACTATACTCTCCTGTCAGGAGAATGGAATACCCGATCTCGTTGCCTTGGTCGAGGTGGAGAATGACTCGTGTCTTTTTGACCTGACACGTCGTTCGTTGTTACGGAATGCTGGCTATCAGTACCTGATGACGGAGTCGCCCGACGAACGAGGCATAGATGTCGCCTTGCTCTACCAGCCCCTAACATTCCAGCCGCTTTGCTATGAGATGTTCCGCATCACACCGTTGGAAGGAATGCGTCCTACCCGTGACATTCTTTATGTAAAGGGGGAGTATATCAACGGTGATACCTTGCATGTCTTCGTTGTCCATGCTCCCAGTCGCTATGGGGGTGAGAAAGCGACACGTCCCAACCGTCAGTTGGTGGCCAATCGCTTGATACAGGCAGTAGACTCCATCCGTCAGGATGCTCCTATGGCGAAAGTCTTGATAGCCGGTGACTTCAATGACGGTGTGGACAGTCCTGTGCTGGCGAGTCTCATGGCGCATGCAATGGTGAATATCACGGATACCGCCACAGGGACGCATGGGGCGAAAGGCACATACCGCTATCAGGGAATTTGGCAGAGCATCGACCATGTCTTTGTCAGTTCTGTGTTGCTCGACTATGTCGAGCAAGTATACATCAACGATGCTCCCTTCCTGTTGGAGGAGGATAAGAAATACGGAGGGGTCAAGCCCCTCCGTACCTATAATGGGATGCGCTACCAGAAAGGCTTCAGCGATCATCTTCCTTTAGTGGTGCGCTTGCGGTTCTGAAATCACCTACCGACTTAGTATCCTTATTCGTTATTGTCAACTAACATCCTAAAGACTTGGAGGTATTTGTCGGCGGCGACTTTCTCAGAGTAGCCGTCGCCAATCTCCTCGGCATTGCTGAGACGCTCAGTGCAACGTCCGTTCTCGTCGAAGTAGTAGCGCCACTCGCGCTCTTCACCTTCCTCACGACCACGGGAGTAGGAGAAACAGAGATCGTGGGTATTTGGGTCGAAGAGGTATTCCTCGTATAAGTCGAACATCATACTGCTCTTGTGGTAGGAGATGAAATAGCATTTCGGATGCTGCTCCTCGTCGAAGTAGTAGTTGAGCTCGATCGTCTCGGGCGCATAGTTCTCTATCTTCTGGTCGTGGCAAAGGACGGTGATATGATGGGGCACTTCGGATGCTTTGTCCCGCTCTATCTTCTGCTTCGCCTCGGCATAGGCGCTGCGGATAGTCTTCAGACGGTCTGCCTTCGAGGCAGTGGCACGGTGAGTCTCGTTGGAGGTACCGAGAAGTCCCTCTGGTGTCATCAGGCGTTTGAAGATGTCGAGATATTCCTGATACTTTTTGCGCTCACTGACGGCATCGTTCCACGAATGGCTGTCGGGACTGGTCTCTGAGAGTCCATTTTCTTCGTTGCCCGTCTTGTGGATCTGGTGGATGAGGTTACCCTTGGCATCGTAGTAGTAACGTGTCTCCACGATGAAACCAGCATCCGTCTCTCCCTTCATATAGGCGAAGAGCAGGTGACCGTCTTCAGGATCGAGTAGGAACTCGCGAGAGCGGTCGTGACCGTGCGATGTCCAGTATTCGCTGATGAAATAGCAAGAGAACTCCTCAAGGAAATCTGTGTCGGGCTCTTTCTTCGAGCGTGTGAAATAGTAGTGGACGTCGGTCTCGTCATCGAGGGCAAAGTCTTCCGACACCATACTGCCGTTGCTCACGTGGATGTGCATGTCGAGGGGCGGCTGACCGTCCTTGCCATTGTCTACAACCTGCTGCTTTGCCTGTGTATAGATGGCACGGATGCGCTTTAACTGGTCATCCTTGCTTTGTGCCTGTGCGACACAAATGCCCATCGCTAAAAGCCAAAAGCTAAATGCCAATAATCGTTTCATCATTCTTCACTTTTCACTTAATATTCGGCTCTTCCAGTCCGATACCTTTCTTCTTGTCGACGGCCTTCAGGACGAAGCCGAGGATAAGGGCGGCAACACCCAAGCAGGCGAGCATCACCAACGGGGCGGTATAGTCGAACTTCGTGGGGTCGGTGACTCCCGGGTTGGTGTCGTCGAGAACCTTGCCAATCAACAAGGGGAACAGCCACAGACCGATGTTCTGTATCCAGAAAATCAGTGCGTAGGCAGAACCGATAACCTTTGCATCAACGAGCTTGGGTACACTGGGCCATAACGATGCAGGTACCAGTGAGAAGCTGGAGCCGAGGACGAGGATGGTGGCGTAGGCGATGATGATACCGCCGACGGCATTACCCTTGAACATCGGGAGGATGAAGGCGAAGGTGAGGTGACAGGCTATCAGCAATAACGAGCCGAGGACGAGCATCGAGGCAGCCTTTCCTTTATGGTCGACATAACTGCCGAGGATAGGCGTGATGAGCACGGCAAGGAGGGGGAAGACAGCGAAGATAGACTCTGCACTCTGACGCATATAGCCCATATAGCAATAGGTGACGAGGGCGATGATGGAGAGAGCGAGCATGCCATACTGGCGACCCTTTGACTTCTGGAAGTTGCTGGCAAAACCGACTCCTGCCACTATCAGCATGATGATATACTGGACGATGGTGACACTGTCACCAGCCCAGAAGGTACCTTCTGCAGGAGCCGTCAGCGTGAGGTTACACTGCAACATGTTGACGGCATACTTCTGGAAGGGGAAAATCGCACTGTAGTAAAGGACACACAACAGGGCGACAAGCCAGAAACCACTGGAGGTGAGAATCTGTCCGAGGTCCTTGATGCGGAAGGGATCGTCTTTCTCCTCAGCCTCGCCAGTCTGACTGTCGAGCTTCTTGTCCATGAAGAAATAGACAATCGTCATGATGAGGGCGATACACATCAGGACGACACCGAAGGCAACACTGCGGCTGACACTGATGTTTCCGCCTAATTTGGCAAAGAACGGGGAGAAGATCATACAGGTGGCGACACCCAGACGGGCGAGTGCCATCTCGGAACCCATGGCGAGTGCCATCTCACGTCCCTTGAACCACTTCACGATACCACGGGATACCGTGATACCTGCCATCTCACAACCACAGCCGAAGATCATGAAGCCGCAGGCTGCAAACTTGGCCGATGCGGGCATGCCGGCATAGAAGGGTGACACGCCCAACTCGTCAAAGATAGGGATGTAGTTGAGGTTATTGGTAAACCATGTCTCGAGTCCGCTGCCGATAAAACTCTCACTGACGGCATACCACTTGATGCATGCTCCGACGAGCATGACGGCAGCTGAAAGTATGGCAGTGAA
>CACZCT010000070.1 GCA_902779745.1 uncultured Prevotellaceae bacterium
CAGGCACCACAGGATATTGACCTCTCGCTGGGCAGTGGCTATGAAGATAAGGGACTGGATAATGACTTGGCAGTAGCCAGAAATGGCAAGAAATATAACACCAACGTTCTCATCAAGACAGGTGCTGATGTCTGCGGTTATATGTATAACGGTAGTCTGAGCGGTGCATACGCCTACGGTGGTGGTCTGGGTGATGCGAAAACTCCGAATACCGGTGACGTACATGGCACCACCTATATCGGACTCTTTGGCGGTAAGGTGACGAAAGACCTCTATGCAGCAGGAACCGTGGGTTCGGTGAACAACAAATATAAGGTGGCAAAGGATGACTTCAACAACGATTTCATTGCCAGCGCCAATGCCTATATCGAAGGTGGTACGGCACGTAACGTCTATGGCGGTGGTTGGGAAGGTAGTGTAGGCTATCACGCTGGAGCCATCAGTGAAAGCACGACGAATGATGTCCTTGGTGAGACCAACGTCATCATCGGTAAACTCGATGGTACCGATTTTATTAACGGTCTTCCTGCCATTGAGCGTAACGCCTATGGTGGTGGTGAGGGTGGTGCCGTATTCGGTACGACGCATATCACGATGAACAAAGGCTTTATTGGCTATCGCCATTTTGATGCCGTACCCACCACAGACACCGACCTCGACTATATACAGGTAGGCTCTGACTACTATCAGGAGAAACTGCATGACGAGACATGGTCTGGTGACGGTACGAACCGTCTGTATGACAGTGGCTGTATCTTCGGTGGCGGTTATATTGACAACAGTAGTGTGGACATTACCAATGTGAAGATGTATGGCGGTCACGTCCGCAACGCCCTCTTCGGTGGAGGTGAGATTGCGGCTGTTGGACGAGGCATCATCGAGGCCACTGGTGTTGACAACAGCGTCCGTACGCTGAAGGGTATCTATAAAGCAGGTAAAGCCTACGTCGAACTCTACGAGGGTTACGTACATCGTAATGTGTTCGGTGGCGGTCGAGGCTATAATAACCTCGGTGAGGGTGGTACGCTCTATTCCGACGGTTACGTCTTCGGACAGACAGAAGTACGTATCTATGGTGGTGAGGTAGGCACTGACAAGGGTATGGAAATGGGTTACGGCAACGTTTTCGGTGGCGGTGATATCGGTTATGTGTATAGCGCCTATGAGGAGGACGGTAAACTCTTTGTAGGTATTAAGGATGGAGACCGTTTTGATGATAAATACGAAGGCTACTATTACGCTTATGATCTTGAACAAGGTCTCACCCCAGCGAATTATATACCATATATACCTGACGATTTTGTCTATGATGAAGACGACCCTAAATGGGTAAAGGACAAGGACGAGTTCGTGCTGACCGAGGACTGTAAAGTACTGATTGAGCCACATCCAAAGGCCTTGTCAGATGTCACCATCAATGGTAATAGCTATGAGGCTGGCCAGTACGTTCCTATTGAAGACCTGAACACCATGGGCAACAAGAATGAAGACGACCGATGGACTTCTCTGGATCCTACAGGTATCATCATTCACAATGCCGTGTTTGCCGGTGGTAACACGTCGTCAGGTTCTTCAACCGTCTATGCCAACACCACGACGGTATTCGGTAATGCCACAGCATCTGTCAACGATGTCTATCACCGCGACCTGATTACCTTGGGAACAGGCCATACCGGTGGTCTCTATGGCGATGGTAACCTGACCTTTGTGGATGGTTATCGTGGTCTGAACATTACCAACTATGGTACGGACTACTATTCCATCGCACGGGAAATCACGATTGCACAGTATGACGCGCTACCTGCTCGTGAGGCAGCTTATTATGAGTTAAGATATCAGTGTATCAGGCAGTGTACCGATAATGACGGCACAACCTATTATCCTCAAAGTGAGGAACACAAGAAAGCCTCCACCTTAACGGCAGATGATATTTTCTCACTGTTTAAAAATACGACGATACCAAACTTCTTTAATGCTGACGGTTCCATCAATACCGATCCGACTACCGGTTACTGGAAGGAGAATGGTGTATTGCCAGTCTATGCCGGACGTCTGATGAATACCATCCAGCGTGCTGACTTCTGCGGTGTGTTCGGTAGCCGTATGGTGATGCAGGGTGCCCAGGACCGTGTGCCGGAGGTTGTGGACCACACCAACTACACCATCAACCGTGTCCGTGAGGTGTCACTCAACCAAAGGCACTCTGTGATTGGTAATGAGAGCACTGGTGACTTGAAGTTAAAGGAAGGCAAGACAAAAGCTTCTAATTTCCCAGATGACCAAAACCCTGATGATTTTGATGACATCAATAAGGCCGTTCATGGCAACTACTTCGGTATTTATAATATCGTGAACTATCTGGGTGCATTGACCAGCGACGTACACTTCATGGCTGACAAAGATGAACGCAGAACCGACAATACCGATACAGATACTTATGGTCCGGAGAAAGATAGTGAAGGTCATCTTATAGGCGACGACCTGACCTACTATAACTGGAAGAAGAAGTATGTCAAGGAGCGCAAGCGCAACAACGGTATCAGTCTGAACAAGGTGGCACTGGCCTCTGGTGTATATCTGGAACTGTATACGGAGAAGGTTCAGGGCACCGACTTGGGACTTTATGAGAAAGACTGGGGCTACATCACAGGTGTCGTTGAGCTCGACCTGATCAATGTGCAGCCAGGTATCGGTGGTGGTTTCGTTTATGCTAAGAACGAACACAGGCCAGGAACATACGAAAAGAAGAATCATACCACACTGACGGCTTTGAACGCTGATGCTATTACGCAAAAGGACTTCACCTATAGTGGAGCTCCCGTAGAATGGGAGACCTCTGGTAACTTCGTACATGGCACACAGATTATTATCGACGACTGTTACAACATCAGTGGAAAGTATAGCGGTGATGATGCCGTACCTGCCCACTATTGGTTCATTAAGGGTTCCGTCTATGTCTATGACCAGTATATCTCTGCCTATACAGGTGCTCCTAATGCCTATAGTGAGTCGGTGGACATTCCGTTGACCATCACGGCAGCTTCGCATGGCACGATGAAACTACTCAACGTGATGCCCAACAAGTATACCTACTATTCGGCACCGGGCGTTCGTCTGCAGAGTGACAAGAAGATTGTCATCAACGATGTAGAGTATCACTTGAACGATCCCATCAGCTATTGGGACTGGTACTTGCTGACCAAGTCAGAGCAGGAGCTGTTTGTCGACCAGACCTATGTCACGACGGCTGAGTGTAGGGTCGGTGAGGGTGAAGGTGCTATTACCTTCCCTGCCGACAGTGTCTTGTTGCCTAGTCAATATGCTTCCCTGAAGGATGACTATCCGACAGTCTACCATGTAGCCTTGGAGAAAGATGTTCCCTTCGACTTCGTCTTCCGCTCTTCCAACAACCTCGGTCACGATACCGGTTATATGCTGACTTACAAGGTGAATAACCCCACAGAATGGAATACGTGGTATACGAAGTTTGAGAGTACGACGCATGAGAAGAACCAGACAGGAGGTACTGGTTATGAAGACGGTCCGACTTACTACCTGACCAGTGGGACGGGCGGTGTCTTCGGTCAGCGTGATTACAAGGTGAGCAACCTCATCTCGGAGGATGTCTATGACAATTTCGAGACTAAAGTTCGTTGGCACGCAGAGAATCCTGATGAACTGGCAGACTTTGAAGAAGCTTATCTGGTGACATCGGAGTATGACAATGGCACCAAGCGCCTGCATGTAGGAAGCACCGTTTCCGCAACAGAAGCAGCCTCTATGACAGGCTATGTGGCTCCTGCCTATATCTGTACCACCACCATCCCGCTCAGCAAGACGGAGTTCATCTATGTTGGTGCCCGCATGACAGAGGCTGAGAAAAATGCCTATTATGATCGGTTTAAGGATGGAACAGCTGTCGAGAAGCAGATCGCTCAGGAGATCCTCGATAATATCGTTCCCGCTTACTACTGTACGAAAGAGGGTCTCTATGGCGGAGACTATTACGAGGCAGGCAAGAACTACCGTGGACTGGGTGTCTGGTGCTCGATGTCGAAGTCTGACCGTGAGAAGTTTACCTTCAACTACGATGCCTTCGACCTGTTGATTGACCCGTACTACAGCAAGGATCCTGCTACAGGTCACATCATACACGGTGAGGGAGAGAAGTACCAGTATGACTCGGCTGAAGCTTCCGAGGATGCTGCCATAGCCAACAAAGCAGGCTACTCATTGGAGAAACCCGTGAACTATAGGGCTACCTATAATGGTGATGAGACAAGTACTCATAATGGTGTGACACTGGAGAAGAATAAGGAATATCTGCGTGAGGATTACGAGAAACTTCCTAACGAGAAGCGCCATTATTCGGCGATCGATGTGAAGGCTGCCGGCGATGTCTATGTGGTTAAGACTGCCTTCCAGGTCGGTAATTCGCCTTACGCCGTGGGTACTATTATCTCTGCTTCAACATATGGTAGTTTGGGCGAGAGTGACCAGGCGAATATCGCTACGCTGAACTTTGTGTCTGGTGATATAGGCAAAACCTACTACTTCTGCCGTGAAGAATATGAGGTAGGCGAAAATACAGAAGGTGTTAGCGTAACAAACGCTTCTGTGACGGGTAGTGTAACCGGCAGTTATGATAAAGGAGATACGGTACCCGTCGGACTGGTGATTAGCAGTGACACCTACGGTGGCTTGGCTAACTGGCAGACTAACTTCACCATTCATGGCATTGCTCCCACAGAGACTTCGACGCTCTATGTCAGCCGCGAGTCTGATATCTTCGACCTCTCGAAGGAGAAGATCATCACCGTGGTCTATCAGTACGACTACGAGGAGAGCGACCAGTCGGGTACTCATGTAACCCCGATTAGTGAGCGCCACGTCGTGAATATCCACCTGCAGTTCAAGAGCGGTATTCCTACCGTTGAGGATATCAAGGCTCCGCAGATTGTGCTGCCAGGTACGTTTGTCGGTATCCGTGAGCCGCATGTGACACCGGGTGCTTACGAAGTAACGGGTGGTGGTTGGAAGCTCTTTGAGAAAGTTGGAGATGCCGAAAGTCACATCAACGGCATTGACTATACGCCGCAATTCGACCCGCTCTACTGGTATCAGGATGGTTTCTATCTGGCTTACTATGCCAAGACGTATCTCGGTGAGACTTATTCTAACCACGTTCAGGTGAGTGTGGCGAACTACCACGACCTGAAGAAGGTGATAGAGGATACCGAGAATCACTATTATGTGGACAATCCGTCCGTCAAACGCAACAGTAAGATATATATCACCGATGCTACCGACGGTGCTACGCAGTTCAAGCAGTTCTTCGACCTCAGTAAGAGCGAACTTGACGAGCATGTCAGAGACTGTCAGAACCTTGAGTTCATAATGCATACCAATGTCAGTCATACCGGTACATGGACACCTGTCGGTGAGGCAGGTCACTGCTTCTCGGGCAACTTCCACGGTGACGGTTACCATATTGACGGCCTCGACCACTCGCTGTTCGGTCACCTCTGTGGTAATGTCTATAACCTCGGTGTAACGGGCTCGTTCACCTCGGCAGGTATTGCTGATACGGGTGCTGGTTATGTGGAGAACTGCTGGATCAACACCACGGCGGAGAACGTTGAGAATGTCAAGGCAGTGTTCGGCAGTCCTACAGCTTCAGGATACAAGCGCGTAAACTGCTACTATCCAGAGACGCTGAACTACAACAAGACGGATGATAACCACGGACTCGCCACTCCGATGCCTGCTGAAGCCTTCTATAACGGTACGGTGGCGTACGACCTGAACGGTTTCTACCTGTTCAAGCGTTATAGCGATAAGAAGACGACTTCGGGTATTGATTATAAGTATTATACGATTAAGGATGACGGTACCTTGTCAGAGCCACAGACGAAATTCTATGGTTCGTCACCTGACTACTGCTCGTCGGGTGTTGACGATGTCTATGCAAAAGGCTACGTAGAAGACCGCTATGCCGATGGTGACTACCGCTATGCTGACGGTGTGATACCTGAGCGTGTCGACGAACGCGAATATACTGACACGGAAGGCAAGCTCCGCTTCTATCCTGTCTGGCCGGATGACTATATCTACTTCGGACAGATGCTGACCTATAACTGGAACAACCAGCGTCCACATGAGGATGTTCCTTCACGCATCGTGAAGAACAGCGGTCGTCTTTCAAATACCGACGAGTGCAACCGCGTCTATCGTGCTCCTGCTTACTATCAGTCGAAGGCAATGGATGTTGCCCATTTCAACCCGAGTGTCAACCTGGTGGCTTACTCGAAACCCAAGACCGCGGTTGATACGGATTTGAAACCAGCCTATCCGAATATGACGGCTATAGACTTTGCCGGTCATAACGACACGGAATATAAGTTAGGTCTCAACGGACAGTGGTTCTACCAGCCGCTGCTCGATGACGATGGCCTGCAAAGCATCACCAACCGTGACGAGACGCCTAACCTGTTGGTATATGCTCCGACGGAAGAGACCAATGCCCAGACCTACGGTGTGCTGACAGGCTACTTCACGGAGCCGGCCTATAGCAGCTACTATACTGACGATAAGTATCGCAAAGTCGCTGCTGCTCCCACCTCGCAGGTCTTCGGTCATCTGGTCATGAACGACCTCACCGCCACTAACGACCATCTGCTGGTTGATAAGAAAGACTTCAACTGTCCGCTGGGCTACACCTTTGAAAGTGGCAAGCGTATGTGGTATCAGCGTACACCAGACCGCTTCGTCGACATGTCGAATGGCTGGGAGACTGTCAGTCTGCCGTTCACTGCCGAACTGGTGACAACCCAGCAGAAGGGTGAGATCACCCACTTCTATAGTGGTAGCCTCTCTGTCGATGAGAACGGCACGAAGATTGGTCATGAGTATTGGTTGCGTGAGTACAAGGGCAAGAAGGATGAAACGGGCGATACCTTCACTGCTGCCTTCAACTATCCTGATGCAGCAGGTGAGAATAGGAGTGTCGGTAATACCTTCTTGTGGGATTATTACTATAGTAAGAACAGCCGACAGGATGCAAACAGCGACATCTACCAGACCTATTATAGTACCAGTCGCAGCTATGACGCCTATCCGCTGTTGGCGACGGCCAATCCTTATATCATCGGTTTCCCGGGCAAGACGTACTATGAGTTCGACCTCAGTGGTGAGTGGACGGCGAAGCATACGGCAGAGACGGCACCTGAGCAACTCAACAAACAGGTTATCTCCTGCGTCTCCGAGCCAGGTATTAGTATTGGTGTCAGCGACGATGAAGAGGATGGCATAACAGAGGACGACTATACCTTCAAGAAGAATTATATGAGTAAGGCGGTGGAAGGCTATCTGCTGAACACTGAAGGCAACAGTTTCGATGCGACGACAACGGCAACTCCTGCCGTTCCGTTCCGTCCGTACTTCGTTGCAAGCAGTGCAGGCTCTCGCAGGGCTGTCCAGCATATCCTCTTCGACAGCGACGACTCGTCATTCGCCATTGGTGGTGACAAGGATCCGTCTGAGGGTGAGGCAACCGAAGGTATGATAATCCGTGCCGGCAGTCATAAGGTCGTCGTGATATCGAACCTGAAGAGGTCTGCCGAAGTACGCATCTTCAATATCAGTGGTCT
>CACZCT010000071.1 GCA_902779745.1 uncultured Prevotellaceae bacterium
CAAGGCAAAGAACGGTGAACCGATAGAGTTGCCCATCATCCAGAGTACGACGTTCAAGTATGATGACTCGGACGAGATGGCACAATTGTTTGACCTCAAAAAGGAGGGCTATTTCTATACCCGTCTGCAGAATCCGACGAATGACGCGGTGGCCGCGAAGATTGCCACATTGGAAGGTGGTGTAGGTGCCGTATTAACTTCCTCAGGACAGGCAGCCAATTTCTATGCTATCTTCAATATCTGTCAGGCAGGTGACCATTTCATTACCTCTAATGAAATCTACGGTGGTACCTATAACCTCTTCGGCGTGACGCTGAAGAAACTGGGAATCGACTGTACATTCATCTCACAGGAAGCATCCGATGAAGAGATACAGGCAGCCTTCCGTCCCAATACAAAGGCAGTCTTCGGTGAAACGATATCAAACCCAGGATGTGCTGTTTTCGATATCGAGCGTTTCGCCAAGATAGCCCATAAGAACGAGGTACCCCTGATTGTCGATAACACTTTCGCGACGCCTGTCAACTGTCGTCCTTTCGAGTGGGGCGCTGACATCGTCACCCACTCTACCACAAAGTATATGGACGGACTGGCTACGCAGGTAGGCGGCTGTGTGGTGCTGTGTACACCAGATGACTCGTATCATGGTCTGACTTATGTGAAGGCTTTCGGTAAGATGGGCTTCACCACGAAACTCGTGGCTCAGTTGATGCGTGACCTCGGCAGCATCCCTGCTCCCCAGAACTCATTCCTGTTGAACATGGGTTTGCAGACACTTCATCTGCGTATGGCTCAACACTGCAAGAACGCCCAAAAGGTGGCTGAGTTCCTGCATGACAATCCGAAAGTGGCATGGGTTCATTACTGTGGACTGAAAGACGATGCCCACTATGCCCTCGGACAGAAATACCTACCGAATGGTTCATGCGGCGTTATTGCCTTTGGATTGAAAGGTACTCGTGAGACTGCCATCAAATGGATGGACTCCTTGGAGATGATTAACATCGTGACGCATGTGGCTGATGCACGTACCTGTGTACTGCATCCTGCTTCGCATACCCATCGCCAACTCAGTGACGAACAACTGCGTGAGGCTGGTGTGGCTCCCGACTTGATTCGTCTGTCTGTCGGTATCGAGGACGTCGAGGATATCCTGGATGATATCAAACAAGCGCTGGGTAAAATTTAAAAATGTAACAATTAAACAATTAAATAATTTAGGATATGTTTCATATATACGAAGGATTCCATCTTGTTGATGCTTACCACAAGATGCGTCATCAACGGAAATACCATCCCACTGGTTACAAAAGGACTATAAAGATTGCACTGGTAGCCCTTATCACCCTATTCCTCTGGAACATGCCTTCCGAATGGTTTGGCATCCAGGATCTCACCGTTGTCCAACAGCGTATCATCGCTATCTTTGCCTTTGCCACCCTGATGTGGGTACTGGAGGTGGTATCGTCATGGGCAACCTCCGTGGCTATCATGGTATTGATGCTACTCTTCTGTTCCGATAGTGGTATCGCACCAATGGTCAACGAAGAGGAGGTGGGTAAGATTCTCAGTCATAAGGGTATCATGGCAACATTTGCCGACCCTGTCATCATGCTGTTCATCGGTGGTTTCGTGTTAGCCATTGCCGCTACGAAGACAGGACTGGATGCCCAGTTGGCGAAAGTACTGCTGAAACCCTTCGGCACCAAAAGTGAGATGGTGTTGTTAGGATTCCTGTTAGTAACAGGTCTGTTCTCGATGTTCGTATCAAACACGGCGACTGCCGCTATGATGCTGACCTTCCTGACACCTGTCTTCCGTCAGTTGCCTCCTGAAGGCAAGGGACGTATCGCCCTCGCAATGTCAATCCCCGTGGCTGCCAACCTCGGTGGTATGGGTACGCCGATTGGTACACCTCCTAATAATATCGCCTTGAAATACCTGAATGACCCAGAGGGCTTGAACCTCGGACTGGGTTTCGGACAGTGGATGATGTTCATGTTCCCATTGGTAGTCGTGTTACTGTTCATCAGCTGGCGCATGCTGCTGAAGTTCTTCCCCTTCACACAGAAGACCGTGGTATTGAAGATTGATGGCGGCATGCAGAAGGGATTCCACTCCTGGGTCGTCATCGCCACATTCTTTATCACCATCGCCTTGTGGTTGTCAGATCAGTTCACAGGTATCAACGCTAATACTGTTGCCATGATACCGTTCGTGGTCTTTGCCCTGACGGGAGTCATCAACAAGCGCGACCTGGAGCAGATCAACTGGAGTGTCATCTGGATGGTGGCTGGAGGTCTTGCCTTAGGCTATGGACTGAATGCCTCCGGACTTGCAGCCAATGCGGTAGAGAGTATTCCTTTCGGAGAGTTCTCACCATTACTCATCTTACTTGTCGGCGGTGGTATCTGCTACCTGTTGTCAAACTTCATCTCAAACTCTGCCACCGCTTCGTTGCTGATGCCTATCCTTGCCTTCGTCTGCGGTGCGATGGGTGACAAGCTCGATCCTATCGGTGGAACGGGTACGGTACTGATCGGCGTGGCTATCGCAGCATCATCTGCCATGATCCTGCCTATCTCCACACCACCGAACGCCCTTGCCTTCTCCACAGGCT
Source organism: uncultured Prevotellaceae bacterium (assembly GCA_902779745.1). GTDB lineage: Bacteria > Bacteroidota > Bacteroidia > Bacteroidales > Bacteroidaceae > Prevotella. The sequence goes on from CACZCT010000071.1 coordinate 2,621, forward strand.
TCATCAAACAGAACGATATGGTGAAGGTGGGTGCTATCATGGGTATCATCGCCATGGTGTTAGGCTTCGGATTGGTCTATCTGATGGGAACCTTACATCTTATCTAGACCAAAAAATTAACAAATTGTAAACTTATAGATAAAATTTTAGGGAATTTTCTTTGCCGTTCAAAGAAAATTCCCTATTTTTGCAGTATAAAAGATTACAATATGTCAATCCGATAATAAAACCTTAAAACTATGAACGTAGAGAAAATCATGCAGGACCTGGAGAAGAAGCATCCAGGGGAAGCAGAATACCTGCAAGCCGTCCGTGAAGTATTGGTTTCGATTGAGGATGTCTACAATCAGCATCCTGAGTTTGAGAAGGCGAAGTTGATTGAGCGCATCGTAGAGCCAGAGCGTGTCATTACCTTCCGTGTGCCTTGGACTGATGACAAGGGGGAGGTACATGTAAATCTCGGCTACCGTGTCCAGTTCAACAGTGCCATCGGTCCCTATAAGGGTGGTCTGCGCTTCCACTCTTCCGTGAACCTGAGCATCTTGAAGTTTCTGGGCTTCGAACAGACCTTCAAGAATGCGCTGACAACCCTGCCGATGGGTGGTGGCAAGGGAGGTTCCGACTTCTCCATCCGCGGTCGTTCCGACAATGAGGTGATGCGCTTCTGTCAGGCTTTCATGAATGAACTTTACCGTCACATCGGTCCCGACGAGGATGTACCCGCAGGTGATATCGGTGTTGGTGCCCGTGAAATCGGCTACCTCTTCGGACAGTATAAGAAACTGACCCATCAGTTCCAGGGTGTCCTGACAGGCAAGGGACTGGAATGGGGCGGTTCGAAGATACGTCCCGAGGCTACCGGCTATGGTGCCCTGTATTTCGTCAATCAGATGCTACAGACTCATGGTCATGACATTAAGGGTAAGACAGTGGCACTCTCTGGCTTCGGTAACGTGGCATGGGGTGCTGCCAAGAAAGCAACGGAACTGGGTGCGAAGGTTATCACCATCAGCGGACCCGACGGTTATATCTACGACCCTGCAGGTCTTGACGACGAGAAGATAGAATACATGCTGGAACTGCGTGCCTCAGGCAATGATGTATGCCAGCCCTATGTCGACGAGTTTGACGGTGCCACCTTCTTCGAGGGCAAGCGTCCTTGGGAGCAGAAGGCGGACATCTACCTGCCCTGTGCTACGCAGAATGAGTTGAACGGCACGGATGCCGACCAGATACTTGCCAACAAACCTATCTGTGTCGCTGAGGTATCGAACATGGGATGCACGGCAGAGGCTGCCGAGAAGTTCATTGCTGCCCATCAGCTTTTCGCTCCTGGCAAGGCTGTCAATGCCGGCGGTGTGGCTACCAGCGGACTGGAGATGACACAGAACTCCATGCGCTTAGGATGGAGTGAGAAGGAGGTTGACGAGAAACTCCACTATATCATGTCAAGTATCCACGAGCAGTGCGTCAAGTACGGCAAACAACCTGACGGCTATATCGACTATGTGAAGGGTGCCAATGTCGCAGGCTTCATGAAGGTTGCTCACGCTATGATGGCACAAGGAATTGTATAATAAGAAGGGTTTCCGATTGGAAGCCCCTCTTTTATTTCCTTCTTGTCACAATGATAATGTCGTTTGCATTAGATTCCACATCCAAATTATTAACGGTTGCCCCAACCCTGATCTTTGCCGTTCCGTCCTTCAACTTCTTGTCGGCAAGAATCGTCGCTGTATAGCGTACGCCATTGTTGGGTGCGATACTCTCCACATGCAGATTAGGCGAGATATGGATATTCTTGTTACCCGTCACGTCATAGACCATCGGTTGTACGTCATAAAGGGTATGACGGGTATAGTTCATAATCTCAAAAGTGATCTGGCACTGCTCACCGCCACGCAGTATGCCGTCATGGTTCTGGTCTGTAAAATGAGCATTGCGGATGACGATACGCTCAGGACAGGTTTTGTCGACAAGACGGTCTGTGGAGGGATTAAAAGTTTTTGTATCATTCTGCCCCGTCTGTCCATCCTTGGGTCCCGCGATATCGATATTGATACGGTCATCACCGCTGTTGGTGGCATCAAAACCGCTGTCTCCTGACTGATAACTGCCTTGTTGATAGCCACCCTGCTGGTAACCGCCATAGGGGTAGCTACGTTCAGCCCTGCGCTGTTCACGCTCCCGTTTGTAAGCCTCATATTTCTCTGCCTCTGCCTTGTCCGCCTGTGCACCGATAGCCGCACCCACGGCAGCACCGCCAGCCATACCGACAATCGTACCGATATCACTGCCGCGCCAGCCACCCGAGATGCCTCCGATGGCAGAACCAAGGACAGCACCGATGGTACCGCCTGCCACAGCACCCTGACCTGTGTAAGTATCACAACTGCTCAGCAACAAAGCAGCACCCACTACCCATATACCAACCTTCTTCATAACGTATTCTTTTATTGGTTTACGCTGCAAAGATACACTATTTCCCAAAATCCACCAAAGGGATTATCCCGAAATATCATTAGGGAAATCCCTATAACAGAAACAACGGCACATATCGGGTAGTTTGCTCTGAAAGACAAAAAAGCGGGGCACTGCGACGGCAGTACCCCACTCTATCTTGGAGAGATGTATATTACTCAGCCTTTGCCTCTTCGGCAGGAGCCTCAGCAGCAGGTGTTTCCTCTGCCTTGGGAGCCTCTTCGGCAGCAGGAGCCTCAGCCTTGGGAGCTGCAGCCTTGCGTGAACGACGCGTCTTCTTCTCTGCCTTTGGAGTCTTTGCCATGTTCTCATCGAAGTCAACGAGTTCGATGAAAGCCATATCGGCACCGTCACCTAGACGAGCACCTAACTTAATCACACGAGTGTAACCACCGGGGCGGTCACCGACCTTCTGTGCTACAACACCGAAGAGCTCTTTCAGAGCCTCTTTGTCCTGCAGGTAGCTGAAGACTACACGACGTGAATTGGTACTATCGTCTTTTGAGCGTGTGATCAGGGGCTCAACATACTTCTTGAGTGCCTTTGCCTTGGCGAGGGTCGTAGTGATTCTTTTGTGCATAATCAGGGAGATGGCCATGTTGGCAAGCATGGCACGACGATGATCTGCAGTACGGCCCAGATGATTGAATTTCTTTCCGTGTCTCATTTTTTCGTTTTTCTTTGAAGGAGTCTACTCTTTACTCCTTGTCTAATTTATACTTTGTAATATCGGTTCCAAACGACAGATTCAGACTCTCGAGCAAATCATCAAGCTCAGTGAGCGATTTCTTACCGAAGTTGCGGAACTTCAGGAGATCCGTCTTGTTGTACTGTACGAGATCACCAAGGGTCTCGACATCAGCAGCCTTCAGACAGTTGAGGGCACGAACAGAGAGGTTCATGTCGACCAACTTAGTCTTGAGCAACTGACGCATGTGCAGTACTTCCTCATCAAACTCCTGATTGCCCTCGACATCATTGTTCTCGAGGGTAATCTTCTCGTCGGAGAAGAGCATGAAGTGATGGATAAGGATCTTGGCGGCTTCCTTCAACGCGTCTTTCGGGTGAATGGAACCATCCGTCGTAACTTCAAGAACCAGTTTGTCGTAGTCGGTTTTCTGTTCAACACGATACGGCTCTACTGAGTACTTTACGTTACGGATCGGGGTGTAGATAGAGTCGATGGCTATTACGTTCACATCGGTACAGAACTCGCGATTCTCATCAGCGGGCACATATCCACGACCTTTGTTAATAGTAAGATCTATCTGCATCGAAGCTTTGGAATCTAAATGACAAATCACCAATTCGGGATTTAACACTTCAAATCCAGTCAGATACTTGCCTATATCACCGGCTTTGAACTCGGTAGAATTCTCAACAGTGATAGAAACTTTCTCGTTCTCGAATTCTTCCACTACTTGCTTGAACCGAACTTGCTTCAGGTTCAAGATAATGTTGGTCACGTCTTCCTTTACACCAGGGACTGAAGAAAACTCATGCTCAACACCCGAAATACGGATGGTGTTGATGGCATAACCTTCAAGTGATGAAAGAAGAATGCGGCGCAAGGCGTTACCAATGGTTACACCGAAGCCAGGCTCAAGAGGACGAAATTCAAACTTGCCGAACTTGTCGTCAGCCTCCAACATTACGACTTTATCAGGTTTTTGAAATGCTAATATCGCCATTGATTTAATTGTTTTTAGTTCTTAGAGTACAACTCAACGATTGACTGTTCCTTAATGTTCTCGGGAATGTCGGTGCGCTCAGGCATGTGGAGGAACTTACCACCCTTCTGAGCCTCGTCCCACTCAATCCAAGGATACTTAGAGTGGTTGAATCCAGCCAGTGCAGCCTCGATAACCTCGAGTGACTTAGACTTCTCGCGAACGGCAACAATCATACCAGGCTTTACCTGGAAAGAAGGAATATTGACAACCTTTCCATCAACAGTAATATGCTTATGACCAACCAACTGACGAGCAGCAGCACGTGTGGGAGCAATACCCAGACGGAATACAACGTTGTCAAGACGGCTCTCTAACAACTGGAGCAACACCTCACCGGTGATGCCGTCAGCCTTGGCTGCCTTCTCAAACAGGTTACGGAACTGGCGCTCAAGAACACCATAGGTGTACTTGGCTTTCTGCTTCTCTGCCAACATGACAGCATACTCCGACTGCTTACGGCGACGGTTGTTGCCATGCTGTCCCGGGGGGAAGTTCCTACGGGACAAAACTTTGTCTGCGCCGAAGATGGGTTCTCCAAAACGGCGTGCAATTTTTGATTTCGGTCCAATATATCTTGCCATAATAAAAAAATATTTCTAATGATACTATATCACTATAGTTACTATAAATTAAACTCTACGACGCTTTGGAGGACGGCATCCGTTGTGTGGCAGCGGTGTGGCATCGACAATCTCGATAACCTCAATACCTGCTCCATGGACGGCACGGATAGCGGACTCACGACCGTTACCAGGCCCCTTCACATAAGCCTTCACCTTGCGGAGACCCAGGTCGAAAGCAACCTTTGCGCAATCCTCGGCTGCCATCTGAGCAGCATACGGAGTATTCTTCTTAGAACCACGGAAACCCATCTTACCGGCAGAAGACCAAGAGATCACCTGACCCTCGTCGTTTGCCAAGGTAACAATGATATTATTAAAAGAACTGTGTACGTGAAGCTGACCAAGGGCATTGACCTTCACGTTTCTTTTCTTGGAAGTGACTGTTTTCTTTGCCATAACTGTTAACTTTTAACTATTAACTATTAACTTACTTTGTGGCCTTCTTCTTGTTAGCAACAGTCTTCTTCTTACCCTTACGTGTACGGGCATTGTTCTTGGTGCTCTGACCGCGAACGGGAAGACCGTGGCGATGACGTACACCACGATAGCAACCAATATCCATCAGTCGCTTGATATTCAACTGGATCTCACTGCGGAGATCACCTTCTACTTTG
>CACZCT010000072.1 GCA_902779745.1 uncultured Prevotellaceae bacterium
TGGACGTATGGATTATCCAACGGCTGCAGATATTTCTCGATACGCTTGTCCTTCACCTTGAGACGTTCTGCCATTGTGGCCTTGCGCCCCACGCGAACCAATGGGCCTTCTTGAATAGGAAGTGAAGAGTGAAAAGTAAAAAGAGAAAAATCTATTAGGTTACAAGGCTTGTTTAGCACAAAGCTCTGATGGAGGAAGGCATGTCCCTGTGCATCCTTGATATCGAACTGCAACAACGACAGACCGTTCTGCTTTGGCAATGACAGGGTATAGGGGACTGACGTATGGGGCTCACAATCAGGACTGAAGGCACCTCGCATCACCGTATCACGGTTGTTGGTCAGTGTCCAATGGAAGGTGACGTTGTCCTTCAGGTTCAGAAAGTCGTAGCGGTTAAAGCATTTAAGATTGATTGTATTCTCTTTAACTTTTTCCTCCTTCCTTGCAATCCTAACAAAAGCTCTGGCATAGTTATGTTGGAGTTCGTAATAGTTGGGCAGGGGTGTACGGTTGGCATATAGCAGGCCGTCAGTTCCTTGGTTGCCGCACATCTCAAAGCCTCCCTTGTCAGAGGTAAACACCCGTTCCTCATAGCCAAATCTGTCCTTCAACGTGACTTGGAAAGGCATGCCCTGGTCTACCCATTCCCAAACACTTCCACCTGCGATACATGGTGTCCGCTCAATTATCTCCCATTGACGGTCATGGTCTTCGAGCGAGATGCCCAACGTGTGACAATACTCCGTAAAGATGACGGGGCGGTCGGCCCGTTGGTAGAAGTCGGCTATCTGTGCCGTCGTGGGATAATGCGGGGTGTAGATGTCGGCCACCTTGGGGAAGTCGTAATTAAACTTGCGGAAATAGCTGCCCACCTGCGGGTAGCAGATGGGACGCGACGAGTCGAGTTCACGCTTCACATAGTCACCCAGCTTGATACATATATCTGTCAGAGGGTTCTCATTGCCAAGACTCCAGATGAGTACCGAGGGGTGGTTCTTGTCGCGACGGATGGTGGCTTGTGCCCGCTGTTGGAGCACAGGATAGAAGGTGGAGTCGGAAAGGTTTTTGTCGCCATAGCCAAAGGGCACCTCATCGATGACGTAAAAGCCCAACGAGTCGGCCAGATCATAGAACCGAGGTTCACGAGGATAGTGAGATGTACGAATATAGTTGATGGAGGCCTCTTTCATCAGACGCATATCACGCAGTATGCTGGCTTCATCAATCACCTTCACCGTCACAGGGTCGGTAGAATGACTGGTGACGCCACGCAGTTTGATGGGCTGACCGTTCAGCTTCAGGATATTCCCTTCGATTGTCAGTTCACGGAAGCCGAACTTGTGTTCAAAGGTCTGGATGGCCTTGCCTTTCTGCAGGAGGGTTGTCCTCAACGTATATAAATAAGGTGTCTCGGCTGTCCAGAGATGAGGTTCAAAGACTGTCAAACGTTCACCATTCGTTCCTGATAGCCAATTACCTTGAGCATCGAAAATGTCATGTTTAACCTCCATACTTCTATCTGAATGAGCGATGTCAGTCTTGACATCCACCGTACCATTATTCTTTGTCACGATGGTCAAGTCTTTCAGATGCGTATTCGGCACAGCCATCAGCGTCACGTCACGGATGATTCCCGCAGGTGCCCAGTCGTCGTTGTAGTCGAAATCACTGCCAGGGAACTGTGTGATGACACGCATGGCCAACTCCTGCTGCTCCTGTTTCTTGTTTAGATAGGGTGTGATATCAAAGAGCGAAGTATTATATCCTGAGCGCCATGAGCCCACAGCCTTGCCATTGATCCAGAGGTCATAGCCATAAAGTACACCGTCGAAGCGGATCACGATGCGCTGTCCTTTGCCTTTCCATGCCTGGGGTATCGTGAACGTAGTGCGGTAATAGCCCGTCAAGGAATCCGCTTTGTGATAGGTCGGCTTACAGAAACCGTATGTCTCCCAACAGCCTGGCACAGGAATCTTTCTCCAAGTTTCATCAGCAGCTGGCACCGCCTTATCGTCAGTGATGCCTTTTATCACCTTCAGGTTCCACTCACCATTCAGACTCTTCTTCATCTGCGGGTCGGTCACAGGTAATATACTCTGAAAGGCATCCGTCACCTGTGCCTGTACTTGTACGACAACTGCTAATAGCCAACAGCCAATTACCAATAAACGTCTCATAGTTACAATTTCTTATACTTCAAATCTATCTTTGAATATTTATGATCTTTGTTCCAATGCTCAAACAGTCCTAACGACGATGTAAGCGGTTTGCCGTCTTGCTTATATACGGTTCCACTTGGTGTGTTGGGTATACTGGCGGCCTCACGAAGATACTCATCGCAATAGTTAAGGCTGCCAAACTCCGGCCACTCGTTGATTAGTATGTCCATACCAACGGCATCGCATGCTACTTCGTCCTGAGATACTATCAACGAACAGGCCCAGTCGCCATTAAAGGGTTCCTTCTGCCATTTCGGAGCTGGAGCACCATTCACATCGCGAGAGCCGTAGGTGCCGTCGATGAGCAGCAACAGCGCTTTCTGTCCCATGTGCCTATGACTCATCCAGTCTACAAACGTCTTATAGCCAGGCTTTCCGTGGCGTTTGTCCTGACTGATGTTGCTGTGCGAATTTTGCCGCCAAAGCAGATTGATGTCAGTAGCTCCGTACCAGTTCTTGGTGGTAAGGGTTACGCCTGGTCCTGAGTGTGTCTTAAGCAAGGCACTGTTTATAAGGTAGTCGGCATCGACAATACACTTGGCCAGTCCACGTGCCATCTTGCCGTTGTCCACTGAATAGACTATCTGCTCAGGATAATATTCACACTTCTGGCGACCATCGCCACCTAGATTATCAATGAATACCACATCGGGGAACTCCCTGTGTACCTTATTATATATAGAATCGGTTATTGCGCGACTGGGTTCGCAGAGCGTAATGTCCTGCTGACGAACACCTCCGTCACGAACCATAGAGCGCACTAAAGCCAGAGTTACAAAGGGTGACGAATTGAGTTCAATAGTATCATGATGGGTGATGGCATTGTTTATATTAAGTTTCACGGCAATCTTCTCACCTTTCTTATAGCTGCGGTTGCCTCGTCCGTGGGTCTTGTTGAAGTTCTTGAACAATGCCGTCCACGCTTTCTTGGGAGTTGGTTCGCCAGTAAGCTGAAGTATGGCCTCAGTCATCATGGCATCAGCCTTCTGCTGATCGTTCCAACGGTCTTCTACCCAAAGGCCAGTCCTTCCGTCCCACTTGGCCACACCTGGACAATGAATCCAAGCCACACGACCTGGATGGATTCCGCGACCTTCGCCTATAGGCTCGTTGGGTCCTACAAAGAGTTTAGGTGATTGGGGATTGAACTCTCCGAAGAACAGACGGTCGCGGTTTACGGCATCGTCAAGCAGTTGGATGGTCGTTGACGGGCCCAGATCGGGTTTCTTCCAGGCACGGAGCTGCCACACCACCTTGCCGTTCTTGTCTATCTCAACGGCCTGTAGAGGAGCATTGGCAGAATCCATGGGAGTCTTATTCCACTCGTTGTACCAGTTGTTTATAATATGGTTCCCGTTCTTAAGTCTAACAGTCTTTTGCGGCTGGGTTATGCCATAGTCTGCCGTGTTAAGCTCCCACACAGTCTCGCCCATACGGGTAATCTCCTGAATATGGCCCTTGCGACCTGTTATAAGCAGGTTCCCCTTTGGCAGTTCCTGTACAGACCAGGGAAGGAATCCGTTCCAACGATCCACCTCCCTGCCGTCGCTGTTATATTCGTGTATACAGCCCAAGGCCATATTGGCAACAAGCAGCGTACCCCGCGATGTAAGTCTGGCATTGCGGAACTGTCCGTGTATGGAACCTTTCCCGGAAACAGGAAGCACAAACTCCCTTACAATCTTCTTCGACGGAATCTCCATCACTACCGCCTTGGCTGGTTTGCCATTTTGTACAAACACAACATGAGTCCTGCCTATAGGCTGGATAGTATGAATCTCAGTACCTTCAGGAGCATCGTATTGCCACACTGTCTGGCTGTCCTGAGTTATCTCAGCTATGCCATACTGGTGGGCTATCATTATGTGTCCGTCAGTCAAAAGTATCGCATCGCTTATCTCTCCACGGCGCTGCTTATCCTCAAAAGCCCAGGACACCTGCCCGTTTTTAACCATGAACATTCTCATACGCTTGCTCTGACCGGCATAGAAGAAATTGTGTTTGGCAAGGCTCATATCGGCGCCGAGATAGAAGCCTGGTTCAGAGGGCTGGTTGTAGCCTACGTTCTGGGCGGCTGTTGAGAGGCGGTAAGGAATATCCTCCATCAGACAGGTGATACGATAGTCCGTTGGTATGGGAGAAACAAATATGCGCAGTTCATCGCTTTCCGGGGTACGGGCTATCACCTCCTCGCGCCAGTCGCCAAGGATATCGGCTGCGAGGCAGGGATTCGACTTTGTGCCGTTGTTGAACTTGATGCCGGGAAACTTGATGACGTCAACGATGGTATGATTCTTCCAGTCATATTTAGACACAGTCTCGCGGTCCAGGAGTTCGCGGAGCAAGTCACCATCCCACCAGATGCCGAAGTTCACAGAGAGGTGGCGCCCGTTAAGCTTAAGATGCTGCTGGTGCTGCGGATCATCTGGATCCTGAGCGGTATAGATAACCTCCCCCCTGATGTTACGGATGCCGTGACTGTCACTGCTCCACATCTCCAATCCAGGATTGGTGGGATCTATGTCAGCTGCCATGGCACGGCCCACATCGCTCTTTGAAGGGATCTGGAAGATCACCTGGCCAGTACGGGCATTGCGGAAGTCAGAGCCGTCCTTACGGTTCTCATGACAGTCCCAAACCTGAAGCTCATCTGTCGAAGGGTCGAAAGCCATGAGGTGGATGGCATCGCCATGTCCCATGCCAGTGTTATAGAGTCCTCGCCCGTCGTGGTCTACAGCCATGGACCCGTAGGTTATCTCATCGCACCCGTCGCCATCGACATCGGCTACCCGCAGGTTGTGGTTACCCTGTCCGGCATAGCCTGCCCACTCAGGGGTGTTGGTATCGAACACCCAGTGCTGCTTAAGCTTGCGTCCATCCCAGTCCCATGCTGCCAAAACAGTGCGGGTGTAATAGCCACGACAGAAGATAGCCGAAGCGTGCTTGCCGTCGAGATAGCCAACGGCAGCAAGCATGCGGTCGGAGCGGTTGGCATAGTTATCGCCCCAGTCGCTAAGTTTGCCGCGCTCTGGTATGTAAGGCTTGGTGTCCATAGCTCGGCCTGTAAGACCGTTAAACACGGTTATATACTCGCGACCAGTAAGAATGCGACCAGTCATAGGGCGACCTGCTTTGTTATACTTGCCCCACTCCTTCTTAGGATTTGGATCTTGGTTGCCAGACGACGGGCGGTGGCGATAGTCAGCCTTGGCATCGCCAATTACCCGCCCTACTCCATCGCGAGTACCATCGGACGTACGGACAATGAACTCAGCACGTCCGTCGCCATCAAGATCATAGAATATAAAAGGAACGTAGTGGGCTCCGCTGCGGATGTTTATTCCCATATCGATACGCCAGAGTAATTTACTATTTGACGATTTACTATTTACGATTTTATAGCAGTCAAAGATTGTGGGGCCGGTAAATCCGTCATGGGCATTATCGTGGGCATTCGAGGGATCCCACTTTAGGAGTATCTCGTATTGTCCGTCACCATCGACATCTGCCACAGATGCATCATTAGCTGAATAGGTGTAGGTCTCTCCATCGGGAGTCACACCGTCGGCAGGTTTCTGTATCTTCACCGGCAGATAACCGTCGGGAGCATCTGCAAGAAGTGTATACTTACCATCCTTACCGCCTCCGCGAACCTCATAGACGGCATCCTTCGCAGAAGGTTGTTCATCTACAAAAAACGTGCCTCCATTTGTGAGCGGCTCTTTGTTTAGTTTCTTCCCGTCGCGATACACGTCGAAAGCCTCGCCAATAGAATCGGATGTAAGCGTACGCCAGCTAACGACGACCTTCTCACCACTGCGTATCGCCACTACTCCGCGATTGAGCTTCTCCCTGTTAATCGTCTTCATGTCGTAACGGGGCTGAGCGATGGTGGAAGAAATAAGAAATAAGAAATAAAAAATAAAAAATAAGATTCGTTTCATATTCTATGGGGTTGGAGTTTATTTTGAGTGCAAAAGTAGCGAATTTATTCCCATTACAATATGACTATTATACGAAAAGTTTAAAAATTGTTCTTAAATTTGGTGTTTGTTTGAGAAATAATGTGTAAATTTGCACCGACTAACAAACTAACCAGTATGAACTACAGACTAAGTAGCCTATTGTTTCTGCTCGTCTTCAGCTCTGTGCTGATGGCTCAGGACAATACCAATATAGCCGGGAAACGGACACCTGTCGAACTGAAGCATAGCCGCCATATCAGTTCTGCCGACGGACTGCCCAGCAACCAGATATTCGACATGACGCAGGATGCCGACGGCTATATATGGATAGCGGCATCTAACGGATTGTCACGCTATGACGGATACCATTTCTACAACATCTATGAGCTCGGTCCCGAGCAAGACCCCATTCAGGGAGCAGTGGGTTACGTGTTTCCCGACGATGACAAACGGCATCTCTGGATGCGCACCTCCACCTACGTGTTCTGCTGCTATGATCTCCGTACAGGTATGTTCATCGACTTTACCGGCCATAATGACTACGCACGTACCTATCGCAGGTATATACGTGGCAAACAGGGAGTGCTGTGGATGTTTGACGATGAGTCTGGAGTACGTCGTGTGAAAGGCAATGCCGATGGCGACGTCTATTGCACCGACTACAATAAAGAGAACGGCAACCTGCCTGAGAACCACGTAAGCGACGCCTTTGAAGACGATCAAGGCCGCCTCTGGGCAATAACCACCAACGGAATATCCATTATCGACACAGAGGGAAATGCCTGCACCATAGGCAAGGGGATCCATTTCCTCAGGGGAATACAGATAGGCTCTCAGATCCTGACCCTCGCCAGATCAGGCGAAATAATCACCTTCGATGCCAACGGACGTGAACTGCGTCGCACACCCAAGGCAGAGGGTATGAAAGGCTTCAGTATGGTGACAGCCAGTTTCGAGTGGCACGGGGTGTGGATGATTTTCACCACCGGACAGACCTTCATGGTGTCGCCCAAGGACGGAAAGACCACCATCACCGAACAGTATCACATAAGAGGCGGTGCTATGATTGAAGGCCTCAGCTATGACAACAACCACTTTATCAGCAACAGCACAGGCATCCTCTACGTCTTCCCCGAAGAGGGCGACATGAGGGTCCTGAAGCTTCTGGAGGGAGTGGATACTACCGTTGAGCGTTTCCGCAGATACAATATAAAAAAGGCGTCCGACGGTATGTATTATATCGCCAGCTATGGCAACGGACTCTTCGTCTACGATCTTCAGAGAGATCACCTGCAACACTACTCTGCCACTTCGCCCTGGGCTATTGTCGGCAACAACTATCTTAACAACATCCTCATAGACCGCAGCGGATG